>JALRAZ010000233.1 GCA_023257935.1 Verrucomicrobiota bacterium
GCAGGCTGGGAGAAAGGTAGGCGGCTAACGCCGGCCGGGGCGCGGAGCTCTGATGAGCTTGGGCGTCCAATCACCGTTTGCATCACCGAGCTTGATGCCATAGAAATCAGCTGCGATGATAGATGTTTGAGGCGCTCCTAAATCCAAGCTTTGATCCAATTGCAATGCCTCAAAAGCATTACCGGTCGAAGCCTGTTGCTTGAAGCGCTCGGAAACAAATCGCCAGGAGATCTTGGCATCTTGATTGGTTTTGTCTTCAAAGGATGGAATCCGGGCGAGAATCACCTTCCGCATCGCTACTATGTCCTCCACGTCAATCGATTGGTCCCCATTGACGTCAGCTGCGATCATTTGCCTGGCCAGTTTCATGGGAGCACGGCCAAGGATATGTCGCCGGAGGCTTAGCATGTCGCTGACATCTACAGCCTCAGCAGCACTTGCTTCAACCTCCATGCTTGCTTCGATAACAACTGGGGATCCTGGATCCATATCAAAGGCGTATTGCCCCTCGGCATCGGTGTATTGAACATATTCCTTGCCCTTTTGCTTAAGGATGACAGTGGCTCCTTCCACTGGACACTGGTCACAATCGAGCATCTTCACCGACCCCTTGATTTGAAGAGAGCGCTGCACGGCGACTAGGGATGGCCGAGAGACCACATCAACCGACTCGCCCTCAGCGGTCACAAACCGGATAGGGGTCGGCTTATCAACTAAGGATACGAGGGAACGAGAACCGGGATCACCTACTAAAGCAAATTGAAGGGAGAATAAAACACTTCCATCTGAGAGCGTGTATCCCCCTTGTTTCAAGGAGGCATCATCCCAAACCATGGTCAGTAGACCAGGCTCAAGCCACTCGAAGTGAGTGGGTGATAACGTTGGGATGGAGGAACCCTCTTCAAAGGTCGAGCCATCAACCATGATCGGAAGCTTGTCTTGGGTCATCAACTCAAGGACTTTTGGATTCCATGCCAAGCTGAATTGGATGGCAGAAACTTGCTTAAATCCTGCCACGGCAAAAGGAATCTCAATAAGGTCTCCCTGCATGCCCTTGACGTGGGAGACTGGCTCGATGGAAACATATTTTTGGGGCCGCTTGTGAGAGTCACCAGGGAGCTTGGAAAAAACATCCTTGGATGGCAGTTTCAGATCCTTACCAGGGAAAAACACCTTTGGCATGGCAGGCGTGTCGTAGATACGTTGGTTGTCATCTTCGGGATCAGAAATGGGGATCTCAATAGAAAACGGGGCCAGAAATGCTTTCAATTCCTTGATATCAAAAAAATGTTGCGCATTCAGGGGTCTTGCCAGGAACAGAAAACCTAAAAAGACGGCGATATGGCGAGCCTGCATCACCAAAGCGTAGGACTTAAGGATAGGATCCTGCAAGCTCGGATGAGCCATCGCTGGGACAATCAATGAGGTATCTATCGACTCTCAGAGACCGAATCTTTAAGGCGCTTCAGTGAGGTAGGACTCATCAAAGGTAGCCAGGCGAATGGTCGTGCGATCATCAGAGGTGAACATGACGTGAATCAGACCATCGGGTGTCTGCAACGCTGTAGGGTAGGCGTAGGAACCCTCCCCTGAAGCGATGTCCCTTTTGATAGGGAAATGCACCCCTCCATCGATTGACAGAGCAGCCCGCAAGGGACTTCGTTCATTCATACTATGGTTATAAACGAACAAGAGATGACCGTTTGCCAGCCGGATCAACTCCACCGCCGCATTGGGGTTGGGGAATGTGGTTTCAACCCCTTGACTCCAAGTGCGCCCACCATCATTGGATTCAGTTCGTATCACATAGCCATCATCACCCGGTTCATAATCACCACCCCGACGACAAAAGGCCAAGTAACGATCCCCCCCCAAGCCTACCACCGCAGGCTGCAGGTTACCGAGTCGGGAATAAACTTTGTTGGAGGCCCTCCAAAGTCTTGATCCTGCCTCCAATTGCATAAAAAGAGACGCCGTGTCAGCACCAGTCTTCTCAGTGTCTTTTCCGGTTTCATGATAGATGGGCAGCAACCAGCTGCCATCTTGTGTGACAATGGGGCGACTTCGCACCATCGTTCCAGCCTGGAAAGTGATGGGCAATGCGTCAGACCAGGTATGACAGCGATCGGTCGAGACCTTGGCCATGATACGCGAACTGGACCATGTGTCCTCAAACCGAACGACAAAGAAAAGCCATACATGGCCACTTGGCGCCTGCCAGATGACTGGATTGCCCATGGACTGCATGGGATTGCGGGCAATCGGCACCGGGGCAGACCAGGTATCCTCTCCCTTCACCCGACGTGATCCATAAACGGCCGTCTCCCAGGCATATTCTCCCTCTCCTCCATAGTAGGCCATGTAGAAATCACCATTGTCCAAGGCTTCAAAGGAGGATGGGTGCTTGTAGCGCCCGGTTGGCACTTCTGGCCCCATCACTTGACTCACGTGAAATGTGGCAGCTTGAGAGGTAGCACCGAAGCATAGGAGGCACAACCAGCCAAGACTGAGCCAGTTTGGGCACGTTGATGAATAAGTGTTTTGGGAGCGATTCACGGCTTGGTTTGGTTTGGCATATCATTGATCTGCGGTAGAGAACGCTGCCATTGCTGCATGACTTGCAGCCACTCATCCTGCTGAGCAGGTAGCAGCTTGCCGAGATAATCGGTAAAGGCTTGTGCCTGCTGCCAATTATCCTGGCGTTCAAGGATGCCCATCGCCCTGACCCCTGCTTCGCGAAGCCAAAATGCGTCGGGGACCTCACCGCGCTTGAGATTTTTCTGATAGACGACCTGAAGGTATTGATTCAGGGCTTGATTTTCCATCTCCTGATCGCGCATTTCATCCGCCCCCTCGGAAAGTCGCTCCTTAACCATACCGATGGAGACCATCAATTGACTGCGCGTGGCAATACTCAAACTCTCATAGCGTAGGGCTTCCTCGTAAGCACTGATAGCTTCAGCATAATCCTCACCCTCAAAATATAATAAATCACCTCGCCTGCCCCAGGCCAAGGGTTCCCACCGATTGGGGCGATGAACAGCATAGACGCTGGTGTAGGCACCGTTGGCCTGTCTGAGCACTTCAGTATTGATGGGTGTTTTGCTCCGAGCGAACTCAAACTGAGCGTCCCCCTGGCATAGAAAAACCTCAGCGATGAAATCATTACCTAGCACCTGCTTAATGAGGTCTGCATCCCGAACCAGTGGTGCCAAGTGCTCCACTGCAGCGTCGTATTGCTTAAGGTGAAAACAACACCTGCCCATCATCAATCGGGCTCGAGCTCGATGAGGGCTCATATTGCCGCTGGGTTTGATCACAGCTCCATAAGCCGCAAGAGCTGAAGCGTGATCCCCTTGATTAAAGTAATGATCACCAATCCAGCGCTGAGCCAGGGGAATCAAATCGCTATCGGGAAAAGCTTCTATGAGCAACCGAAACTGGTCCATGGCTTCGTCGGCCTTGCCCAGACGGTCCTCTGCCCACCCCTTACCGTAAACAGCCTCATCTCTGCGTTCGTCTTCGGGATGATCCATGAGCCACTGGTCGTAGGCCTTGAGGGCCTCGCTCCACTGCCCTTCCATTTCGAGAGATCTCGCCATGGAAAGTTCCACAAAGGGACGCGTTGCAAAGTGACCAAAGCGTTCAAGCATGGAGCCAAATAGTTCTCTTGCTTCGGAGGTTTTGCGCACGTGCATGAGCTCCTGCCCAAGCAATAATTGGCTACGCTCTGCTATGGGACCCGTCGGGAAATGATGGAGGAGTTCACCCGCTGCCATAGAGGCGGCGGAAATGTTTTCAGCCAGGATGGCAGCTTTGAGGATCTGATAAAGTATTTGATCCAGTAGCTGAGCTCGAACCTGTATGTCCTCTGGATAGGTATCCAATAAGGACTGATACCATTCAAGCGCCTCCTCAGCCCGTCCAAGCTTCAGGCATATGTCACCAAGTTTGAACAGGCACTCAGCTTGTTCAAGCGAAGGAGGCAAGATGCCACGAGCCCTGTTGAACACATCAAAGGCGGATTCTGGAAGCCCTGACTGCCAAAGACACCACCCAAGGGCGTAACAGGCTCGCCCCACGTAGGGTGACTGCGGATAAGTCTCCAGCATCTGTTCAAGGTATTTCCTGGCCACGGGTAGCCATTCAGTTTTCTCAGATGCTGGGTTCGTCAATGCCAAGGAATCGTCCCCAAAATATCGTTTCAGGTAGATTTCACCCAAGGAAAGCAAAACCACATCAAGGGATGCATCTGCTGGGCCTTCACTTAGCATTTGCTCCAAGCGACCGATGACTTGATCAGGCTGGTCCAGCAGCAAACCCAATTCAACCTGCTTGAGCCGAGCTTCCCTGCGCCGCTCCTGACTGGCACCGGGATGCAGGTTCTGTTTGTAGGTATCCATGGCAGCCTGGTATTGACCATTGGCCTGCAGCACATCCCCTTTCAGAGCCACCGATTCAGCGATCCACTCAACCGAATCAATGCTACGTGCCCAGGCGAGCAGGCGCGTGGCACTCTGCCTGGCCTCCAGCAGTTTTTCCTCGGCCAGAAGAAGCTTGGTGAAGACAAACTCCCGCCTCCAGACAAGTTCATCACTTAGGGACCAGTCAGGCACTGCATCCAGCACGAGCCTGGCCTCCACATTATGCCCGAGTTTCAAGTGCGTTTCTGCTTGAAGCAATCGCCCCCTCAAACGAAGAAGCGTGGCCTTGGGGTCTCCAGTGGTTTCCAGCTGTCGTGAGGCCATTTGAAAAGGTGCTTCCTCCGCTGTCAGACGCTCCAAGGCTTTCTCATAGGCTCCTTGCCGGAAAAAAGCCCAGGCCTGGCGAAAAGCCTGGCTGAGTCGATGATCTGAACTTGGATGGTCGCGAAGCACCTGATCTAAAGTCAGGGCTCCCCCCGACCAGTTACCTTTTTGGATCTGGGCTTCAGCCCTTGACCACAGGGCGTATTCGACGGCCTGTGGCAGTTGTTGGTGGTCGGGAAAGGCCTCAGCCCACTCATTGAAGCCGTCGCTAGCCTGATCATAAAAACCATCCTCAAAAAGCCGAAGGGCCGCATTGAACAGGGGCTCAGGTGCGGGCAGTTGGGGAGTAAGCGTGGGGATTTCCTCATCTTGCGGCAACGTTTCCTGAGCCCACAAAGGAGGGTAACTATTGAGGGACAGTAAAAGGATTGCTAAGCAGATGGCATCGAGGGCGTAGATTTCCACGCCTCGTAAGCAAAATCCTCTGGTCAATGAATGCCTCACAAATTGTCCAGCAACCATGCCTAGTCGAGCATGGTAAGACAAGTTCGGTTTATAGCGCTAAGAGGATTGGAGAGGGAGCTTCTAGATCGATTTTGACTGGTCCATCCCCAAACATTCTGTAACGTAAATGTAACCTTGGGATGCAAATAGACGTCCTTATCAACCAACATTCATGAAAGTATCAAGAGCTCAAAAAATCTCAGGCTGGTTCAGCCAAACGGTGGTTGCCTTATGCTGTCTCACTTCCCTCAACGCGTTGGGGGCAGCTTTCAAAGCCTCGGACCTTTTTAAGCCCAATCACCTCATGGAAGTGGACATCACTATGTCTCAGGCTAACTGGGAGGCACTGAGGAGCGAAAGTGACCGATCAAACGGTGGGTTCGGTCGCATGTTTGGGGGTGCACCGTCCACCGAGAAGCGTTTTCATTATTTTCAGGGAGACATCACCATAGACGGAGTGCGGATCCCAACCGTCGGCTTAAGGACCAAGGGTTTTATCGGCTCACTCAACCCAAATCGCCCCTCCATCAAGGTCAAATTTGACGAATACGTGGATCAGGCTCCGATCGAAGGCCTGGACCGGTTGACTTTGAACAACAACAACCAGGACGGTTCCCTCTGCAGTCAGTTCCTGACCTATCACCTATTTAATAAAGTAGGCATACCGGCTCCGAGGGTTAGTTTTGCCAAGGTCACCGTCAACGGAGAATATCTTGGAGTTTACAGTCATGTGGAGTCAGTTCGAAGCCCCTTCCTCAACACCCACTTTGGCGATGACAGTGGCGAATTCTATGAGGGAACGATTGCTGATTTCTATCCAGGTGCGGTCAACAACATCGAAGCCAAGAATAAAACGACGGAGAAAGACCGGAGTCGCGCAGCGGCTCTAGCTGAACTGCTTGAAAGCGAGACTACCTTCGACCTGGCCAAGGTTGAGCAGGCTGTCAACGTCGATGCATTCCTACGATTCTGGGCCATGGAAAGTCTTCTTGGCTTCTGGGATGGATACACCAACAACCAAAATAACTATTTTGCGTATGCTAACCCCCAGGATGATCATCGTTTTCATTTCATGCCCTGGGGTGCTGATGGCGCCTTCAGCGAAGGCCGAGGGCCCTTTGGCCGCGGTGAGGAAAACAGTCCGGTATCTGTTTATTCGACAGGCATGCTCAACCATCGTCTCTACCAAGCTCAGGGCATCCCTGAAAGGTATCGGCAAACCATGTTGAGCATCCTCAAAGATGTATGGTCCGAGGAAGAGCTACTCAAGGAAGTGGATCGTATTCGAGCACTGACCAAAGATCATCTTCACGAGGAACAGCGACGCGGTGGCGGAGGTTTTGGCAGAGGGGGTTTTGGCAGAGGCAATGATAACAATTCCTCTCAGGACGCCGCCGAACGCGGCGCCGAGCAACTCAAGCGCTTTGTTACCAACCGGCGAGCACTGGTCGAGGCTGAACTGAGTCGATGGCCTGTGGCAATTTCTGGTGAGCCTCGGATACCGAATTATTCTGTGAAAGTGGGTGAGATCAACGGTTCTTTCCTCACAACCTGGCAGGGCGAACGCATCGAGCAATTGAATGACCAAGGTAGTGCCAAACTCGAAATCACCCTCAACGACACCCAGCTTGAGCTGTCAAAAATGGCTGTGTTGGGACAGCCCGAGCAACCCATGCGCGGCTGGGGACGCGGGGGGCCTCCAGGCATGGGCGGTCGCAATGAAAATCGACCAGCCAATCCAACCCTGAGGTTTGAAGGTGTCGAGAAGTCAACAGGGAAATTGGTCACCATGGATCTGGTGATCGAGAAAGAGGCTTTTGCCGCAGGCAAAAAGAAGATTCCTTTCAATGGCACATTGGGGCTAAACGACCCCAACCAGCAGGAGGAGGGTGGTTTTGATTTCAGGCGATTCATGGACCGAAAGAGTCTCCAAGGCAACTTGAAACTCTCCCAAGCGGGCACTTTGGAAAACGACACGATCGAAGGCACACTCAAACTGGAAATCTGGGAAAACCGGGGTGGCTTCGGCGGCGGGCCAGGTGGAGGCGGACGCCCCGGAAGACGAGGCGGCCGATAAGGTAGGGCCAACTGGCAGATGATCCAGTCAATTGACTTCTAGCCAGTAGCCTGGATCATCCACCGCACGACGCTGTCACCAGGCTGATGTGATTTTTTTCATGGCCACAGCCCGTCAAAAACGCTAGGAGATGGTCATGTCAGCTCACAAAACCACAGCAATAGGTCTGTGCTCACATCCTGGAGAAACTCGGTTCAGATTCCCCCAAAAATGGTTAGAATCGCGCAAATGGTTCATGATTCTAGCCCTTCTGGCGCCACTTGGCCTTCTTGGCCAAGAAGGTGATGGAGGGATTGACACGGGAGATACAGCCTGGATCCTGGTTTCCACCGCGTTGGTCTTGTTCATGAACATCCCAGGCTTGGCACTCTTCTATGCCGGGCTGGTCCGAAGCAAAAATGTGCTTTCAGTATTGATGCACTGCTTTGTACTCACGGCCACCATGACCCTCCTTTGGCTCGTTTGCGGTTATTCCCTTTCCTTCTCGACAACTGGCATGGAACAGGGTGTTACCAACCTCAGCTCTTTTATTGGATCACTCGATCTGGCGATGCTTAAGGGGGTGAGCGGAGACACCACCGAGGGAACCATCCCAAAATTGCTGCATTTTGCCTTCCAGATGACCTTTTTCATCATCACCCCTGCCCTCATGGTCGGGGCTTTCGTGGAGCGCATGAAGTTTTCATCAGTCCTTTGGTTTACCGCTCTGTGGAACCTAATTGTGTACACTCCAATTTGCCACATGGTGTGGGGCGGAGCAGGAGGTTATTTTGCTGATCGCGGGGTTCAGGACTTTGCCGGAGGTATCGTGGTTCATATCACCGCAGGTATTGGCGCGTTGGTGGCCTGCATCGTGCTCGGGCCTCGGAAAGGCTATCCCGGCGCGGTCATGATGCCCCACAACCTCCCTATGACGGTTACAGGTGCCGCCATGCTTTGGGTGGGCTGGTTTGGCTTCAACGGAGGCAGCGCTCTGGGTGCAAACGGCGGAGCCGCCTCCGCGTTGGTGGTCACCCAAATATCAGCGGCGGTAGCTACTTTGGTTTGGATGTTCATCGAGTGGATCAAACACGGCAAACCCAGTATGCTGGGAGCTGCTACCGGTGCCATAGCCGGCCTGGCAGCCATCACCCCAGCCTCTGGCACCGTGGGCCCGCTTGGGGCCTTGGCCATTGGCACGCTTTCAGGAGTCATCTGTTGGTATGCATCCACAGCCATCAAACAAAAACTAGGGTATGATGACTCACTCGATGTCTTCGGCGTGCACGGTGTCGGAGGCTTCATTGGAACCATCATGCTGGCGGTCTTCATGGCACCTGGTTTTGGCGGCGTCGGAGAGGCTGACTTCAGCATCTCCTCGCAGCTGGGTATTCAGCTTCATGCAGCGTTGATCACAGCCGTTTATACGGCCATTGCCACCTGGATCATCCTCAAAATCGTTGCAGCGATAACCGGCGGCCTACGCGTAGATGAACAAGAAGAAAACAATGGTTTGGATCAATCCTACCATGGTGAAGAAGCTTACAACGACTAAAACAAATTGATGCATCCATGAAAAAAATCGAAGCCATCATCAAACCATTCAAAATCGATGAAGTCCGCGAAGCCCTCTCCGAAGTGGGAGTGGTAGGTATGTCTGTTTCCGAGGTCAAAGGATTCGGGCGTCAAAAAGGACACAAGGAGATCTATCGAGGGAGTGAGTACAACGTGGATTTCCTTCCAAAGGTGAAAATTGAAATGGTCCTCTCGGACGAAAAGGTGGAGGAAGTGATCGACGCCATTAGAAATGCCGCGAACACCGATAAAATCGGTGACGGCAAGATTTTTGTGGTACCGGTCGAGCAAGCGGTACGGATTCGCACCAACGAACGAGGCGAAGAAGCCGTGTAGCCAAAGCTTGACGCCGTTTGACTGTATTCAGGGGATGGTCCGAAAGGGCCGTCCCCTGTTTGTCTCCTCACTTATTATTTGGCTTCAATCCCGATGGACTTAAGGAAGGGCTGAATCGATCGCTTCCTTCCGAGGAATGACTCGATCAGCTCGTTGGCATCTCTGGAACCGCCGGGCTCGTAGATATGTTGGCGCAGGCGTCTGGCTATCGCTTGATCGGCATAACCCTGATCAGATTCTTCAAAAACCGTGGCCATATCGGCGGCAATAGCATCGGCCCAGGCGTAGCCGTAATAACCAGCATCATAGCCCGTCAAGTGCCCGAAATAGGTGGCAAAGGTCGTTTCCTCAGGAACGGGCAGGAAGACATCACTGATTATCTGATTGGAAGCCTCTATCACATCAACAGCTTCTTCTGATGGATCCAGGGAATGCAGTTCCAGATCAAGGATACCAAAACTCAGCTGCCTTCGGTAGAAGGTGGCTATTGTCGCCAACCTTGCTTCCTTGAGACGATCCAAGATTTCCGATGGGATTTTTTTGCTAGGATCTCGATAATCAGCAGCAAAGCCATCCAGCTGTTCCTTATCCCATATCCAATTTTCAAGCATCTGACTGGGTGCCTCAACAAAGTCTCGAGGCACGCTGGTACCAGAAAACCGGGCATGTTTGGCTCGGGTCAAAATTGAATGCAGCGCGTGCCCGAATTCATGAAACAGGGTCTCGACTTCATTATGGGAAAGGAGGGAGGGACGTTCGTCTGTCGCTGCAGGAAAATTGCAGATCAACGCAACACAAGGACGTTGGTAGATACCATCGCTGAAGCCCTTACCCCCAATGAGCGTGAATTGAGCGAAGTGGTTGAATTTGCCTTCCCGAGGAAACATGTCCAGGTAGAAAGTCCCGAGCGGTTCCCCGGTTTCACTGTCAACAACGCCATAGAGTTCAAGGTCATCGACCCATTTATAGGGCGGATCCATGGGTAGAAACCGCAGGCCAAACATCTGCTGATAGATATCAAACATTCCCTGCAAGGTCTGTTTGTAGGGGAAGAAAACGCGCAGCTGCTCACTGTCCACCTCGTATTCACGCTTTTTGAGTTGATTACTGAAATAGCGCCAGTCCCAGAGATGGATTTGGGCATCAGGATCGCCTGTCTCTTCTACCTTTAGCGTTCGGTATCGCTCCAGCTCGGCGTCGAATTTGGGCTGGAGTCCGTGCTTGAGATCGTTCAGGAAATCCAGCGCCGTTTGCCCATTGCCGGCCATTTTCACCTCGGTCTGATAATCAGCCCATGTCTCGTAGCCAAGCCGATGAGCGATTTCTGTCCGGAGTCGTAAAATAGACTGAAGCAGGGTGACATTCTCTTTGCCCGCAAGTTGATAGCGAGCCTGCTTCATCCGACGCCGGGTTGATTCGGATTTGGCGTTTTCCATGATACTGAGAAAATGCCAGGTCACGTTGGCTTGAACGGTATAACGATCATCACCGGTCTTGATACCCTCCATTTCCAGAAAACTCCTTGGGACGCCCTCCAATTCTACTTCCGTAAAAGTTAAGCGCTTCTGAGCCTTGGTGATATTGGCATCAAAGTCGGTGCTTAAGCTGGAAAGTTCCTTACGCAATCGCTCAACCTCCTTGCGCTCTGATTCGGGCAGTGCCAACCCGGCCCTTCGATAGTCACGGATAACCTCTTCGAGCAACTTTTGATCCTCTCCTTCCAGTGCTGGTTCAGTCGAGGCATAGGCCGCAATGGTGCGATAAACATCCTCACGGTAATCAAGTCCCACCGCCCAATCTTGGAAGCGCTTAATCAGTTCAGTACCTTGCTCACGGATGGCAGGATCCTGGCTGGTTTCCTTCATGAGGTAGATGCGACTGGCGCAAAGATCAGCAAGGTAGCTCAAATCATCCAGAGCTCGAATGGTGTTATCGAAACTAAGGCTATCGGCTGGGAGCGATGCGATGCGGTCCAGCGAAGCATTGGCATGAGCAATAGCCAATTCCATATTGGTCTGCATCGCCTCGGGAGTGGTCTCAAATTCAGGCAATGCAAGGACGGACTGAAAGGGTTTTGCCTCTTGATTGAGTGAATCAATTGAGGTCGGGTATCGATGGCCGTTGGAGGCCGTCTGGCAAGCAGTCATGGTGATCAGTAGAGCTGAATAAATGATGGGCTTCATCACGGAAAAGGAACATAGTCTTGTATGCGCATGAGGATCAAGTGGTGATTGACTCTCGATGCTTACAACCCCCAATAACCACAGATCAAAATGCTGAGGATTGCCAGCGAGCCAGATCTCCACCCTCATCAATCCAGAGCAAGCGTACCTGGCAGTCAGAAGCCTGCTCCTCAAGCCAAAGACGACCTAATTCTGGCCCCATGACAGACAAGGTGGTCGCCGTCGCGTCGGCAGTGGTCGCATCAGGAGCAACCACCGTGACGAGCATGCGCAGAGTCAACCCCATACCGGTCCGCGGATCCAGGATGTGGGAATAGCGTTTCCCATCGATTTCAACAAATTGGAAAAGGTCTCCTGAAGTCGCCACGGCCGCGTCTTTGAGCGGGTAAAGAGCCACCTCCTGCGCACTATCTTCATCAAACTCTGCCAAGCGAATTTGCCAGGCTTGAGTGGTCGTACGACCTCCCAATGCACGCATATCCCCCCCCCCAGAAAGCAAGGCATGCTTCATCCCATTGATCTTGAGTACCTCAATGCCAGCATCCAGGGCATAACCTTTGGCGATACCTCCGGGATCCAATCGCATGCCAGGTTGGGTGAGGCAAACAGACTGCTTTTCAGGCATGGAAAGAAGCCCTCCCCAGCCTGTTTTAGACATGGCTTGAGACAGGGCTTTGCTGGGAGGCAGAACACCTTCACGCCGACACTTGCGCCATAACGCCGTTAAGGGCCCAGCAGTGAGGTCAAAAGCACCCTCAGATCGCCTGGAAAATTCCTGCGAACGCACGATAAGGGACCATAAATCGGGAGAGACGCGAGTCCAGTTACCCTGCCCTGAGGCATAACCCAGCTGGCTCAGCTCACTGTCTGTTTGGTAATTGCTGAAGATATGATTGAGCTGTTCGATACGCTTCCAAACTTGATCGGCCATGGACTGAGCATGGGAGGCACCCTGATCGGTGCTCAGCTGCAAACGAAAAGGAACCCCCATTTGAGGGCGCTCGAAACTAAAGAACTGATCCGGCCCGGCATCGGTTGCTGATTGTCCCATCACGGAACAAAGCGCCATCAACAGATAGACATGGATCAAGATAAACCGGTCAGAAAGCGAGAAGGTGGACGCGATAGGGAAGAGTCTCCTCAAATTAGGATTCAGTTTCCACCTCCTCGGAGGGAAGTTTTTCAAGATGTTTGGGCTGAGTTCCAAAGTGTTGGGTTACCTCTGAGGCAAAATGACTGTAGGACTTAAAGCCAGCGATTGAAGCTACCAGACGTTTGTGCAGCCCTCTTTCGAACAATTCCTTCACGTAGATCATACGCTGATCTCGCAGCCAGGCTTTCGGCGCCACACCAGCCTCCTGATGAAACACTCTCTCGAGCTGACGTTCGCTGATTTTGAGCTTGCTGGCAAACTCTCTAGTCCTGAATTCACAAAGCCTGGCAACGGTTGCAAGATCCACGAAGTGGTCCTCATCCAATTCGCTAATCAGCTTACCTTGGCGATGCCTTATTTTTCCTATCATGACCTGAAGTGAGTAACCTAGCAGCAAATAAAACAGCAGTAATCGTTACTTAAATTGATTTTTTAATTCAACATTTTTCCGCCACATTATGCAAATAAGTAAAAATAAAAGGTAAGCCCGGTCATCCCATCACCAAGCTCATGGCGATTGAAGCCCCGTGACAGCACATACTGGCATGAGCGACCTGGCTGGGGTATGACAAAAGGATGGCGTTTTCGGCTAGTTTGGCTAAGGTTAAGCCTTTATGGTAAACACCTTCAATGACTCACGCCCCATCATGGACCGCCGTGGTATGTTGACAACCCTCGGAATGACTGTGGGTACCCTTTCAATCACCCAAGGCGAGGCCAGCATTCACCAACCCCAAAGCGCCCAAGGCAGAGCTTTCCGCTATTGCTTGAATACCAGCACCATTCGCGGCCAGAAGTTGGGTATCGAGAAGGAAATCGATGTGGCTGGAAAGGCTGGCTACGATGCTATCGAGCCATGGTTTGATGGACTCCACGCCCACGTCGAGTCCGGAGGATCCCTCAAAGACCTCAAACGCCGCATCGAAGATCATGGCATGACCGTTGAAAGTGCCATTGGCTTTGCCCCTTGGATTGTCAACGACGATGCCAAGCGGAAGGCTGGCCTTGAACAAGCCAAAAAAGAAATGGACATGCTGGCCCAGATCGGCGGCATCCGCATGGCGGCGCCGCCGGCCGGTGCACCGGGTGATGATCCGATTGAACTTCAGGCTGCAGCGGAAAGGTACCGTAGATTGCTCGAGATTGGTGAATCCATTGGCGTGATCCCTCAAATCGAAATGTGGGGAGGACACCCCATTATCGGAAGGATCAGCACAGCTGTCAGCATCGCCATTGAGTCGGGGCACCCAAAGGCTTGCTTCCTGGGAGACGTTTACCACACCTACAAAGGCGGATGCCCTTTTGACGGACTCAAGTTGCTCGGCCCTCTGGCCATGAGGGTTTTCCATTTTAACGATTATCCAGCCGACCCTCCGAGGGAAACCATCAATGACTCTCACCGCGTCTACCCGGGGGACGGCATCGCACCTCTGGATACCATCCTACAGGATTTCGTGGAAGTAGGAGCCTGCCCTGTCCTGTCATTGGAGGTGTTCAACCGTTCCTACTGGGCTCAGGACGCAGCATTGGTAGCTAGCACAGGCCTCGCAAAAATGAAGGCAGCCGTGAGAAAATCACTTTGCTGAAGTTCCTCTTGAGTCATCGTGCTGCAGAGGATGAAACATTTATGGTTCGCACGCCTTGCCTTAGGAGCCTTGCCTGCCTCACTCGCAGGGTTCTTCTTGAGTGCCAATCTTGATGCCTCGATCTACGAGGTCACGATTCAGCCTCGCAAGGAAGAGGCTTTCGGAGTCGCTCATTACCGTCTCTGGCTACCCAGTGAAACACCTCAGCTGCGTGGCCTGTTTTTCCGACAACACGGCTGCGGGGATGGCGCAAGACAAAAGGGGTTGGATCATGCGAATGATATTCAGTGGCAGTCCCTGGCCCAAAAACACGGTTTCGCACTCATGGCCTCTGAGCTTTGGGCACCAGAGGAAGACTGTAGCACTTGGACCATGCCGAAGGACGGCTCCCTGAGGGCCTTCCTGACGGCTTTGGAATCCCTGGCCCAACAAAGCAAGCATCCAGAGCTCACTTCAGTGCCCTGGTGCCTGTGGGGACACTCTGGAGGAGCCATCTGGGCCATGAACATAACCTTCCTGCATCCAGAGCGAGTCATCGCTACCTTCCCTCGCTCAGGCGGTCTATCTCCGGTCGGTGCCACCTATTCACGCAGTCAGCCACAGCAATTCGATAGCAATCCTGAGGCCCTTCAGGTTCCCATTCTTTTTTGTTTTGGCGCCAAGGAGGAGCAAGAAGGCAATCGCTTCAACCGCTTGATCCAAGGTGTACGAAACGTTTTTGCCTATGGTCGTGACCACGAAGCACCTTGGGCCGTGGCCATTGATCCAGATGCTGAACACGAAAATGCCCAAAGTCGACAGATTGCCATACGATTCTTTGATACAGTGATCCCACAGCGGCTCCCAGACCCGTTGGCTGAAGCGGCAGCCCTGAGGCCCCTTCCCGTGGAACAGACCTGGATTGGGCATCACCAGAGCAGACAAGTTGAACCAAGAACAAAAGATGCTGTCTCCAATAAAGAAACCAGCTACCTGCTCAATGCCTCCTTCGCGCAAGCCTGGCAGCATTTCAGTCTCCACGGCAGCATCCCAGATCTCACCCCTCCCCCTAGACCCTATAACCTCAGGGCAATCCCGACCCAAGGCGGTAACATGCTTCGCTGGCAGGCTTGGGCAGACATCGAATCAGGCATTAGGCAGTTTGAGCTTTATCGCCAGGATGAATTGGTGGCGATAATCGATGGATCTAACGCTTCACCAGGGAAGCACCCTGATGGTATCCACTCGTGGAATTACCACGATCAGCCATGGCAACCCTCCCTTGAGGACTCCATGCAATGGTTTGATAAAAGATCAAGCCCTGTTGATTTCAGCCAATATGCCATTGCCTCGCGCAACAAACAGGGCCTGCTCTCGGAAAAGACTACAGCAATGGCTCAAACAGCCTGGCAGAGACGCCAATCGACTCCATGGCAAAACCTCTCAGAGAGTGATTTCCTCGATCATTGGCAGGGAAGCCCAAGTGGCATGCCTCCAAAGGGCTGGCGGGTTCATGGAGGCATCCTAGGCATGGATCCAGATGCCTCGGAAGGATCCAGTTCCCTTTACTCCAAAAAGATTTATGGCGATTTCGAGATGAGCTTCCAGTATCGGATCGGCAAGGGAGGCAATAGTGGGGTTAAGTATCGAATGAAGGATTATGATGGCCAGTACCTAGGGCCCGAATACCAGATTCTCGATGATGATTCCCACTATCCCGGCTACCTACCTGGTGTCGATGCCGTGTCGCACTACATCACCGGCACCCTCTATGTGCTGAACATGGGCAGCTGGGCACTGGATCCAAGGCACCCACCGGGCACTTGGAATCAGGGGCGCCTTGTTGTCATTGGCAATCGTATCGAACACTGGCTCAATGGCGTCCTGATAGTACAAACCAGCCATGACACAAAGGCCTTCAAGGATGCCGTTGCGGTCAGTAAGTTTAGCAAGTGGCCAAATTACGGCCAAAATCCCGAAGGGCGAATCATGCTTCAGGACCATGGGACCGGTGTTTCTTTTCGCCACGTCAACATCCGATCTCTGGATACCGACGCCACACCCGATTCAGCGAAATGACTTGAATCATTCGTCGATTGAACTAGTGTTTTGCTTTGTGCGAGCAGTCTCCCTGTTTGCCCAACTCTTCAAGGACGCCAGCTTAGCTCAGCGGTAGAGCAACGGTTTTGTAAACCGTCGGTCGTCGGTTCAATCCCGACAGCTGGCTCCACTCTCTTCGGTGGTTTTTATTGATTATTAGTGGCTTACAAATTTTCACCAACAACC
>JALRAZ010000253.1 GCA_023257935.1 Verrucomicrobiota bacterium
AACGGATCCAGATAAAAGGTTTCACGCAATCGAGAAATCCGATTGAGAAAAAGCCATTCCCGAAAGGGAATGGCTTTTTTCATCCCGTCAAATTGAGCCATATTTGGCGCATGTTTGCTCACCAAGAGCCACCATGCTCCGGTTAAACTCCATGAGTTTGGACTAGAAACCTTCCCGGATTGACTTCGAGCAGAAAAACAGGGCTTTTTTAATAAAAATTTGCGCATGGCACAAATCATGCTAAAGTAAAGTGTGGATCCCACATGGTTTTAGGGCTTGCCCACAAGTCATGTGTCCAGCCTCTTCCGTATCGGAACGGAAGAAACCCCAGCTACTTGAGCTCACGTCGCACCTGAAAACACGGTGTCCTGCTTGAGATGAGGGTATAATCATCATCCGGCAGCTGAATCTAAACGATCCACTCAGCTGCCGGATCTTCTTTTTTGGATGTCATTTTCACGTTGAAGTCCCGTTTCAAATCACGCTTATTAGTGTGGTGATTCCGAAGCAAACCCCATCAATGGCCAAGACCCATGGGATGGCGCCACTCATAGCTAAGCCGCTTTGCCTCTTTTTGGCTTGTTTCTATATGAATGCCCTCCTCGCCCAATCATTTGAAGTCAACCTACGCCATCAGCAGCCCTTGACTGAAGCCAGTCCTGGCTTCAAGACAGTCATCAAAGCAGAGACATGGAAACCTTCGGAGACAGCTATCATTGTCTGCGACATGTGGGACCTCCATCACTGCAAGAATGCGGTCGACCGAGTAGGCGAAATGGTTTCTCGCATGAATGCGGTGCTTGAGCACGCCAGAAAAGCCGGATCACTCATCATTCACTCTCCAAGCAGCTGCATGGATTTTTATCAAGGACACCCGGGCCGACTCAAAGCCCAACAAGCACCCCGTGCCCAAAATCTGCCTGAGTCCATTGGGGAATGGTGCCATGTCATTCCGGCCGAAGAAAAAGGGATTTATCCCATCGACCAATCAGATGGCGGAGAGGACGATGATCCTGCAGAACATGAGGCATGGGCTCAGTACTTGGAGGGGATTGGGCGGAACCCTCGGGCACCTTGGATCAGGCAGGTAGCCGCCTTGAGAATCGATGCTGGCGATGCCATCACCGATGAGGGCAGTGAAGTTTGGAATCTTCTCGAACAGCATGGCATTAAAAATGTCATCCTTGTGGGGGTGCATACCAACATGTGCGTCCTGGGGCGACCCTTTGGCCTTCGCCAAATGGCCCGCAATGGTAAACATGTGGTCCTGATGCGGGATATGACTGACACAATGTATAACCCACAAATGTGGCCCTACGTTGACCATTTCCGCGGCACAGAACTGATCGTGGAACACATCGAACGGTATGTCTGCCCAACGATCACCTCAGCTGATCTTTTGGGAGGCCAGGCCTTTCATTTCAAGGGGGACCCTCGCCAAAGGCAAGGCGGCTAGGCATTGCCTTCAGCTATCAATCAGCAAGCCCGCTGGACTGCACCCCTTTACCGGTCGCATCACAAAGGCGCAATTGGAATTCCCATTCCACAGTCCAATCTTCGACTTGCTCATTCTGACAGAGTTTAATCAGGATATGGTTGATACCCGCTTTGAGGTGAACAGGCAGAATGTATTGATCCATTTTGGCACCTCGATGGTATTCATCTCGACCGAATAGCCATTGCCCGTTCAACCAGATTTTCCAGGCGTTTTTGCACCCAAGCCTTAACTCGACTTCCTGCTCTTGATCCGATTCAAAGGCATGGTAGGCATAGGCAGTCACTTCTTTGAGATAACCAGGGTAGGGCTGATTCAGATCGACCATCCCGAATGAATCATCACTCTGAATGGACCGCCAACTCACCGTATCGGTTTTACCTTGGTAGCTGGCCTTTAAATCTAAGCCGATTTCGGGCGGAAAAACCGTATCAAAACCAGACCGATCCTTATTATGAAAAGGACCGATCACCTGCCAATCGGTCAGCATGCCCAACAAGCGCGCTACATTGATCTCCGCACCAAGGGTAGCCAGCTGATCGGCGATCCATCGAATTTGTTCGACCTCACGTGCGTGCTCAATCCCCTGGCGCAATAGGATTCGGGCAGCCTGATCGCGGCCCTCCCCCAGAGCATGCTTTGCTTGGTCCATCAACTGGCCGATGGCCTGACGCCTAAGGGCATTGGAAGGGTCGTTGATCAGCCCACGCAATAGGATCATGGCGGCTGCATCGTCCACTTGACGAAGGAAATCAAAACCCAGAGCTCTGGCAGATGGGTCCTCATTCACATTCAAGACAAAGGCCGTGAGATCCAACAAGGGAAGATCCGCTTGCCCTTTCATCGCTTGGTTCGCCAGCCCTTCAGCAGCATTTCGAAGCCAGTTTTGCGCAATGGGCGAAGCGTCCTTCATGCCTTGCAGCACTTCCATCAGATATGAAACCGGGGCAGCATGGAGGACCTGAATGGCTTGGGTGGCTGCCTGATTACCAGCTCCCTCCTTACCTACTGCACGGATTTGGGCCAGGGCCTCATCCAGCCTGGAGTTGGCATCAGCCACCACAAAATGACTGAGAAGCAAAGACGAGACAATCAGGGGAAACCCACGCGTGAAAAGAGGCAAAGCGATCATGGTCAGAGCCTCCATTTTCACTGATTCCCACTTGCCGAGACAACGTTAAACTTACCAGCTTGCCTCAACGCCGCATGGACTGAGACCCAGCAAGTGATTGGCTAGCTTATTG
>JALRAZ010000479.1 GCA_023257935.1 Verrucomicrobiota bacterium
AGATCTGGACTTCTCCACCACGGCTGGGGATGCCCCCCCCGATGGCCAGCTGTTTTCCATCGGGAGAAAAGCTCAGGGCATTGACCCGATCAAGGATCGGTGAATCCAAACTGCCATCGCCTAATTGACCGACCAGTTGCCAGGAGGGATGGGCCGGGCTTTCCATCCATTGTTGCGGGCTGGTGATCCACCACGCCTTGGTTTCAGGGTCGCAGTGAAGGCTGCGAGGGTCTTGGAGGCCCAGTTTGCGTTGATCCAAGGCTAGGCCGTCGCGGGTTCTCCATAGCAGCAAGGTGCCATCTGAGCGCAGGGCTCCCAGAGTGTCTCCCGAAAAGTTGAAAGCCATGTGTCGGAGGTTCAAGGTGCCGGGAGCCAAAACCTGCTTGAGCTCATCCCATGCCCGCTGGGCGGATCCCTCCATTGAAGTATTTGTTGCTTGCGATGCCTCGATCTGTTTTCTGGATGCCTCTAGGCGGGACGCTTCATCTACTGCTAGGGAGGACTCGGTCATGGCCAATGCCAGCTTCATTTCTAGAGCAGGACTGTCTTTTTCCAGATCCTCGAAGGTTTTCTGATGGGTCTGGATCTCATTCTCCAAGGCAGCGCGGCGAGCGTCCTGGTCGAGACAGGCCTGGTCGTATTGTTCCTGCGCCTTGCCGACAGCCATCGCACCTTTCTCTATGGCTTCCAGCCCAGCCAGTTGGGTAGTGGAGGGCGCTTCCGAAACTTGCGTCCTTTGGCTCAGCGCATCCATCAGTGTTTGGCGGGCAACCTTCAGGGCTTCGTTCGCAAGTCCCAGGGCCTGGCGGGTATTTTTAATCCGATCCTCAAACTGTTTGAGCTGATCTTTGGCTCTCTGAAGGGCCAGCTTGCTGGTGTTGGTTTTTTCGCGGTGGGTCTCCTGCGCCTCGGTGGCCGACTTGAGGGCCTCTTCGGCCTTTTCCTGGCGCTCCGATGATTTTTTGACATCTCCTTCGAGTGCCTCCAGGTCCGTTTTCAGTGCTTGGGCCCAAGATTGAATTTGTTGCACCTTTCTCTCGGCAGCGTCTAGCCGCAGGCCGTTGTCAGCATGAACCTGCATGGGGCTTGGAGGACCCAGGGTTCCATCTGTTTCTAGAGTTCGAATCTGGATCTCCGGGCCCTGTGTGCCCATAGAGTGCAAGGCTAGCAAGCGACCGGCAGGATCAATGCAAGCCGCCTCGACCGGTCCCTCTGCCTGAAGCTCGCGCTGCAGTTTTCCATCGGCGCCACTCCAGAAGCAGATCCGTCCAGAGGCCGCTACTGTCAGCAAAGGAAAATCCTTGCCAGGAAGGAGGGCCATCAGACGCAAGGTTCCTTCATGGCCCATCCAGACATCCTGAAGGACCAGCGGCTGGGAAGGGGAGTCCTCCCGGATCCAATGATACATCACACCTTCGGCATCCCTTCCCCAGAGATGGCCGACTTGAGACCCCCAGCTCAGTTCAGTCAGTACTGAGGGAGTGGGCCAACGGGCGAGCCGGGTGGTGTCGCTCATCGAGATCATTTGCAGGCCTTGTGCCTCATCTGCTACGGCGATCCACTGACGATCAGGCGATGGTTGGATGACTCGAGGCTTGCCCCCTGTTGACGCGGCAAGCGTGATTGCTTGCTGAGTGGTGATGTCCCACAACTGCAGCGGCGTGTCTGGAGAAAGCAGGGCGATCATGGGATGGCCCACCACTGGGACCCAGTCGACGCCTTCGCTCGGTAGATGCATCGATGCCCTGCGCTGGATGATCTGACGCTCCCACAACTTGACCACGCGATAGCCACCTGAGGCCAGCAACCGACTATCCGGGCTGTAGGCCAGTGATTGGATCAGATCCAGATGCGCGGCTCCCTCCCACTTTCCATTCTCTTCCCAGCTGAGGGAAGGATCCATCAGTCGGGCATCGTGCGTTTGCGGTGAGAGGTGGTAGAGATCAATTTGATTGGCCCGGTTGCAGGCGGCCCATTGACCGTCCGGACTCAGGCTCACGGCGTGCACTGCCTTGAGGGCCTTCGGCATGTGCTGCCAGAGAATGGGACGCTGTGAGGTGACCTCGCCTCTGGCCCCCTGGTCAATCCAGCTCAGGAGCCTTTCCAATTCTGAGGCTGTCAGGGGATGCGCATTGGAAGCATTGTCCTTGGGCGGCATGATGGTGTCTGGAATCTCTCCGGCGGCCACCTGATACAGAAAACTTTCCCGGCCCTTGCCAGGAACGATGACCGGCCCAGAATCTCCGCCCTGAAGTATGGCCTGGGGTGTTTCCAGGTTGAGTCCTCCCTTGGCTTTGCTGCTGGAGTGGCAGGCCAGACAATTGGCCTGAAAGACCGGGAGGATGTGCCTTTGAAAGTCCATGTCGGCTTCCTTGGGCCCCGATTGCTGGGTCGGTAATTCCTGCCCTGGCAAAGCACACGCAAACCAAAGCCAAAGGCCAAGCCACGAACCTGCCCTGGTGCAGCATGGACGGATCAATGCATCCCCCCAGCGACTCGAGGATCGGGACCGCTTCATGGGGATGCCTCCTCGGTGGCGGGTTCAATCAAAATCTCGATGGGAGAAGAAAAAAGGGTCCACAGCAGGTCCTTGGGCTTGGCACGTTCCTCAGCTTGCTTGAGCTGGGCTTCGAGCTGGGGCAAGGCCTTTGCATGGCCCTCCAGTTGCTGGGTGAGTGTCCGGTGCGCCTCATGGGCTTCTTCCTTCTCCGCTGAGTTGGCTTGTGCTTCAAGTTCCGAAGAGAGGGTTTCCAGTCTTTGTTGCATGGATTGCTCCTCCGCCTTGTGGGCTGCAATCTTCTCCTGCAGGAGCGTCACCACTTCAGGCTGATTCCTGTAGGCCACCTTGGTTTGTCCCCGCAATGCCAGGCGCATGCTTCCCGAAGGAGCCTTGAGTGATTCGAGCTGGAGGGTCAGGGTGGCCTCGCCCTGGGAGGGCTTGACCTCCAGAGTGGGTGCCTTGGCCAGTGCAGGATGCCCCACTGGCTTGAGATTCAGGGGCTCATTGACCCCCTCCATCCACTCCAGTGTGAGGGGGATTTTCAACTCGCCTCCCTCAGTGGTTGTGAGTTGTGGGGTGGGCGAGACAATGCGCACAGGAGGTTTTTCATGACCGTGAACCGTCAGCCAGCTTTCACCCGTCAGCCGCTGCATGATCGCTTCATTGTTGAAGTCTCCCACCGGCCACACGGTGGTGACCATGTGTGCCTCTTTCCTACGCTCGGTCTCACCGATCCTTGCGCTGCCCTGCACCCGGATGGGGTAGCTGCCAGCTTGCCGTCCCGGATCGGCTGTGAGAAACACCCATCCCTCCCGCTGGTCCTTGGGGATGGTGGTGGCCATGGCATGGATGCCCTCGGGCAGGCTGGAGAG
>JALRAZ010000488.1 GCA_023257935.1 Verrucomicrobiota bacterium
TGAGAGAGGGGGAGACGGCTCAGCCGGTGGCAGGTTCCTCAAGGCGGTTTGCTCATGGCTCATCCCAGCCCCGCTCATGTTGCTCATGGGTAATACCTTCAACCAGGATGCTTGTAACAAGGTAGCATCCAGGGAGACATGCCCCTGTTGCCAAGCTTCGAACCAACGAGTCATGCA
Source organism: Verrucomicrobiota bacterium (assembly GCA_023257935.1). Taxonomy (GTDB): domain Bacteria; phylum Verrucomicrobiota; class Verrucomicrobiia; order Limisphaerales; family AAA164-E04; genus UBA7971. The sequence continues at coordinate 178 of JALRAZ010000488.1, forward strand.
ATCCCTGAATTCGAGGGCAGATAGCCAACCATCCTGGTTGGTGTCCAGCGCCACGAAAAACCCGAGAAACCGACTTGGGAGCATGGCGCTTGATGCAGTCGATGAGTTATGATCTTGGGTATCAAGGAGGGCTTCCCACGTTTTTAGAAACTCAGGACGACTGAGACGTTCCTGCTCGTCGAACCCGAGTGCTGTCTTCCAGCCGGTGATGAGGGTTTGCCATTCTGGCTGGGTGAGCCTTTGATCTCCATCCAAGTCGCCCTGCTCTAAGCAGGCGCGGGCCAGTATAGATTCCGGCCCCCGAAAGACACGCTTGGTTGACCGCTGGGCTGCCTCCGCCGTTTCCGCAAGCATCCCCAAGCAGGCCAGGACCAGCAGTATGGTGTTGATTGGCTTGGGCATGATTCCGGGGGATGAGGCCGCAGTGGCGATCAAAGCTCATCGATGGCTAGAGGGGATCGACACCGCGCGTCCTCATTTCGAGGGTGTAGACTGATTGGCTGGCGGTGATGAAGAGCAGGTTGCGCTGACTGCCGCCGAAGGTCACGTTGGCTGTCCAACCAGAGGGCACAGGAATGTGTTCGATTTGTTCCCCTGCGGGATTGAAGACGCTTACCCCGCGACCCGTCAGATAAATATTCCCTTCCTTATCGATGGTCATGCCGTCCGATCCCATTTCACAAAAGAGTTGTGCATTCTTCAGCTGCCCATCCTCCTGAATCTGGTAGACGTAAGTCTTGCGGCCTCTGATGTCGGCCACGTAGAGCTTTTTACCATCTGGGGTTCCTATCAGGCCGTTGGGTTGCTGCAAGTCCTGGGTGACCTGGATTGGCTTTGAACTGCCCTTAGGGAGAAAGTAGACATGCTGACCGTCCTGCTGCATCGCTGGCGATCTTTCCCAGTAATCCCTTGGGTAGAGCGGATCGGTGAAATAGATGCCTCCATCGGGTCGTATCCACAGGTCGTTGGGGCCATTGAGCTGTTTGTCCCTGACCTGCTTGATGAGCACCGTAATCTCGCCCGAAGGAGTGATTGACCAGAGCTGGTTGTTTTCGTCCGCACAAGTCAAGAGGTTGCCTTGATGATCGAAGTAAGTGCCATTGGAACGCCCTGAGGGTTTGAGCCAGTCACTCAGCACGCCTGAACCAGCATCCCAGCGCACGATGCGATCATTGGGTTGATCGGTGAAGAAGACATTTCCCTGCCTGTCGGCCGAAGGGCCTTCCGTGAAGGCGAAGCTGTCGCTGATCAGCTTGAGTGAGGCGCCTTGAGCCGTCACTTTGTTGGCCGGATCTGCCGCGGCTTGGTTGGTTTGGGCACGGCATGGCATCATCCAGAGAGCTGCCATGATGCATGCAAGGGGCATGAGCAAAGTGGTTTTCATTGGGATAGGCTGATACTAAACCTTTGTCCCTGAGGTGCAACCACCGAATCATGCTCATTCCCAGGCCTCGCAAGCTCAGTGAGCTCCAGGCCAAAGGGATGCCTTCAGGGTATTATTCGAAATTGGACTTGAGGTATACCGTGGCCACGGCAATGAGCAAGGCGGCCCAGGCGATAGCCTTCCATGTGAACATCGAGGCCGGTCTGCGGTAGGCCATGCCAGCCAGACCACTGAGGATGAGCCAGCAGACCAGTTTGATGAGGATCCAGACTGGAAATCCCAATTTCAGGACTGCCAGCATTCCAAAGCCACCAATCAACATCAGTAAGGAAAAGATCCCTGTCCACATCAGTGTCCTGCGTCGGGTCTCAGGAGCCGGGTTAGCAAAGGCCATGAAGAGAAAGGTCGTGAGCATGATCATGGATCCGACATGCATGATTTGGTAGATGGCTAACTTCATGTCTCTAATTTAGGCTCTTTGTTGCCAGGTCGCAATGCTGCGGCATCAGGATAAGTCATTCGGCCTGCTTGACTGCAAGCTCAGGAGATCGGCCAATGTGATTTCCAGTTGTTTCATGTCCACTGTTCATGGATCGATGCAATGCAGCAGCGCTGGGCAATATGGCAGACCAAAAGAAGGCGGCTGATGCGATTGACCCGCTTGGCCCACAAATAGACAAAAATTGCAACCAATTCACCTGAAAGCTATTGACGAATGCAGGTCAGGTTCTTAGATTCCCAACTTCATCTGGCTTCCAGAGTAGCTCAATGGTAGAGCAATCGGCTGTTAACCGATCGGTTGTTGGTTCGAGTCCAACCTCTGGAGCCATTTTGCAACATCTTGGTTGCAAATGGCTTAAAACTTCATACCCTCATCGAAACACCCCAAGTGCCAGGGAAACTGCCAGTGTCTCCCCTGTTTTCGAAGGTCTATTTTCACTAATCGTGCATACTCCTTCAATACTCCGCCAGTACACCCTAACACTTACTGACTCGAATCTTCTATTCTGCTCCAAAATGAAAGCAAAAAATGAAGACACGCTATTGGCTATATCGTCGTGGAAAGACCTACTACCTCCAGCAAGAAATGACCTGTACAAGCCAACCACAGCACTCAAGATGCCAAGAAAAAAGATGAAGCAATCGCTGGCTTCTCGACTACGAACCCTCTCCATCTGACAACTTCAACTGCCTATCCCTTTCTGTCCTTTGGATTGATCTTAAAGTCCAGGCAACCAGATTGCAGATGCTTCAGCGTGGAAAGATCATCTACTCTGACTGA
>JALRAZ010000422.1 GCA_023257935.1 Verrucomicrobiota bacterium
ATGACGATCAAGGGCTGCAGACCAATTTTGTCTCCGCTCGCTCCAGCGCCTGGTTTGCAGAGCTTTACCGTCGGGATGGGCTCAAGGGAGGGCATGTCATTCAACTCGGACCTGGGAATCAGGAGGCTGCCCTTCAAGCGCTGCAAGCCTACCCTGGTGGGCTTCAGATTGGAGGCGGGATCCACGCCGACAATGCCTGGAGCTACCTCGAAGCAGGTGCCAGCCACGTGATTGTGACCTCCTGGATTTTTGAAGGAGCCGTTTTGAGACGGGATCGATTGGACTCCCTCACCGAAACCGTGGGGTCTGATCGCCTAGTATTGGATCTGAGTTGTCGCAAGCGAGATGGGGCTTATTATGTGGTGACCAATAGGTGGCAGACCTTTACTGATCTGATGCTCGGGCCGGGGGTCATGAAAGACCTTGCTCAATACTGTGATGAATTCCTCATTCATGCGGTGGATGTGGAAGGTCTCTGCGGTGGCATCGACTTGCCCTTGGTAAGGCACTTGGCAGATTGGAGCCCTATCCCAGTGACCTACGCAGGAGGAGCCCGCTCACTGGAAGACCTCATCACCGTTCACCGAGAAAGCGCAGGGAAAGTGGATCTGACCATTGGTTCAGCTCTGGATCTTTTCGGAGGCTCCGGAGTCACCTACCGCGATGCGGTGGCGTTCAACCGAAAAGTTCAGGGTGCGGATCCTGTCGGTGAAGACGAGGGTTCTCTTACTGACGATTCCTGAGAGGCAGCCTTCAGGCAATAAAGATAACGATCTCCTCGCAACAGGAGTGAGTCTCCCACCACCGCAGGAGACGCACTGAATTGGTCATCAAGATGGTTGGCCGATAACAGATTCAAGCCTTGCTGGTGATCAAAAACCAGGGTGATCCCCTCGCGACTGACCACATAGAGTCGCCCCCCTGCCGCGACAGGGGAGGCAAACACCATGCGCACCAGTGGCAAACGCCACGGACCACCTGCGGTTTCGCCAGTCCTGATGTCGACGCAGGATAGGATTCCCTGAAGATGCCGGAGGAAAAAAAGCTTTTGGCCTACCAATAGCGGGCTGGGCACATAAGGGGTCAGACGGTTGAGTGACCAGACCACCTGTTCACTCCCCGTGATATCGCCTTTTGCTCCTTCCAACCGAATGGCTAGCATGGCCTGCCAATCGTAACTATTGGCTGCCACAACAAGCCCATACCCGGCAACAGGGCTGGCAACCACATTGCGTGAAAGGCCTCCACACTGCCACAACTCCTGGCCTGTCTCCAAATCATAGGAGCGAATACGACCCGTTGCCGCAATAATGACCTGATGACGCCCTGCATGCTCGAGTATTAGCGGCGTCGACCATGAGGTGCTCTCATCCCTGGGTCTTGACCAAATCGTGGTCCCAGTTGCCTTATCCAGAGCATACACCATGGAATCCCCCTCATGATCCCAATTGACCACACAATAACGTCCGTGGAGGGCAGGTGATGCGCCTTCACCATGGGCATGCCGCGTTTGCATGGTGCCAAAATCACGCGACCAGCATAACTTGCCTTCCATATCCATGCCATGAAGCCCACGAGATCCAAAAAAGGCTATGAGGTGCTCGCCGTCAGTCACCGGCGAGGCCGATGCCAGACTGCCCGTATCGTGTCCTCCTTCGTGAGGAAAGGCTGTTGCGAGGGTGGTTTGCCATTGCTGCCTGCCTGAGTGGCGATCGTAGCTGAGGATGGCATACGCATGGTCTTGAGTGACTGGCAGATTGTCATGGGCGCCTTCAGCCTGATTGTAGACGGGTGTCCTTTGCGGGCCTGTGGGTATAGCCATGGCCAGGAATACCTGATGGTCCCAAACAATGGGCGTTGCATGACCCTGGCCAGGTAAAGGCACTTTCCAGGCAAGGTTTTTGGATTCAGACCAAACAATGGGCGGATTGGCATCAGGGGCTTGGCCTGTGGCCATGGGCCCTCGCCATTGAGGCCATGCCTCGGCAACCATCACTGGCATGGCATGACATGCAGCGATCCAGACCATGAACAGAAGCAGGCGCATTGGTTCAACCCATTCGGCGAATCAATTCAGAAGTGGAACGCCCTTGGAGGAAAGGGATGAAAATAATTTGACCACCGTGTTGCTGAACAGCTTCACGTTCCTCTGCATCCAAGCTTTGGAGGGTGTAATCTCCGCCCTTGACGTAAACATCTGGACAAACGGAGTTCAGGAAACGAGTTGCCCGTTTTTCGGGAAAAATGCAGACCGCATCCACCGACGCAAGCCCAGCAAGCACTAGGGCTCGGTCTTGCTCAGGATTGATTGGTCGGGTGGGCCCCTTGAGCGCCTTGACACTCTGGTCGCCATTTAGGCCAACCAAGAGGCAGTCACCCGCTTCCCTGGCCGAGGCCAGATACTGCACATGACCCGCGTGAAGGAGATCAAAGCACCCGTTGGTGACCACCAGCTTTTTCCCCTGCTCACGCATCTGCGAGCGCCAGATCAACAAGCGCTCTGGGTCCATGACCTTGTCTGGGTAATTCATGCTTGGTGATCTCCAACTGTCGGGGTTGAAAGGCTTGGATTGAGGCTGCCACGACGGTATCCAATCAGATCGAGGGT
>JALRAZ010000448.1 GCA_023257935.1 Verrucomicrobiota bacterium
CATATTCTGATGATCATCAGGCTTTTGCGGCGTGATCGCAAGCCAAAGGGATTGGAGCTGCTCAGCTAGGGGCTGAGGATGAAACGTGGTGGTTGCATCTCTCGAGGGGCCACTCGAATCAGCAGGTCATCGCCGGAGTGATTTGCTTTGGCGGACGTTTGCTCCTGAGGAAAGCCTCCGTCGTCCTCACCGTTCAGCCCGAAGGAATAGAGTTCAAAACCTAGCCCCTGATCCAGGGATTGGTAGGGAAGGGGTTTGCCAGTCATCGGGTCGAGGCCCATGCCTGGATAATCTTCCAAATTCAGCGAAGCCAATCGCTCAGGATACTGTCCCTGTTTCAAATAAATCAGTTCCAGCTGAATGCATGTCCGGGTCAGGTGAATCAAGCTTTGGGTCTTGAACAGGCTGTCTTGGAATTGATTGAGTGCAGGCAACAGGAGCTGAGCAAAAATCCCTTTGGATCGGTAGGATTCTTGGTCCCAGTGAACCCGAGCTTTGACCCAGGCACCTGAAGCAGCGCGGAGGCTGCATTGTTCCAGATCCCGGATCATGGTTGCATAAACCTCCAGGCAGAGCCTCCATTGCTTGCAGAGGAAAGCCTGACTGAAGGGCGAGATCACTTGATCGACCAGCCACGTGTTCGCCGATAGGCTTTTTGATGCTTGATCTGATCCTGTTAACTGTGCCAGGGCTTGGTTGCTTTGAGAAAATCCTCCTTGGATAATGGGTTCGATTGAGCTTTGCCCAAACGCGCGCTCGGAGCGGATACAGTTGGCAGCGCTATCAAGGAATTCAAAGCGCTGAAGTTGCTGATCCATGGCTTCCCAGGTGGGGGCATCCCAAAGATGCTTTGTCAGGGCCGCATGCATGCCTTCCAACGTGACTTGAAGCATAGCGGCCTGAACCAGGCGGGAGATAATCAAGTCCATGGACTGGGTGGCGCATAGTTCAAAGCCAAGCAGGGTGGATTGCCTGGCTGCCTCGGATTCACCCAGGATAGCATGATGGATGGTCCTGATTGCGTGGGCTGTTGCCATGTTGCGCAGGGTGCTCAGATGGGGGAGTAGCATGGCAAACCCCTTTTCCCAGGCGTAGGGGTAATGGTTTTCAGGGCGTTGCAAGGCTTCGGCAAGCTGGGGGGTGTCCCTTTTGAGACGTTCAACCCATGGAGCCACCTGTGCGACCGAGCTTGCCATATCCTGAGGTAGGGTGACTGATTGATACTGCTCCGGCTCAGTCTGACTGAGTTGAAGGTCAGCAGCCAATCGCCCGTATTTCAGGAACGGCTGGTAGAAAGATGAGGGCGTTTTCGTTCTGTCAGCGGGATCTTCCGCCAGTTCGGTTCTGGATCGCGGACGCTGGTAGGCGCCATAAAATTGATCCAGGCTTTCCTGGACCTTCGCAGCGTCTTGGTCACCCGAGGCAGCCTCTGCCAGGGGCTTGAGATAGGGGTGATCCCAGCGATTGCGCTCCGGGTCTGGGCTGACCCGCGCCAAGTCTGGGGCTCGAATCGGTTGGGCCTCATACTTCAGCTGGGCCAGGATCCGATGCATATGTCCGAATTCATGCTGGTGCGATCGATAGCCTCCCCAAGCCCACAGGATCATTCCCAAGAGATAAAAAGAGAGAGCCATCCACGCCTTGTCCCGCCATCGAATCAAATCGTTGAGGAGGGCCAAAGGGTGGGTGAGGGGAAAAAGGATCCAAAAGCAACTACCTCCCCGGCGCCATACAATCAGGATCGAAACCAACCATCCAGCCAATATCAGCAGGCAGGTGCCCAAGGCCACCCATGGCAGGCCGTGAGGTAGCAAGGCAAACCATGGCGTTAAGAAAGGCATACCCTCAAGATGCCTGGGATGGATTGGGTAGGCAAGTGTCTCTACTCACCGAGGCATTGATGGCTCGGGCAAGCGCATTGGGTGCTTGCCGATTTCAGCTTTGACCCAGCTTTCGGATGATGCAATGGTTCGGGGATTGTTCTCCAATCCGCCAAAGACGGATCACAATCATTTGACCTCATATGAAGCTATTGAGATTTGGGCCCATAGGGCAGGAAAAGCCAGGCATGGTGGATGCAGCAGGCAATCTTCGTTCACTTGAAGGGGTCGTTCC
>JALRAZ010000496.1 GCA_023257935.1 Verrucomicrobiota bacterium
GACTGGGGGCTTCCTGGGCTGTGGGGAGGGTCCCGAACGTCCCGCTGGCCTGGGATTACCTCCCGATGAGCCCCTGCCACCGATTTCGGGTCGCGCCTTCATGGAGAGGCCAATGCGCTTGCGGTCCAGGTCTAGCTCAGTCACGGTCACCATCACCCGCTGCGCCACCTTGACCACCTCGTTGGGGTCTCGCACAAACTGATCTGCCAACTGGGAAATATGCACCAGACCATCCTGATGCACCCCGATATCCACAAAGGCACCGAATTGGGTCACATTGGTCACCAGTCCGGGGAGTTTCATACCCAGTCGCAGGTCTTCGGGTTTTTCAATCCCCTCAGCAAAGGCAAAGGCCTCAAATTGTTCTCTAGGATCACGTCCGGGGCGACTGAGCTCATCCATGATGTCCTGCAGGGTAGGCAAACCCACTTCCTGACTGACATACTGCTCAATCCGAATACCCGAACGAACCGCCGAACTCTGCATGAGATCGGTTAAACCCACGCCGGCATCCGAAGCCATTTGCTCTACCAGACCATAGCGTTCGGGATGCACCGCCGAGCCATCCAGAGGATGGTCCCCTCCCTGAATCCGTAGAAACCCTGCGGCTTGCTCAAAGGTCTTGGCCCCCAGGCGGGGAACCTTCAGTAATTCGGCCCGATTCCGGAACGGGCCTTTTTCGTTTCGATATTTCAGGATATTGTCAGCGATGGTTCCATTAAGCCCGGAAACATATTGCAGCAGCTCGCGGCTCGCCGTGTTGACTTCTACCCCGACCCGGTTGACGCATGAGACCACCGTGTCATCCAGTGATTGCTTGAGTAAGTTCTGATCGACATCGTGCTGGTATTGCCCGACTCCTATGCTCTTGGGGTCGATCTTGACCAACTCCGCGAGGGGATCCATCAACCTCCGTCCGATGGAAACCGCGCCGCGCACAGTGACATCCTTGTCCGGAAATTCGCGTCGCGCTACCTCCGAAGCACTGTAGATCGAAGCACCTGATTCATTGACCATCAGGATACTGACCGATGCACTCAGGCCGCATTGACGGACAAACTGCTCGGTTTCACGGCTGGCGGTTCCATTACCAATGGCAATGGCCTGAATGTGGAATCGTTCCACGCAACGTCGAACCAGTTCCCGAGCTTCACTCAGCTGCGAAGGCGATCCCGTCGTCGCATAGATCACACTGTCAAAGAGCAAGGCACCTTGAGCATCTAGGATGACCAGTTTGCAACCCGTGCGAAAACCTGGATCCAAGGCTAGCACTGGCTTTTGACCCAACGGGGCTGCCATGAGCAATTCCCGGATGTTATCGGCAAAGACGCGTACGGCCTGCACATCAGCCGCTTTCTTGGACTGCAGCCTGAAATCCGTTTCCATGGAAGGGCCCATGAGGCGCTTGAACCCATCTTCACAAGCCATCCCCACCTGCTGAGCCACCGGTCCCTGACCTGTGACAAACTGGGATTGAAGGCGCCCAGTGGCTTCCTCTTCGTCCACCTTGACCCGCATGAGCAAAACCCCTTCGGATTCGCCACGCCGGATTGCCAGCAATCGATGCGAAGGGACCCGGTGCAAGGGCTCAGACCATTCAAAGTAATCACGAAACCGAGCTGCTTCTGGCGTGGTTTCCTTGCCCGTCATAATGCGGGAGGAGAGCACGGCATGCTCCTGATAAAAATCCCGCATGCGGCTTCGAGCTGTCGCATCATCACTGACCCATTCGGCCATGATGTCTCTGGCACCAGCCAGGGCAGCTGCTTGATCCGGCACTGCCTTGTCTTCTTCCTCGGATTGGACCAGGAAGCCCTGAGCCTGGGCCTCCAATTCCTGAGCTGTGGCAGCCTGATGATCTCGCAACCATTGGGCCAGGGGCTCGAGACCTTTTTCCCTGGCCATGGTGGCCCGGGTTCGTCGGCGGGGTCGGAAGGGAGCAAACGCATCTTCCAGAGCCACCATGGTCTGAGCCTGCATGATCTGCTTGCGGAGGGCCTCGGAGAGCAGCTGACGTTCTTCCAGGGACTTGAGGATGGCCTGTCGCCTGGATTCGAGTTCGGCCAGCTGCTGGAATCGATCACGAATCGTGGTGATGGCCACCTCATCCAGTGACCCAGTAGCCTCCTTGCGATATCGGGCAATGAACGGCACCGTGGCACCTTCGGCAAGGAGGCGAGCGGTCGCTTCCACCGCACGGAGTGGTAAGCCCGTTTCAGCCGCGATCCTCGCCAGCATGTCGCTGCTGGAGGATTCAGTCGGCGCTTTCAAATCGTTGGATGAGCTGGGTGTGGTCATGACAGGCGCTGTTGATTAGCAAGCCTGGCGAGGGTTCGTCCAGCAGGAAGGTATATTTCATCCCAAAAGATTCCAAAAAAACCATCTTGGAGGCCGAAGAGCGGGCTATTCTGTGCACTCCTTCAGCTGATGCAGGACCACCGTACAGAGATCATGACACGGCAAACTATTCGAGCACTTCGAACCATCCCCTCGAGCAAGGGCTCGAGGCTGGCCTGGGAGTGTGCGTGCAGGGATGATGGATTACTTGACAGTGTCAGTGGTGACTTGAGGCTGGCTGTCTCCCTCGGCCAATCCAAGCGCCCAAAGGATGCCCCCCAGGACATGCTGCTGATAGGCTCGGGCATTCTCCGGTGAATTGAGCCGTTCACCATTGCGGTCCTTCCATTCAGGATCCCACATGTCTTCACGGTGTCCGAGTGAGCTGTAGAAAACTCGGCCCTGCCCATAGCTTCGACACCAGGAGACTGGATAGTGTCCCGGCGTCCGCTCGTTGGGATGCTCCTCCATGTTCAACAGCGAGTGAGCCAGGCTGCGATGGTAGTTTTTGAAGAGGTACATCTCATCGTGAACCGTCCAGATTTTCTCCAACGGCTGGTTGGCGGCATGCTCGGGATCGACATTGTGTAGCGCCACAGTCTCCTGGCGACCATGAGTCAGGAATTCGCCGTTAAGCATCTTGGTATACTCAGAAGGCTCACCCTCTCCATGAAAGGTATCCGAAGCCGAATGCATGCCGATGAAAGCTGCCCCAGAGTGAATCCATTGCTGAAAAAAGGCCACATCAGGGATGGGAAGTGTGCCGGTGGTATTGAGGAAAATAACCCCATCATAGGCCTTGAGTGCCTCAGGGCTCATCTTGGCATGCAGCACATCCTTCACCGCTTGATTGTAGGCTTGGGTATCAATGCGGGGACGACGGCGGCCGGGTCGCCGGCCCGGGTTGTTTTGGTCGGCCTCGGCAGAGGGTTCCTCAGGTGGCAGGGCAAAACGTGCCTCCCTCGGGCTGACCGAAGCCAGATCCAGGGTGAAGGCCCCAGATCGTTCAGCCAGTTGCTGAAGGATCTTTTCTCCCACTTCAATGGAGCTATGACGGAATCCCTGGGTCACGCTGACCAAGAGGAGTTTCTTCGCATCCGCAGCATTGAGCTGACGAGTTGGTAGCGACAGCGCAAAAAAGGTCAGAAGAAAGAGCAATAGCTTTTGCATGGAACTGTTGTAAGTATTTAATTTTTTGGGGTTTACAATTTGATTGTCTAACATGTCACAGGGCAATTCAATCCCTATTCTTTCCCATTTTCATGAAGCCGAGGTATCCGCTTCATACCTCTTGGGTCAGGGGCATCACCGATAGACCTGCCTAAGTCTCAGCTCAATAAGCAACCAGGCGATAAAAGCCTACCTGTGGCTGTCGGGCAACATCGCTCAAATCCACTGTTGCACTC
>JALRAZ010000033.1 GCA_023257935.1 Verrucomicrobiota bacterium
AGCAGCAGCAACAGCAACAAACCAAAGCAGCAACAATAACAACAACAACAACAACAACAACAACAAGAGCATCACCAGCAACGACAACAGCAACCACAGGAGCAGCTGCAGCAGCAGTAGCAGCATTAACAGTAGAACTTATCAGATAAAAAAGAAAAGCTTTCAAACTCTTCCTGGATCACCGGGTTTGAATCGGCGCTCAACACAAGGCAGTGCAAGCTTTGGATCAGGGCCAGCAAGCAAGTGAGGTGGCGTCGTAACGGGGTTATCATCGTTTTATCCGGCATGATGTTTGGGGCTTGGTTATGTTCACCTCCCATGAATATCTGGGGCAACCTGTTAGTTGATGAGACAAACCTGATCAGTCGGGTTCACTCAGACTCATAGTCCCGGCTGCTTGATTGATGAGTTGATGCTGTGATTGCTTGCCAGTTGGCCAGCGGATGTTGAGGGTTGCAGTCAGCGAATTTGCCTGGCCCAAACCGATCAGGATACGGTGGCTGGACTGTGTCGCATAGCCTGACTTGGACTGAATCTCAAAGCTATGTTTGAGACCGCTTTCGAGTTCAAGCCAGACGCGGCTGCCAACAGCTCGAAGGTTTCCCGGCTTGCCTCTGAGATCAATTGAGAGCCAGTGGCTCGATCTGATTGATTGATAAGCCTTGGGCGCACGCCGGTTGATGCCAAAAAGGAGCCCTTGACCGTTTGTTTCATTCAGGCTGATCCGTGCCAAGGAGCGTGTTTCTTCAAAAATCTGCAGCCCTGTTTGATGAGGCGCTACGAGTTCAAATCGGCCAGAACCTGTTCCCTTGAGTAGGGTTGAGATGCCTGCAGTCGAAGGCCCTAGCTCGGGTGATTTGCTGCTGGCATTCTGGCCGATCAGGATGTCCTGGTGACCATCTCCATCTATATCGTGGAGGAGGGCACCAAAGGAGGGCGCCAGTTGACAGATTTCTGTCAAGGGCGTGAAGGTGAATTGCCCTTTGCCGTCGTTGATCATCAGGCCCGTATCCAGCGTGTTAACCGGAAGCAAGTAGGCTCCTTGAAGGTCGATGGATTCAAGGAGAGTGGTTTGATCCACGTTGGCAAAGGCTGCGTAGCTTGGGTAGCGCTCAATCAAACCTGGGATCCCATTGAAGAGTGCCTGCCTGGTGCGCAGTGGGTAGACTTTGTCGCCTAGCCCGTAGAGCTCGATCAGGATTGGGTGGGGGACACTTTTGATTTCTCCAATCATCAAACCATGTGGTGTGCCTTGATTGGCATCGATGGCATCGTTGCGCCCGGCATTGGTTGCCAGAATGTCCATGTCTCCATCCCCATCCACATCACCAGCGCTTAACCCTCGCCAATGCCCTCTCCAGTTTGCCAGGCCAGATTGGGCGGTTGCCTCCTCTAGGTTGCCTTGACGATTCAGCCAAATCCTGATGGGGCCGTAGTCGGTGGCTACCAACAAATCCATCCAACCATCATCATTGACATCGCTCCAAATGGCTCCATGGACCATACCGATACGGCCAGCTTCACTTTGGGCCCATTTTGATGCTTCGACAAAGGTGCCTTGCTGATTGAGAAAAACCCCACTGCTTGGAGAACTTCCAAATCGACGCGGGATTGTCCGACGTCCTACAAAGATGTCCAGATCACCATCATGATCGATATCAGCCGATGTGATCACGCCGCCTGACTGAGGTAATGCTCCTAGGGCAAATTGAGGCATTGAGCGCAATGCCCCTGTTCCGTCATTTTCATACAGGCGATCGCTGTAGCCGGGTGATCCATCCGGATAGGCTACCCCTCCTGAGAGAACGATCAGATCCTCATCGCCATCGGAGTCGACATCCAGGAACAGTGCATCGCTATCCTCCATGAGGACATCCTGCTTGCGATGGTGCAGGGTTCCTTCGGCAAAGCTTTTGTCCCTTGCTTGGAGCATCAACTTGCCTGGGCTGCCAATAGGCGCTCCCATGAAAAAATCATCCATACCGTCATGATTGACATCGGCCACTGCCAAGGGAGGTCCTAAATTGGAAAGACGCGAGGGTAGCAGGGGTTGGACTGCAAAATCGTCATAAGGATTTTCTTGGTGAACCAGTGCGCTTGGAAGCGCTAACGGCATGTATGGAGTTGCATGATGCGTCGGTGCAGGGTCTGGGTTGGGTTGATCACGCAATTCCTCCACACGCAATCGAACATCCCACGCTGAAATCACCTTGTTCTGGCGATGACCGTTGGGCCATTCAATCATTAGGTTCGCGCTGCTGGCTATTAGGGGCACAGCAAAATGAGCGACCGGCTCATCAGCTGACATGAATCCACTGTTAGCGCCCAAATAGCGGGTCTGAGTTCCATGCTCTGTTTGCAGGCTAATCTTGGAGCCGATTCCTCTGCGGTTGCTTGCCTTCCCCTCCAGTTCCACCAAAAGTCGCCTTCCTGCAAGGGTTGTGTTTTCAAGCAAGCTGATGGGGGCTTCCAGGTGAGTTATGAGGATGTCCAAATCCCCATCTCGGTCGAGGTCACTTACCGAGGCCCCAAAGCTGGCCTCCTTACTATCAATGCCCCATTCTTCCGATCGCTCAAAAAAACGAAGGTTGCCTTGATTGTGGAAGAGCAGATCCTTTTCTTGGTGGATGGGGTAATCGAGCCATCGAGCATTGCCTTCACGACGCATGGTTTCAAGAAGGTCGCCGTTGAGAAAATCCCTTGCCATGCCATTGGTCACAAATAAGTCCAGCCAACCATCATGATCGAAGTCACCGAATTTGGGCGACCAAGTCCAGTCAGATTGAGCCAGGCCGGCCAGGGAAGCCACTTCCAGTACTCTTTCGGTAGCAGTACTGAGAAAGACCGTGTTACGGCGGACTTGCTTGGGCAACGTAGCCAAGTAAAACCATCGTTCACGGTTGAGATCATCGTTGATCAGGTTGCGACGCTGGTGCGTCGTCCCGGCCATGTCCGAGGCCATGAGGTCGATCAGTCCATCATTGTTGATGTCTCCAATCGCTGATCCCATCGAAGACCAAGGCACATAGGGAAGCGCCTTGATGTGCACATTTTCAAAGGTGCCATCTCCCATGTTCTGATACAGCTTGTCAGCTCCCTTGTAATCGTTGCTGACATACAAGTCAGGGGCTCCATCATCGTTGTAATCCCACCAGATGGCCGCCAGGCCAATGTCGTAGCCAGCTATGCCAGCTTGCTCTGAGACTTCGCTAAACCCGCTGCTTCCCTGGTTTCGATAAAGATGGTCAGCTTGCCCCGTGATCATCAGTTCCATTCGGCCTCCCCCTTTATCAACCAACCCGAACATTTCTTCGAAAGCAGGAGCCACACGATAGCCATCACCCTGCCTGATGAGAAGGTTGCGATCTATGGTTTCGCGGGTATTGCTTGGAAGCTTTGAATCGGCTGCGTCGACGTAGCGATGCGTGACCAAGTAAGCATCAAGCAAACCATCCCGGTCATAGTCTGCAAACGCCATCATGATGCTGGCACCCTCGAACGCCAGACCAAGGCTTTTTGCCGATTCGACAAAAACCCCCTTGCCGTCGTTGATGAATACCATATTGGGAGATCGGTAGGCACAAACCACTAGATCAAGGTCCCCATCATTTTCTAGATCCACAAAGCAGACTCCCGTACACCAAGCTCGCCCCGTATCAATCCCTGAATGATGGGTGATGTCCTGGAAACGCAATCCACCCAGATTGCGGTAAAGCCTGCCTCCTTGATCGTAGTTCCCGACAAAGACATCAGGCAGGCCATCACCATCGATATCCCCGGTGCAGATACCAGCGCTCGCTCCAAAATCTTGAAATAGCCTTAAGGGCGCTCCATCAGGAAAGTGATGCACCAGTTGCAGCCCGCTGGCCTGGGGCTCTACCTTGCGAAAGCCAGGATTCGGGCCGGAGACGGCTCCAGAGGGATCTCTAACCAGAGAGTGGAGGGTGTCCGCCTTGCTCACGCTTAAAAAGCATAAGGCGACTATGGCATTCATTACCAAGCTCAGGCATGACTGGGGGCGGCTTTGAAGCATGACACAAATAAAGGAAACAGCACCATCTTGAAGGTCTGGTGCTGTGAATTGCAATCCTTGGTTGCTACCCGCATGCGCTGCCATGAGCAGGATGTTGATAGGTAGGTATAGCTTGGATTATTTTGACACCATTCAATCCCAAAGGCACGCAAACCGGTATTTTCTTTGCATTCCAACGTTTGACTTAAGGCATTCGGATGATTTTGCCTGGGACTGAGGTTTGGGTTTTCTGTGCCCCATGGCATTGATGTCTTGCCATCTGCCTCTACCGACTTGAAGAATCTGCTCCTCTATGAGACCTGATGTATCATTTTTGGGAGGATGGCTAATCCCTCGGCCTTATGGCGTGTTCCCGGCTTGGTTAATCGGGTGCCTGCTTGCATCAGGTATCATTCATGAATGCTCGGCTCAGCCCCTAGTTTTGTCTGAATTCATGGCCTCCAATGTGACAGGGCTAGCCGACGAAGATGGCGATCGAAGCGATTGGATTGAGATCACCAATTTGGGTGAGCGACCCATCCCACTAGAGGGTTACTTCTTGAGTGATGACCCTGAGAACCCAACGCGATGGTCCTTTCCTGATATCAGCCTGGCTGCCCAGAGCAGTATGATTGTTTTTGCCTCAGGTAAGGATCGGTCTTTGGCAGGTGAGGCTTTACATACGTCCTTCAAGCTTGCCAAGGAAGGTGGGTTCTTGGGCTTGGCCGATCCAAATGGCCAATGGGTGGAGCATGCCCATGTCTTG
>JALRAZ010000059.1 GCA_023257935.1 Verrucomicrobiota bacterium
GGTTTGCACGTTAGCCAGGTTGTTGGCGATAACGTCCAGGCTCATTTGCTGACTCTGCATGCCTGCTGCAGATGAATGGAGTGCCCTGATCATAATGATTTAAAAATGTAGTTGCTTACAGTGGTTGTCCGAGATCAGCGATGGTTTTGCCAAGACGCTGGTCGTAGTGTCGGATGACCTGATGATTCAGCTCGCTTGAGCGCATGGCCTGAATCATCTGGGTCATTTCATGGATCGTTGAAACGTTGCTTTGCTCCAGGTGAAATTGTTGGAGAGCGATTTCATCTTCATTGAGTGGTGTGGGCTGGGCTGTGTTAGGATCAGCGATGGTGAACAAGCCACCGCCTGCATCCTGTAGACCAGAGGTGTCTGCTACACGGACCACTCGCAGGATTTGGCCATCAAAGACGCCGTTTTCAGTGACTTGTCCGTTGTGACCAATGGTAAAATTTAACCCCGTATCTTGCTGAAAGGTAATGGGAGCTCCATTGTCACCCAGCACAGGGTAGCCTTGCTTGGTGACCAATTCCCCCAGATCATTAATGTGAAATTCACCATCCCGGGTATAGCCTAGCTCTCCACCGGGCAGTTCGATTTCGAAAAAGCCATCCCCTTTGATAGCAATGTCTGTTGGGGTTTCGGTGTGCTTTAAGGGGCCAGCGGTGAAGTCAAGTCGACGCATGGCTCCAGGCATCTGGTAGCCCTTCATGATGGCTGATGAGGCAGCCAAGGCCTCTTGGTGCTGCCCGTTAATGTTTTCGGCCACCATGGAGAATTGAGTGGCTTTGTAGCCAGGCACCGAGGCAGCACTGAGGTTGCCTGCAATGGTTTCGTGCCATTGCTCGTAGGCTTGGATGGAAGATGCTGCCTGTTGGATACTGATATTCATCCTTGTAGGGCATGAAGCAGAAGCTGTGCCACAAAATCAAGACGTTGAAAACAAGGAGTTTACGTAAGATTCGCCATCACTATGCGGCAAAAAATGCTGCATTGGGAACAAATATGCCCGGTCTGACCCTTGGGATGGGTAGGCGGTAGGAGGGGAGGGGCAGTAACGGAGGAAGAACGAGGATTCAAATCCCTAGCGGGATGAGTTGATGAAATAGGGTGAGGGCACCCAGAAGCTAATCGGAGCTGTCCTCGATGGACTGGTTGACTCCTGCCACTTCGTCGTACTGACAATCGATCACCACACTCTGACCACAGCCACACAACATGCGAATCTTGGTAATGCGATCGCCCTCTTTATCGATGAAAACCTTGGGTTCCTGGCAGCTTGATAGATCGTGAGTGAGTGCCTCTACAGATGAGGTTTGGCCGATCGCAGTTGCTGGGTCTCCCTCAGCCGATGCTTCGATCTTAGCCGCGTGGGCTTTAGATTCCTCTGCTTCAGTCGGAGGGGTTTCCTCGTAAGAATCGGCCATGATTTCTTTCTGGCTCTGGATGCTTTCGAAGGTTTCTGAGCGCAGAGCGTCCATCATGTCGCTCAGTGGTACGAAGGATTCAACTAGGGATGACATAGGGGGTTAATCTAGAGAGGTTTTAAGGTCCTACCTTGATGAGGAGATCGACTCGATCATTGAGGCGGTTTGCTCGATTCTGGTCTTTTAGCGGTTGGGTGTCACCGTAACCACTGACCTCGGTGATCTGGTCAGGCAAAACATTTTGCTTGATGAAAAAAGCCCGAGTCAGTGTGGCGCGATCTGCCGAAAGTTTCCACGAATCCATCTTGAGGCCATTCTCATCAACCTGAGCATGGGTATGGCCCTGAATTTCAAACTTATGCTGAGGCAAGCGATCAAAAGTATAGGCAAGGTTACCCAGAAGCCACTCACCTTGTTTGGTTAGGGCAACCTTTTCATCCTCGAAAAGGGGTGTTTCTGGTTTGTTGAAAATGGAAATCTTGACCCCTTCTGGCGTCAATTTGACCTCAAAGAAGTTCTTATTGTTTTGAATGGTAGGATCTTTCTCGAGCAATTCCAGCAACTCCTTTTTCACATTTCGCGCTCGAATGACATCAAGGTTTTTGGGGCCGGCCTGTTCACCTTGTTGAGGAAGTTTGGAGGACTGGACTGAAGGGTTGGGCAGGAGTCCATCATGAGCGGGAAGGAGGGTTTTCTTGGCCGCTGATGGTTTGAAGTAATTAGAAATAGCCCTCAACTCATCTGGTGTCGACGTAGCCATCAGCCATAAGCACATGAATAGGGCCATCATCGCAGTGGTAAAATCTGCATAGGCTACTTTCCATGATCCACCTCCTCCTGCCATATCAACTCTCTCGAAAACGTGTTAATTGTTCTCCTCGGTCAGCCTACTTGGTACTTTTGAGTAGTTCTTCTAGTTCATCCGCACTCGGACGAAAATCAGAGGAGACGCCTCGTCTTGC
>JALRAZ010000069.1 GCA_023257935.1 Verrucomicrobiota bacterium
ATCTGGATATAGCCATGCCCCTGGCTGCTTCTTACGCTGATTACGATCAGATCCAAACCTTTTCATTCAGCCAAGTGCTCTTTGATCTGGATATCATAGCTACCCTATCGGTGGGTATCACGGAGGATTTGACAACTCAGGAGGATCAGCAACTGCTCATTGATGCCTCCTTATTATGGGGCGAGCTTACCGGTGAAGGCCCCTCAAATAATCTTTTTGCCAATGGGCTGGGCGGATTGAGTTGGAATCAGGAAGATCAGCAATTGAGGTATCAACCTTCACAGCATTTTTATGGAACCGAATGGCTGTTTGTGCCCATGCCAGCTAGTAGTGGATTTGTCTCGGTTTATGCAAAGGTGGCGGTTGAACCGGTCAATGATGCCCCAGTGATCGAGGCTGCCACCGTCTTGCTCAATGAAGATGAAAGCATCGCCTTGACGGTTGCGGCGTCCGATATCGAGGGGGATGCTCTGACCTTCGAGATCATTTCCCACCCATCGCATGGCGTGCTTTCGGGGACACCTCCCTTTTTGTCTTACCATCCCAATGCCAACTATCATGGGTCTGACGCCATGGTGATTAAGGCCAACGATGGCAAAGATGATTCCATCGAAGTCACGATTGATTTTATTATTCAAGAGGTGAATGACGCACCCGTCGGGTTGGGGCAAAGTTTATTGGTGCTGGAAGATGGATCGAGCGCGTTCACTCTTACCGGTAATGATGTGGACGGCGATAGGCTCGAGTTTGTTGTCGTTGGACTGCCTTCACACGGTAATCTTGTGGGCGATGTCCCAAACATGACTTACGTGCCCTCTCCCGACTACCATGGAGAAGATGCGTTCCAATTTCTGGTTTCCGATGGTTCTCTGGATTCGGATGTGGTTGAAGTGATGATTACGGTTTCAAGTGTTAATGATGCTCCGGTGGCTCTTGGGCAGGAGGTAGCTACTCTAGAAGATGAGTTCGTTAACTTTTTACTATCGGGCTTGGATGTGGACGGAGATGAACTCGTCTTCACCATCACCCGACAACCTCAGCACGGCAACCTAAGTGGCGATGCGCCCAATCTCGGTTATCAACCCGATGACAATTATCATGGCGAGGATTCTCTGGCTTTTCATGTGTCCGATGGCCAGTTTTTTTCTGAGGATGTGGTCGTGGATTTAACTGTAGAACCTGTTAATGATGCCCCGCGCATTGAATCTAGAACTGTTTACCTTTTTGAAGACCAGCTGACTGAGTTTTCGGTCCAGGCAAGTGATGTGGATGATGAAAACATTGAATTTGAAATTGTTAGCTTGCCATCTCACGGGACTGTGTCGGGAACAGGCCCACAATTTACCTACCAACCCGAGCCTTTTTTCGCGGGTCAAGATGCCCTCCAAATCATGGCTAAAGATCCTGATGGCGCCACTCATGTGGCCACCATTTCCCTCAAGGTCGGTTCGGTTAATAATGCCCCCAGTGCCTTGCCTATAAGTCTTGTGTTGGATGAAGATGGGGTCAAGTCGGTGAGATTGAGCGGATCAGATCCCGATGGCGACCTTCTGACTTATGTGGTAACCCACCAACCAATAAACGGGAAACTCACTGGCACAGCACCTGATTTTGTTTATCAACCCGATCCTGATTTTTACGGGAATGATGCCTTTTCCTACAAGGTATTTGATGGTTCCCTGAACTCAGAAGAGGTCCTTGTCGACATTGCGGTAACCAGTATCAACGACGTCCCTGTCTCGGTGAAGGGAACTTACGCTCTGAATGAGGATCATGATGTGGTTATTAAACTTCTGGGGACTGATGCGGATGGGGATAGCCTGACTTTTGAGATTCAACAGACTCCTGAGCACGGAACCCTAGTGGGCCAAGCCCCTAATTTGAAATACCTTCCGGATCGTGATTATGCGGGAAGTGATTTTTTTACCTATTCCATTTTTGATGGTCAGGCGTATTCTCAAGAAACAATCATTAGTCTCGTTATTGCAGCGATCAATGATCCACCTGTTGCTCGCAGCATGAATCTCCAGCTGTTAGAGGATGAAGTGGCAGAAATTGTCCTCACAGCTAGTGACACCGAATGGGATGCGTTGACATTCAATATCTTGCGATGGCCAAGTCACGGGCAGTTGGTAGGGGATCCTCCCAATCTTCAATACACGCCCAATTTGAATTTCAGTGGTAAGGATTCCTTTCAATTCAATGCTACTGATGGGTTGGATGTCTCCCTAAATACCGAAGTTGTGATTAATGTGGGTGAGGTCAATGATTTGCCGGTGGCCAAAGACTTTGCTCTAAGCGCCTACTACCATGATGAAGTCAATATTCCCTTTGATTTCCAAGACCCTGAAGGAGCTCCCATTGACATCCAGGTGCTTGAGTCGCCATCGGCCGGGAGGGTGTATCAAAAGGAAGGGCTTTGGTATTATGCGAACACGGACACTAGCCAGAGCAGGGATAGTTTTAACTATGCTATTTCTGATGGTGAGACGGTTTCCGACACCTATCAGGTTAGCATTGTTTTGAATAAGGCAAGCATCGACTTGAGCTTGAGCACCGCCAGTATCAGTGAGTTGGGTGGTATGACTCAA
>JALRAZ010000108.1 GCA_023257935.1 Verrucomicrobiota bacterium
GATCAAAATAAACTGTGTCCTGTTCTTGAAGAAGCCACTAACGCCAGACAAACAGGTGCTTCAAATGATCCTTGGGCTCGAATCTGATGCATTCAATTGGGCCCATGCGGCACTATGAGTCCGGGTATTCCGGCAGCCTTAGCATCGGTTAAATCAGGGCGATTGTTATCGTGCTTGCCTCAAGGGTCATAATCCCATCAATCACGGACCCGATAAAAGCGTCTGGATTGCAATGCTTGCAGATCGGTGATCGCAACACCTGCCTGAGTTGCGGTCACTTGCATCCAGAGGCGCCATGGGCCTTCTGGATCCTCAGCGACTTCAATGGTTTTCAGACTCCCCTCATCACCCTGAACCATGATGACCGGGGCCAGGCGTATGTGTGGAGGTAAATCATCTGCAATAAGCGAAAAGGCACTAGGGCTTCGAATGCCCCAAGGATACAGGGCCTCAAGCCCTAAGCGAGATGCTTCAAGTCTGGAGTGAAACGCATTCGGCAATCGGACCTGCTCCAAAGCAGGTGTGTTGGCAAAAGCCCGATCCCCAATAAAAGCCACCGTTGCTGGCAGGGACACTGAGGTTAAGGCAGCACAGCCCTCCAGAGCATATTCTCCCAATGAGGTCACCTTATCGGGTAAGGTTAATGACAGAAGATTCGAGCACCCTCGGAAGGCATTGTTGCCTACGCCTGTGAGGGTTGAGGGCAAGCTCACCGATATCAGGCCCGTGCATTGATGGAAGACATCCGCTCCGATTTCCAAAAGACCCTCAGGACAGGAGACATGCACCAAGCTCGAGCAACCAGCTAGAGCAGCGTTCCCCATCGAAACGAGACGGTTTGAAAGCTTCAGGGTTCGCAGGCTGCCACATGAGAGGAACGCTCCGGCCCCAATGTGGGAAAGGTTATTGCCGCCTAAAATGGCAGTCAGGCCGAAACAGTGACCAAACGCGCCGCTTCCCAATTCGACCACCCCATCAGGTAAAGTCACCTCTTCAAGCTTATCGCATCCCCAAAAAGCCCCTTCCTCAACCACTTGTACGCTTGAGGGTAAGAAAAATGTCTCACCGACTTTTGCGTTGGGGTAACGAATTAAGCGTCGCAGGTCATGATCATACAAAACACCGTCCAGCGAATGATAAAACAAATTCTTGGGGTCTACCGAAATAATTCCCAGACTGATGCACTGGGAGAATGCCTCCCTTCCAATTTCCTGAACAAGGGGCGGGATAAAAACCTGTTTCAAGCCTTCGCAAGCATAGAAAGCGTAGTCCTTAATCGTTTTGAGTGAATTGGGCAACTCAAGGTCATCAAGGCTTTTGCAACCATAGAAAGCACCCCCACCAATCCTCTCAAGCCCTTCGGGCAATGTGAGGGCCTGCATCACATTACATCCTTTAAAGGCATTGTTGGCAACGGCTTTGACTGGCAAGCCCTCGATATGGTTCGGGATGATGACTTCTAAAACGCTGGTCTCGCATTGGACAATGGTCACAGCCTGATTTTCCACCTGGTAAGTCAGTTCTCCCCACTGCCCAGCCAAGGATAATAAAACTGGAAAAAGACTACCAAAAAGCAAACAAACACGAGGCATGATCGACCGAGAAATCATCCCTTGGTTTTAGCAGGGAGTCCTTCAACTGCCTAGCCCTTTGGCCGTGCTCGCATGAAGCATGACCTCTATCAGGATGGTAAATAAACACACAATCAGGTACAGTATATATGGTGTGAACCTAGACAAGGCGATCATTGAAAAAAACCCACGCCGACCGGAGTCGGCGTGGGTGTAACCCAATGTCAGCATGCAGATGAACTAAACCACAAACAGGTGGCGAATGGGTCGATATGCAGAATTCCGTCAGCGATCT
>JALRAZ010000113.1 GCA_023257935.1 Verrucomicrobiota bacterium
CTCGCGCAGGTGGCAAGCCCTCCTACCAGCAAGGAAAGCCCGCTTCGGGCAGCGCTGCCTCTGGATCGATCAGGATACGTGGAAAAGTGGTCAGTCACGGCAAACAGATTCCGCCAAAGCGGGAAGCTGATAAGTTGCATCCTGCAGCCAAGGATGACAATGCAAAAGGGACCCCAAAGAGTTGACAGTTCCGGCGCAGGAAAACCGTTCAAACCACGCCTCCTCAGGACCACATATCATCCCTTCAGTCGATCGGCCGCTGTGTGCCACAAATCATTGGGAATCGAAATACCTTGTAGCTCATTGTTGCTCTGACACCAATGGCGCAAGAGGGACTCTCTCACCCTGGAGGGATCCAGCCCCAAATTAACGACGAAGGCATCATGGCTGCGCTCGCCTCGCCAGGCTGGCTGACGAGACGGGGTCCTGAGAACCTGACTTAGGTGGCTCAAATCAGCCTGAAACAAGAGGGTTCCCTGGAAGAGCACCGCATGGGCCAGGCGGCGCTGGGCATTGCCTGAGCATTTGAGCCCCCTGATGGCCAAATCCGTATCCCCTTCGCGGGTGACTGGCTGTCCAATCAGGTCTGTCAGCCAAGCCCTTTGATGATGCATGATCCAGTCATTGGTGGTGGTTACCGAGGCCAGTGAGGGATGAGATGAAACGGGCAGAACCAGGCTGAAATTCAGGCATCCTGCATCCAAATAAACAGCCCCGCCTCCGCTGGAACGGCGTCTCACTGGGATATTCAACCGCTGGCAAGCTTCCAGGTTCACCTCAGTAGCAGCCCGATTGCCATAACCCATTACCACCATGGGATGCGCAACCTGCCAGATGCGTAGGCACGGGGCCAGCTCTCCCCTGGCCGAAAGCTGAACGAGGGCTTCATCCCAGATGAGCTGATCTTGATCGTGTTCGACGGCGATCGAAAGGAATTCAATGTGGGGTATTGGCACTGCGATTTGGGAAGCATAGTCCCTGAAGCCGCCTAGCTCAATCGTGCTGCAGGCATTTTATCAGGCCTGAATCATGCAGGTAGCCTGGAGCAAGCAGTGCTTGAACTAGATTTCAGTGCAGCCTTGGCGGTCAATCTGGCATCAACTCGAGATCATCAAGAACCGATCGGTCAAGAACCATGTCCTGGACCCTTTTAGGCAACTTGGTGGGCTCCCTGCCTCAGGCAGACCCCACCGCGTGCAAGGCAATGGTTCGCCGATGCGGGTGCACTCGGTGCTCCCAGAGATAGATCCCCTGCCACGTTCCCAGGAGCATGCTGCCACCAGCAAACGGGATGCTCAAATTCACCGTTGTCAGAGCCGTGCGCACATGCGCTGGCATGTCATCGGGCCCCTCCATGGTGTGAATGTAAAGGGAGTCCCCATCCGGGCACAATCGCCCCAGGAAACTTTCCAGATCAACGCGCACATCCGGGTCCGCATTTTCCTGAATGAGCAATGAAGCCGAAGTGTGCCTGACCAGCAGATGAATCACTCCCTGCTGAAGGCCGCTCAGCTTGAGTTGCCTTGCGACCTCTTGAGTGATTTCGTAAAGGCCACGCCCGCGGGTCGACACCTCGAAGATGGCCTGATACTGGCTGAGGCTCATGGTGACACCCTTGACCGACACACAGCAGGACTTATTGCCCGCCTTCGAGCAATCGCTCAACGCGGGGTTCCTTGGCATGACCGGCATCAAGGGCCCTCTGGTAGTGAAAGCGGGCCAACTCAGGGAAGGCAGGGCTCTGGCTAGCGTAAATGACCGCCAAGTTAATATGGGCCTCAGCAAACTCGTCTTCCAGGGCTACCGCCTTGCGGAGAGCCGACTCAGCGGCTTCTCGCTGCCCGAGCTCACTGAGAACCACCCCTAGCTGGTTTTGAATCTCGTGATCCTCAGGGCTTAGCTCAGCTCCCTTGGAGAGAAAGCCCAGGGCCCGTTCAAATTCTCGTGCCTGGGCCTGGATGAGCCCCATGAGAAAATAGGCATAGGCATAACCAGGCTGAATCGCCATCGCTTGCCGAAGGCGAGGCTCAGCCAGATCAGGCCGTTCCATACGAATCTCGACAAGAGCCAGATTGGAAAGGGTCACAGGATCCTCCGGAGCCATTGCCAAGATGCTGCTCAGACGTTCCGAGCCACCGGTCAAATCACCCGAAGCAATGGCCTCCTTGGCCTCTCTTTCAAGCCTTGCAGCCTCAGCTGTCTGGGAGGCAGTCAGTGAGCGGGATGGTTGGAAGGCCGTGTTTTCAACCAATGCCTCAGGTTTCTCAGATTCCATTAAGGCAAGCTCCTCGGGTCTGAAGGGCACTCGTTCGGCTTCGTAAGCAGCCAATTTGGCTCGCAGCCAACGATCGTCCTCACCCTTCTTTTGAACGGACCGCCTGAATGGCCACCAACGCCAACGAGAACGAACACTTGAATCAGGCGTCACCTTGGGAGCAGGATACGATTCAGGTTGTGAAGAGGCGACTGAGGCGGCAGCTTGGTTCTCAGATTGCCGACGAAGCAGGGCATTTTGTTCCATGAGATCCTGAACCAATTGATCGCGAGCCATCTGGGCTGCCTCCGTACCAGGTTCGGTCGCTGCCAGCATCTGCTGTTTGAGCGATTCAATCAGATTTTCCTGTTGTTGGATCGTTGACTGGGCCTGCTCGAACTGAGACTGCCACTGAGCCAGAGCCTCATCCTGCCCTGAACCTGCTTCTTGCTTGGCTGCTTCAAGCTGGGCCCGCAGGACGTCCCGCTCCTTATTGAGGTTGACTATCTTCTGTTCAGCATTATCCCAGTCCGCAGCGTTGAAACCAGAAGGTTGAGCCGCCATGGCTTCCCGGAGCTTGGCCATATAAAGCTGATTTTCTTCCTTGAGCTGCTCAAGGCGAAGATTCAGTGCCTGGATCTGGCCTTGATACTGGGCCGCAATTTGCCCGGTAACAGCATTCTCTGGCGATTGGCCTGATACCTGGTGGCTGGTTGCTGTCGAATCAGGGATCACATTTTCCTCAGGTTTCCCAGTGGGGGGCTCTGGCAAGGATTCCATCTGTCGGGTCAGATACTTCAATCTGAATTGGATCACCCTAGGGTTCCAATTCGGATTGGCCTTCTGGAAGGATTTGAGTTCTCGAGCAGCTCGCGCGTAGGATTCGGCAGCCTGTTCTGAAAGTCCCGTTTCTCGGTACTGATCAGCTTGTTTGATGACCTTGTAGATAGCGATGTAATCTTGATCGGCTCCTTGAGCAAGGGCTGTAGGCAAGGCAAGGAGCATGCCCAGAAGGCCTACCCACATCCAACAGGTGAACTTTTTCATGATCATTGATGAGTCTTATCCAAAACAGGATTCAGTTAAAGTCGGGCGTTTCTGTCGCACACCCCATAGTAAAAGAATATAGGGGGATCTTTATGGACCTCCATTTGACATACGTCAACGCCTCTGTTAGCGATAATGAAACCCTCTTTGATGACCTCCTTACTCGAACAACCTGTTCTGGTATTGAATCGCCTCTGGCAGGCGGTCAATGTCTGCTCGGCCAGGAGAGCGCTTACCCTTCTATTCGAAGAGAGGGCTCAGGTAGTGTACGAAGATGCTACCGGTGGTTTTCACACCTTTTCTTTCACCGAATGGAAGGATTACTCCGATCCTGACCTAGAGGAGGAAAGCGAAGGAATTCGTTCGGTTTCCTTCAAAATCAGAGTGCCTCGGGTCATCCTGCTGGCCGTCTACGACCGTTATCCCAAGAAAGAGGTCAAATTCACCCGGCACAACCTTTTTGAGCGTGATAAGAATACCTGTCAGTATTGTGGGAAGGTTTTTGATCGGAAGGACCTTAATTTGGACCATGTAATCCCTCGCGACCATGGAGGCCCCACTCAATGGGAAAACATTGTCTGCAGCTGCATTCGCTGCAACACCCGCAAAGCAAACCGCACACCTGATCAGGCAGGCATGCGTCTGATCAAGGAACCGGTTAAACCACGTTGGCGTCCCTTCATTCAGGTTGAGTGCTCCTTGAAGCATCACGCCAGTTGGAGGCACTTTCTGGACGTGGCCTACTGGCACGTCGAACTGGGAGAGAATCTGAGTTGAACCACTTGGGTTCAAAATCAGCTTAGTGGGAGCTCAATGGGGTGAGCTCTCTGAGGATGTTTCCATTAATTCCCAAAACTTTGGGTTATCCTGAAGTGCCTCGTCTTCTCCGGTTGGCAGGCGGCTTCGGAACAAAAAGTCCTTGAGAGTGTTGCGATTAAGAATGCGATGGATGATAATCCCCAGTTCGGAGCGTTCGAAATAAACCCGATAATCCCCCAACCGATACCGATAAAGGCGCTTACCTTGGCGTTCCAACTTACCGAAGCGCTCTAGGTCTTGAGAGCGCACATCCTGGGGAAAACCCCTGAAATCACCTAAAACTTCCAATTGGAATTCCTTGGGTAATTTGGAAAGTTCCCTGGCACTGGTTGGATTGAAGATGATCTGAAAGGGTATCAATTGGATCAAGAGCGATTTAAAGACCAGCCATTGGCAGCGCGTACGGGAATCGAACCCGTCTTTCGGCCTTGAGAGGGCCGCGTCCTAAACCGATAGACGAACGCGCCGAGCTTGGCTTGTGAATACTCCAGACAATGAGAGCTGTCAATGCCTTTGCCCGAACCCTTGAATCATGCATGTTCCCTAAATGAGAACCATCCTCAGTGTTTCATGGGGTTAGGCTGTCGTGCTTACCACTCCACCACACCGACCCCTGAGTTGTTCCAGTGAGTGATCAAAAGCCGATCTAAACTGATTGAAAAAAAAACCGCCCCTCGAGGTGAGGGACGGCCTGATGAGAACAGAAATTGTTCAATTACTTGCGACGACGGAACATCAGCGCAGCGCCACCGAGCACGGCCAGAGCGATCGTAGAAGGCTCAGGAACGGCAGGGGTACCTGCGGTGATGTTAAGACCTGCAAAGCTGGAAGGCAAAGCAGCAGGAGGCGCAGGAGGGGTACCGCCACCACCGAGGCTAACCTCGAAAGCGTCAGAGTAGCTCCAGTTGCCATCTCCGGTGTGACCTGCCAAGTGCAGAGACACGGTTCCAGTGAGACCGGCCAAAGTAGTTGAGCCGGCTGAGAAGTAGCCAGCGCCCAGGATGGAGGCAGAAGTGCCAACCAACGCACCAGGTCCGGTGGCGTATTGAACAACAGTACCAGCAGGTGCAGGAGCACCGTCAACTGTCACTTGGGCTTTCCCAATGTTAGACAGCTGGATGGTACCTTGGCCAAGTGCACTCACAGATACGAGGGCACAAAGCACAGACAGTACGAACTTTTTCATAGCTATGTTTTATTCGTTAGGTTTACGGTTTACTAGGTTAGTTGATGGAGAAATTACGATCCCAGCTAGCACCCTCAGCTTTGTCAACGAAGACGGCATCAGCAACACCCAAGGTAGGGTCGGCAGGCTGCCAGGCTTCGAGAACGCCAGGGATGACAACATACTGGTTGGAATCAAATCCTGCACCATTCCAGCTGAAGACAGTGTCTCCAGAACCGGCAGGGAATCCGTGCTCGCTGAGCGTGCCAGAAACGGGAACCGTAGAACCCTGGATGCTCAAGCCAGCAGGAACGCTCTTGTTGGTAGCTTCGCCCTGAAGGACTTCACCCACGAAAGTGACAGTGGTCGCTTCGGGGGAGTCAACGAAGAATCCGTCACCGACAGGAAGATTGATTTCAGGAGACCATCCAGACAGAACGCCAGGGATGACGACGTAGGTGGAGGAATCATAACCAGCACCATTCCAAGCAAACACGGTTGCGCCGTTGGGTGCAGAAGGAATGACTTCGTTGATGCCGTTGCCACCATTACTGAGAGGATTGGCAATCAGGTTAAGTCCTGCAGCCAGATCCTTGTTGACGTATCCAACAGCGTTGACTGAGGACACCTGTGCGGATGCGGAAGCTAAGCCAGCCGCGCCAAGCACAGCCGCGATAAGTAGTGTTTTAGTTCTCATTGCTTTAATACTCGTTACCGTGTGTGTTACCAATCTGAGTGAACTGTAAAGAGGTGTCAACGCTTTTTTGATGCGAAAAACGGTCCTCTGGATCAGCAGATTGTGTTCTGTAGGTTCATTTGGGCCTTAGAGCTATCTTCTGATACCTTTTTTGGCATTGGAGACATCGATTGGTGCTCACCTAAAAAGTCCCATATTATCATATTCAAGACGGCATCCAGGTCTCTAGCTTAACCTTGTCAGTGACCATGAGTCCAAACTTGCTTCTTGATGGATGAGGCTCGAATATCACGACGATGACTGGCCTTTACGAAACCTGGGTCCGCCCCTTGCTCTTTCAGCTGGACCCTGAAACCGCCCACGAAATGGCCTTGAACGCGCTGCAAAGTGCGGCCGACAAGAGCCTAATGCGCTCAATGCTTGGAGGTTTTTGTTGTCCAGACCCTCTGCCGGTCCAAATTGGGAATTTAGCATTTCCCAACCCTGTTGGGCTGGCCGCCGGTATGGACAAACATGCCAAGGCACTCCCCATGTGGCCCTACATGGGCTTTGGTTTCGCGGAAATGGGAGGGGTCACCTTGCACCCTCAACCAGGCAACCCCCAACCCAGAATGTTTCGCGCACTGACCCAAGGCGGCCTAATCAATCGCATGGGGTTCAATAACCCAGGGGTTCATGCCATGATTCAACAGCTAAAATATTGGCGAGACGCCGACCTGTGGCCCTCGGCGCCCGTGGGCCTCAATCTCGGCAAGTCCAAGATCACCCCTTTGGAGGAAGCGCCAGAGGAATACGGTCAACTTGTTGAAACATGCTGGTCATGGGCAGATTTCCTGGTGCTGAACATCAGCTCACCCAACACCCCAGAATTAAGGCAGCTGCAAGGCTCCAATGCCTTAGATGGCGTGCTTAGGGCCGTCCAGCAGGCTGCCACGCGCGCTGCAGCGTCTCATCCCGACTCCATGGCCCCATCCCTCTGGGTGAAAGTAGATCCTGATCTCTCCCCCCAAGCATTGGATGAACTTTTGGAAACCTGCCTCGATCACAACTTATTTGGCATCGTGGCGACCAACACCACGACCCGTCGTCCAAGATCCACAACCCACACGGAGGAAGAAGCTGTTTACCGTGAGACCGGGGGCCTAAGCGGGAAGCCCCTGCGAGATCGTAGCACAGAGGTCATCCAGCACATCTATCGTCAGTGTGGCAAAAAACTGACGATCATGGGAGTCGGTGGTATTTTTTCGGCCAAAGATGCTTGGGAAAAAGTAGGCGCCGGGGCTTCCTTGCTGCAGATTTACTCAGCACTGGTTTACAAAGGCCCTAGCTTGGTCAAGGAGGTGGTTGATGGCCTCCGACACCAATTATCACTCCACGGGCTCGCCTCGCTCAACCAAGCCGTAGGATCCCAACTACCCTACCTCTCCGTTTAGATGGACCTCCTGTTATGTCGCGATGCAGTCCTTGAGAGGTACCAGAAGCCGCATGACCGCTTGATGCGTTAGCCCGCACCTTGCGAACCCAACCCGAGGCGGATGTCCGCACCAGAAGGCGCTTGGTAGGGCCGCAGGTCAAACTCGCTCATCGCAGCCAGAAAATGATCAAACAGGTCGGACTGGATCGATTCATATGCCTCCCAACGTTTGTCAGCAGAAAAAACGTATAGCTGGAGCGGCAAGCCTTGAGCTGTGGGTTCGAGCTGTCGCACCAAAAGTGTCATGTCCTGATTGATGAGTGGATGCCGACGTAGGTAGGCGAGCATGTAGGCCCGGAAAGTGCCCACATTGGTCAGACGCCGCCCGTTTGCCGGGCTGGCAGCATCAGCTTGGCATTGCTGATTGAAATCTTCGAGCTCTCGCTGCTTCTGTTGGAGATACGGAGCGATAAGCTGAATCGAAGCCAGACGCTGAAGCAAGGCCTCATCACAGAATTTGATGGTTTGAAGATCGATCAGGATGGAGCGCTTGATACGGCGTCCGGCTGATTCAGTCATACCACGCCAATTTCGGAACGCATCGCTGATCAGGGTGTAGGTGGGCAGCGTCGTGATTGTTTTGTCAAAATTTTGAACTTTGACTGTGGTCAGACCAATCTCGATGACATCGCCATCAGCCCCATATTTGGGCATTTCCAACCAATCTCCGAGGGAAAGCATCCTATTGGTGGTGAGATGAATCCCGGCAGCGAACCCAAGGATTGAGTCCTTGAACACCAACATCAGCACCGCGGTGAGGGCACCCAGGCTGCCAAAGACAACCGAAGGATTCTTACCCATGAGTTTGGCGATAATGAAAACCCCTCCCACCATGTAGGCAATCAACTTGATTGCCTGGATGAAACTGTAGATGGGTACTTGCTTGGACCAATCGAAGGTTTGATAAACGTCGTGAAAAGCTGCCAGGAGGGACTGCACCACCAGCATGATCACCACGACGATGTATATCTGAGAGCAGGCATCAATGATCCCCAACGCAGTCGGGTGATCGACCCAAATATGCTCCAGCAAATTGGAAAGAATGATGATTGGGGCAAGGTGGGAAAGTCGCTGAAACAGGCGCCTCTCCACAAGCTTGTCATCCCAGAGCGTCTTGGAATTACGGATACAAAAGCGCAGGAACCGGATAATCCAATGCTTGGCGGCAAAATCGGCAATCACTGCTAGCGTGACCACCATGAGTGTCGCCACCCAACGTGCCATCAGCGGGGCCCAGGCAGTGGCGGCCTCACCCTGCCCCATTATCTCAACAAGAAGACGGGTCAGCCAGTCGACAAACCATTCCATGGCTGCAGCCTAACAGCACCCTCTTAGGATGACAATGCCTCCCTGTTAATCGAGCTTCAAGGTCGCTGTGGCTTTGCCCAAAGTCATCAATCGCCCCAGCCGACGCTCCACCAGCAAGGTGAGTTTCAACTCGGTTCCAGTATCAGCCAGATGGACCTTGCGAGCCAATGAAACCAAGTCTCCCACTGCTTCCCCATCACATTCAAGCAACACAAAGCCTGTCTGGATGCCCGCTCGATAGGCGGGACGACCCGATTCAACCTCTGCTACCAATAGCCCCCTAACGCTTTCCATGCCCAGATGTCGCGCTAGTCTGGCAGTCATGGGCTGCAGTCTCATCCCGGTCTTGCTGTGAATCAGGTCAGCATTGAAAAAAGATTCTTCAGACACCCATTTCATGGACAGCCCTTTTGTTTGACCGTCTCGCTCGACAGTGAAAGCCAAAGTCGCCTCCTTGGGAAGAGACGTCGTTTCCCTGAGTAGATCAAAAAAACCTCCGACCTCTACAGCGCCTACCTCAACAATCCGGTCCCCCTTTTTGAATCCAGCCTCATAAGCTGGCCCCTCCTTCATGACTTCGAGGATTTGCGGCGGTTGAGCCGCTGCATTGAGCCTGGCACCGAACCAGAAGCCCATCACCCGCTCTGATGTCAACATGCTGGAAAGGGCCTCGTTGACCTGCTTGATGGGGATGGCAAACCCAATCCCCTGGGCTTCTTTATAGACGGCCACATTCAGGCCCATTAACTGCCCGCTCAGGTTCACCAACGGCCCCCCACTGTTTCCCGGGTTGATCGCTGCATCAGTCTGCAGCCATTGAGCCACATCTAGCGGTTGATCTTCGGATGGGGGGCGTCGGTTTTTGGAGCTGAGAATACCGCGGCTCACTGAACTACCGAGACCAAAAGGGTTACCCAGCGCCAACACCGATTCACCTAACATGAGGTCCTCTTCAGCGGCAAACTCGATCGCTTTGAAAGAACCCTCCCGCTCTGGGGCAATCATCTTGAGAAGCGCGACATCACTGTCGGTCATGCCTGCTACCACCTCAGCCTCGTATTCATTCCCATCGTGCAACACCACCTGAATGCGACTGGCACGGTTAATCACATGAGCATTAGTCAGGAGGTATCCCGAATCATGCACGATGACGCCTGAGCCAAGGCTGTAGGTTGATTCTGGCGGACGCTGACGATAATAGGGGCCAAAGAAATCCCACAACAGGTCGTAATAGAAATCACGGCGATCGAGCAGGATTTCAGTGCGAATATTGACCACGCTGGGCATGACCTGTTCCACGGCCTGAACCGTGGCATCCCTTCGCTGGTCGAGCTGGTCTGCACCTACTTGGCAAGCCGCCAAGCAGGCCAGGAAACCTGCTAGGTAGGCGATAAGATTCAGCGAACGATCGCCGCAAGGCAAGACGACAAAATGAGATAGGTTGGGCATGGGTGAACACCAAAAAGTCCGAAAAGAGATTCCATAAATCGCCAAATGGTTCTTTTTTCCAACGAGTGAGTCACTTTGTTCCATGAATTATTCCTGATTGCACCACATTTTTTTAACTTCATCGGTTTAAATGTCAGTATGCCCATCCATGAAAGCTTCTACAACCGCTGGCGTGAGTCCGCCATGGATTCTGCGCAGTTCAGAGAGCAACTTATCGGCCGTATGACTCCGGAAAGATTACGTATTCTATGGCAGGGTCAACCTCTAAAAAACCCCTCGATCACTACCCTTGAGGGAAACCAAATCACCATCCTTCACCCTGGTTTCAATCATCCTGATCAAAACCAGCTTCTTCGTCGAGCAGTCCTCAGGATGGATGGGGAGACCCTTTCTGGAGCAGACATCATGCTCGATCCTGAGGGAGGATGCTGGCACGGCCAGCGTCGCGATCTCGATTCAGCCTATGCAAAAGTTAAGTTACTCGTCACCTGGGAGGGCAAACCCTATGCCCCGGGACACCCTCCTTGCTTTCGCATGGCCGATCATTACCTCGATCGCGATGGCACCACGCTGCAGGAGAACTCCCTGTGGATCCCTCCCCTGGAACCCTCGGTTTTACCCAAGGCCTGCCGAGCCCCAATGCAAACCCTGCTGGAGCAGGGCCTCAGGCAATTAAGTCGAGAGGCCTCTCTTTCCAGGCTTTGGCGCCTCACCGCTATCCTCGAAGATCGTATGGATCGAGCTGAAGGGCAATCAACCTTGTGGCATCACCTTTTTTGCTCGATGGGCTATCGTCATAACCAATGGCCCATGTATCACCTCAGCCAGCATCTGGAGGCCTTGACACAAGGTATGCAGGGAAAAAAGGACCCAGCTCATGATCAACTCCTAGCAATGCAGGCCAGGTTGCTGGGGTGCGGCGGTTTTCTTGAAGAACCCGTAGAGTCATTCCCTACAACCAATCAAGATTATTTGGCCAGACTGCAGAAGTTCTGGCAGGTCGATAAAGCCAAGCTCCACGAAGCCTCCATGCCTGCAGCCATCTGGTATAACCAGGGAATTCGACCGTCGAATCACCCCCAAAGGAGGCTAGCCACGCTAGCACATTGGCTGTTGGGGCCTTCTCTTGATCAGGCCGTAGTGGGCTGGTTCGAAGGGACGCAGGATGCCGACCAGGCACGCCGCACTCTCCATCAACTGCTCTCGGGAGGAATCGATCCATTCTGGGAAATCCACTGGACCCTTCATGGACGCCCTCTAAAGAATGCTAAGGCCCTGATTGGTCGCATGCGCATCAATGAACTGGCCCTGAGCACCTTGCTTCCATGGCTCATGGCTCACTACAGCCGACAAGAGGATCTCAGCGCCCAACAAAAGGTCGAAGATCTCTACCTCCAGTGGCCAAGCTTTGAAGATCACGCCTTATTGGAGCAGGCTAGAAGAAGACTTCTAGGGAGCGATCACCACCACTGGATTCAAACAGCTACCGATCAAATTGGCCTAATCCAAATCCTGCAGGATTTCTGCAGCAAGTCGGACCATGACTGCGACCAATGCTTGTTTCAGGCCTGCAGCCAGATGGCACGGCTAAAACAAATCTGGAGTAGCGGGGGAACCAGCCTTAGTGGATGATTTCACCGGTTTCGGGATTGGTCAGTGGTGGCAAATCCAATCGCTGCTTGAGGATTCTCAGATAATCTCTGGCCAGGTGGTTCCCGTACCAACGCAAATCCCAGGAGGTTTCGAATTTCTCATGGGCTGCCTCAAGTTGGCCCATTTCGATTTCATGCAGGCCCCAGTAAGCCATGACCTGGCTGCTGCGGGGATCCAAGGAGGCTGCCACTTTATAGTAGCTTTCAGCCTCCTCGCTCCGGCGCAGTGAATCCAACGCGTGCCCCTTCATGAGGTAGGCGTAGGGGTAAGATGGCCAAGCCTGCATACTCCGATCAAACCAAGCCAATGAGGTTTCCAGATCCTGCTCATGGCCAACCTGAAACTGTCGACCGCGCGCCAGAAGCCACTCCCCTACCTCAAAAGGTAGGTCAAAACGCTCGGGCTGAGCTTGAGCCGCCCGAGACAGGCCATCCAACCAGGCATCGGATCCCTTAGGGTGAAGCCTGGCCTGAGCCTCCCAATAGCTGGAGAGAAAACGGGCCGACATCCGATCACAAACCACCATCAGGAGCCCCAAGCAGAGGAGGGCAGCAAAGACTCGATTGGGCCAGAAGCATCGCCACCAGTGGGATTCAGTGGTAAAGCGCAAGTGACTGACCAGCATGCCAGCAAGCGCCACCGCCAGAAGGCCATTGGCTGGTATGTATAAATTAAAATCAAGAAGGGAGTGAACGGCGATAGCCACGAGCGATATGGATGCCCCCATGACAAAAGCTGCCCGATTGCTGTGACGCTGGTTACCCAGATCCCTTCCCTGCCTGAGCACGTATTTACGTGTTTTCCACGCACCGGCTAACAGCAAAAGCATGCCGAGGGCTAGCAAGGATGCACCGATAGTCCCATATTCCACCAACAACTGGAGGTAGTCGTTATGCATCCATCCAGGTCGTTCCTGGACCGCAGCAGGTCGATATAAAGGGAAAAGCGCATCAAATTGCCCCGGCCCTGCCCCCATCAACTTGTGATCCTGCCACATGGTCATACCAGCCTTCCAAATCAGAGGGCGCACGTTCTGCTCAGGAGAATTTTCACGCTCAAAAGCTTGATGAAATCGTTCACCCAGAAAATCGGCACGTTCCATCACCAAATAGCCCACCACCAAAAGGCCCAGCATCGCAACAGCTGCCTGAAGTCGATACTTGCGATGTCCAAGTAAGAGCAGCAAAAAGCAACAAACCGAAACCCCCGTGGCCAGCGCACCACCACGTGAGAGAGTCAGGCCAATACCCACAGTGATAACCAAGCAGGCATAGCCCAGAAACACCTTGAAGACCATGTTCAAACGCCCAGCAAACAGGTATGCCAGCCCCAGAGGCAGGATCATTTCAAGAAAGCCAGCAAGGTGATTGGGGCAAAAATAGGTGGCTGTGGCTCGATTGCCATACTGGGCTGGCTTTGTCAGGTGCCAGACCGCATCACTGTGGGTCAGGACCTGAATGATCCCATAACAGGCCAACAGAGTCGCAAGCAGGACAAGCGACAATACCATCCATTGAATGGTTTCCTGGCGATGCAGAAAATTAACAGCAAGCAGAAAGGTTGCCGCGTAGAGTCCAACACGTATTTGTTCGCCTTGGGACATGATGGCAGCATCAAGGCCTCGCCCTCGCCAGATCGCATAAACAAAAAACAGGATCACCACCCAGCATATCGGTGGCCATAACAGACGAAATCGATTGTGGATTCCTAACAACACCAGCCAAAGCATCAGGGCCGCACCAGCGAACCAGCTTAATACCATGACGCCGGAAGGATAGACCCCACCAAACAGGAGAGGCCCCAGACAGAGGTTCAGGCATGTCAGACCTGAAATCAGTCCTTCCAGTGGGTGTTTTTGCTGAACCTTGGACATTTAGTGCTGGGCGAGGCTTCGGCGTCAGCCCCTCATTCCGCTTTGCCGAACCGGCGAGGAGGCATCAGACCGGGCTCAAGCGTCTGGCAGTATCAAGCTCAGGCAGAGCCTCTTCGTGTCCAGCCTCAAGAGGTTCATTGGCGTCCTCTTCTCGGAGCCTTGCAAGCAGGTTGCGACGGCAGGCAAGCATGAGGCCTGCCTGCAATGAGAAGGTCTTCATGGCATACTCAGCATCTCCGTGAAAAATAAAGAAGGCAATGATGTTAGCCATCCAAGTGCTAGCCACGATACAGGTCATGCGAGAAAAGTGATCCTCCACACCATAATGCCGAACAAACCGCATGAGACGCCAGGCGATGAAAGTCCCTGCCCCCAGAAATAAGATCATGCAAAGCGTGCCGAAGATACCTGTGTTGACCATGAGCCCGATGAATCCATTGTAAAAACGCCCCTGATTGACATGAATGGTCACTTGCGTGGGATCCCATTTGTAGGAGAAATCACGACTTGGCACCCCGAATCCTCGGCCCATCCATAGGTATTGGGGCATGAGTTTCATCCCCTCTTCTCGGAGCAATCGGCGCGTCTCAAGCGTGCCTGAGCTATCGGAGCGAGCCATGCTATTGATTTTGACTCCTGGCAGGTAGGAAAGCGCGCGCTGAGCGGAGAGCGGCATTTTCTGGATGTTCGCAATCACCACGAGCAGCCCAAGCAGACCGATGGCTCCCAAGGTGATCAGGTCTGTAAGCCGGTAAAATTTCTGACAAAAAGCGATGAAGACGAATGCTACCATCAGGATGAGAGACAAGTAGCGGTGTCCACTGAGCAGGCCCATACCAAAGAATCCCAAAGTGAGGGGAATTAAATAGAGCCCCTTGACCGTGAAATAGTCCCTCAAGCGATGGAAAATCAAGATCAAGAAGATCAAGCCCTGGCTGACATTATTGAGAGACTGATAGCGACGGATACCAAATTGCTGGGCCATACGCTCAAAACTCGCCGCATCGCCGGGAATTTCAAAAAAATTGAGGATAAACCAAAGGCCTCCACCACGGCCACCGGCAAAGATGAAGTCCGAGACGAAATAGGTTGTCGTCAGGAGGCACTGCAGCACAAACAAACGCAAGAGTAGCCGTTCGTTAAGCCGCAGCATGATGAAAAGCAAAGGAAAGATAGCTGAGGTAAACTGTTGAAAGTAGAATCGCCCCCCCATCTGCTGGCTTCCCATGATGTTGAGGCCAACCCCTCGATAAAACATGGTGATGAGCAGGACCAGACAATAGCCAATCATCCCCACAAAAAGCCAGCGATGCTGGCGGATAACCTCGGACGCATCGGTGGCGTATTTCCGCAGCGAAATGGTGATGATCAAACCAGACCATCCGAGGAGCGCAGCAAACTCCCACATGTAGGGCCTCCCTGGAAAATAAGGTAGGATCAGGGCCGAGGTGTAAGTCGCTAGCGAAAGGTAAACAGCCAAGTTGGCATGATAGGGTAGCAGAAAAAGCCAGGCTATGGCGACCAGCGCGAAGGCCAAGGTAAAGAGATTGGACGCCAGGTAGAAACCCATCATGATGGCACAGAGGCCTATCACGCCAAACCAAAATACCTGCTGAAGCTTCAGCCTACTTTCAAAACCACTTGCCACCGCCTTTTACTTAGAGACTCCGACCCTCATTGCAATGTTTTTTTGTCTTCTCCTAGTTTCCAGCAGGCTTTGAAGCTTACCTCAATGCGTGAGAAAATTGGGAAAGCCGAGGGGCTGAGTTAGGGCGAGGCCAAGGCATTCAACTCAGGCGAATGCCTGGAGAAGTACACAAAAATGGAGCGAGTGAAGAGATTCGAACTCTCGACATCAACCTTGGCAAGGTTGCGCTCTACCAACTGAGCTACACTCGCTCCCTGAGGAGATTATTTAAGACTATGGCCCGCCACGGATCAAGGACTGAATTGACTTTTTTATCCCCCTGCACTTTGCCTTCCATCAAGCGAGCGAGTCGGTTAAGACTGCAGGAGTCGTCATGATGAATCAGCGTAAGACCATCGTCACCGAGCTTGGCAAGGCAGGATTGATTGCTGTCGTGCGAGCAAGGTCCCCTCAACAGGTCATGCCTCTTGCTGCGGCACTCCTAGAGGGGGGTATTCGGGCCATAGAAATCACCTTCACCACCCCGAGCGCCCCGCAGGCCATTGCAGGAGTCGTCAAGGCCCTGGGCGATACGGCCGTGATTGGCGCGGGGACCGTATTGAATCTAGATCAGTGCCACCAAGCACTGGATGCCGGAGCCCAGTTTGTAGTCAGCCCTATCATGCGACCCTCCTTACTCGAACCCTGCCACCGGGCCGGATGCCCAGTTATGCTCGGAGCCTATTCTCCTACTGAGGCTCAACTTGCCCATGAGGCAGGCTCGGACCTCATCAAAATTTTCCCGGCAGATGGGCTAGGCCCCAACTACATCAAAGCTCTCAAAGCACCTTTGCCACACCTGCCCATTGTACCCACTGGGGGCGTCAACCTTGACACCATGGAAGCGTTTCTAAGAGCTGGTTGCCATGCCTTGGGGGTTGGGTCCTCACTGATCAGTCAGGCCATACTACAACAATCAGACTGGTCAGCCCTGAGGGAGCGAGCACAAGCCTTCAGTCAACCCACGATATCTTCCATCATTTAAAAGTTGAGCTGAAATAAGTACAGACTCATTCCAAGCATCGCTATCATGTGGGTCGTCACTTTTACCATCACAATACCAACTAAACTGACAGCGGTTTCTCACAGGTACTTGAAC
>JALRAZ010000521.1 GCA_023257935.1 Verrucomicrobiota bacterium
AGGAGTGTCTAGCCAATTCCCGACCACTGATTGGGTCTCGTATACTGATTCCCTTCCCATCCATGGCAGCCAGCCATTTTTGGGCTCCCGCTCCGAACAAAACAGGTGTGGCATAGCCTGGGTGGTAGGCTTCTTCAGCCACCCATTGTGCCGTGCCACTCTCAGGGTCCAAACGGGCCACCTTGCCTGCGGCAAGGTAAAGCCCCTCATGATGCCAAATCGGGGAACTGGCAAAACCCCAACCTGGAACCGGCATATTCAGGATGTCTGTCAGGCGCACCTTCCAGATCAGCTCTCCTGACTCCAGGCTAAGTGACTGCAAAAGCCCGTCCTTGCTAAGAGCATAAACCCTTTCCTGGTGGACCGTGGCTGAGGCATTGGGTCCACCCTTGTGCATGCGCGGAATCAGTTCACCAGGGTAGGTATGGCGCCATAACTCAGCACCCGTGACCGTGTGAAAGCAATAAAGGGTCTCCTGAGCATCTCCGTCGTGACCCAGAGTCAGCGCACGATCCCCGCTAAGGGTCACCGAGGCATATCCCAATCCGACCTGTTTCTCCCAGGCAACACGGTAGCCAGACAAGTCTGGATCGAATACCACATCCTTGACATGGTTGTTACCTTGCGGCCCCAGCCAACCAGGCCAGTCGCCAATCAAAGCCGGTGGCACAAAAAGGTGGGCCCATAACAGCATCAAACAAGCAACCCAGATCTGAGGCCGGCCAGGTTGATGCAGCCCTAGGTGAGACAAGGAGCACTCGGGTTTCATGAAGCCGATGGCGTCCATCCTAGCACCACATCAAAGCGAGCCGCCCATTGATGCACACCCTCTTCTAACAGCGGCTGAAACTCCACGGTCACGTTTTCACGCTGGCGTGGATCGGTGATCTGTTTCCATATCCCATCACCAGGGTTTTGAGGATGCCCTTTGATGTAGCACTGGGTGGTCAGCAATTCTTTCCCATGACGCTTAATCTTATAATGGATGTGAGGGGTCCGGCCCGGGTAGGGCACTGGCTTGATGGTACGAAACAGATACTCGCCTGTGCTGCCTGTCAAAAACCGACCAAAGCACTGAAAGTGGGTATCCCTGCGCTCAAGGGCCTCACCGCTTCCTGAGTGGTAATAGACACCCTTGCCATCGCATTGCCAAATTTCAACGACGGCGTGTGGGACTGGATTGCCTTGACGATCCAAAACGCGACCACTCAGCCAAGTGACCTCGCCCACAGCGGGGGTCAATTGATCATTGACGATGATCAAATCGTTATCCGTATCAAGGGGCAGCTTATCAGGGTAAAAAGGCCCTTCCGTGGCTTTGGGCGTCAGGGCGAGTTGTTCGGCAAATAAGCCAGGCACCTGCCAGAGGGCAAGCCCAGCAGCGCTGTGGGTGAGGAATTGTCTTCGAGATAGGGATTTCATGATAGGATTGTGATTAACGTGAAGGTTGCATAGGGACTGGGCTTCAAAGGGACTCAAGTGCCACGCCACTCAAGGACATCAGAGGCTGTTCCTCGGCTGCCTGTTGATTGACAAACACCAAGCATAAATCCTGCAATCCAGGTTGCTCAACCAAAGGCACCTTGATGGGTGCGGGGCGGCTGAAGCCCCTGGGCTGACCCCCTTGAGCGCCATCGGGCTGGAGAACCTCGGCCGTGCCAAGCAGCTGACCGTTGACGTCACCAAGACGAACCTCAAGGGTTCCGCCGGCATGATTCATCCGTGATGAGGCCATGACGCTGAATGCAAGCTGCCCCACCTGAGTCATATCAACCTCCTTGAACAGAAGATACCCTCCATGCTGCACGGAGACCCCAAAGCGCTGCACCGCAGCCCGATGTGTTTCATCTGCACTGCGAGGATCCAGTTCGGGGGCGGCAAGCAAGCGGTAATCTCGGTCAGCAAGAGGAGCAGCCAGGTCATCACCGCGATCACGATAGGAGGCCTGCATGAACATGCTAGGCAGGGTCGATGGACCACGACGGCGATTTGCTGGCCCTACATTGGAAGTCTCTGAGGCTGCGGGTTCGTAGTGTCCAGTGAGGGGCGTTTTCGTGCTTTGCTGTCCGACGCTCAGCACATACTTAAGGATCTCACGAGCCTCAGTTTCAGTGATCAGAGCATTGGGCGGCATGGGCACCTCCCCCCAAACACCACGTCCTCCCTGAACCACTTTGGCAGCCAGTGTGTCGATACTTTCTGGTTGGTTGAGGTAACGCTCGGCAATCATGTCAAAACCAGGTCCAACCAAGGTTCCTATTGTCTTGTGGCAGGATTGACAATTAGCACGTGCCATCAACCCAAAGGCCACTGGAAATTGAGCAGCGGCAGGATCTTCCTCCGCAGCCTGACTCAGGCTACCAGGATCAAAACTAGCATCCACCATAGCGATGCTGAAGGCCACCGCATCTTGCTTGATACCCCCGTCGGCTAAGGTACCATCTTCACGATCTCGAACCTGCACTGCGTAAGCGACTGGGTTGCCTGGAAAGTAGAACTGTTGGTTGCCAGCGATTTCAATACCCACCTCAGGGGGCGCGTTGCCAGAGACGATGGCGAGGCTGGCCGAACTGAAGGCCCCGTCAGCATCAGTCACCTTGAGTGAGGCCAGGTGTGTGCCGACCGAATCAATCTGCACCACCGGATTGGGTTCGAGGAAAACCCGTTGGTTCCCTCCCGCATCAGTCACTTCCCAACGATAGACAAGCTCATCGTGGTCGGCATCGTAAGTTCCCTCCGAAGAAAGTTTGACCTCCATCGGAGGTATACCCCCGATACGATTTGAGGTGATTTTTACCACAGGTTGGCGATTGCCCCCTTCGTAGGCAATCCTCACCAATTTAGCTTCAGGGCTAGCCTGGAACCAGCGTCCCCCATATTCCAGCACATAAAGATCGCCGTTTGGGCCAAACTTCATGTCTATGGGCTCCACCGGTCGGTAGTCGGGGAGAAAACGTTCCAGAGACTTGTAATCACCGTGTTCATCCATTTCGATCAGGAAAATAGCCCGCCTGGAGAGCTCTGCTGCAAGCCATTTACCCTCGAAGTAGGCAGGCCATGGTCTGAGGGCATCGGGACGGTCCCGGCGCCGATAAATAGGCCCCCCCGTTGCCGATCGCCCACCGGTTCCCATTTCAGGAAAGCGCTCGGAAGCATCATAAGGGTAATAGACGAAACTAGGCTGCAGCGGAGGCAATTCAACCAAACCCGTGTTGTTGGGAGATAGGTTGGTTGGATTCCGTGCATCCTTCTTATTACCTGGAAGGCTGGTTGCATAGTCCATGACCGGGTAAGCCTTGTCTCCCACAAAGTAGGGCCAGCCGAAGAAACCAGGACCCCTGGCCTGGTTGAACTCGTCATATCCTTTGGGTCCTATGTCACTATCTTCTCGTGCATCAGGCCCAACTTCTCCCCAGTAAATCCAACCCGTCTTGCTATCGACCGATACCCTCCAAGCATTGCGATGCCCCATGGTGTAGATCTCGGGTCGGGTGTTGGGGGTGGTA
This sequence comes from Verrucomicrobiota bacterium, assembly GCA_023257935.1. GTDB lineage: Bacteria > Verrucomicrobiota > Verrucomicrobiia > Limisphaerales > AAA164-E04 > UBA7971. Next base: position 3,507 of record JALRAZ010000521.1, read on the forward strand.
AGAGGAAAAAGGTTTCCTGGAGGAATCGAGTAAGTGCCGTCGGGCTCAGGATGAATGCGAAGAATCTTGCCTTCCATGCTATTGGTGTTGGCTGTGCCTCGCTGATCGTCCCAGCTACTCCGTCCAGGGCGTTCATCGGTGTGTGCCGCCTGGTTATTGCCCGTGTTGTTGCCGATGGTGATGTAGAGATTGCCTTGGGCATCCCAGGTCATGCCACCTCCGGTGTGGCAACAAGTTTCTCTCTGGGCATCGAACTCGATCAGGACATTTTCCGAGTTGGCGATCAGCACATTATCCTTGATCGACCAGCGGCTGATGATTGCCTTGGGCTCTTCAGGGTGAAAATAGTAGGTATAGATCCAGCCATTGTCGATGAAGTCGGGATCCAAAGTCATGCCGACTAGCCCTTGCTCATTGTTTCCCTCAGTGTTGACATCCAGGTAGCCCACCGACTTGAGTTGACCATCTACCGGATCAATCCAGCGAATCCCACCGCGCCGTTCTATTAAGAAAATCCTGCCATCTGCCAGGACTTCAAAAGCCATGGGTTCATTGAGTGGTCCTTGCATCACAACCGTCGGGGTAAACCGGTTGTCATCGGGTCGAACAAGCGGATCCTCGTTCCATGCTTCCCAGCCTGTCTGGGCAATCAAGGAGGAGGCCATCAAGCATCCCGCAACAACGCTCAAGCAGGATGTGAACATGGGGTGGCGCATAGTCATCATGGTAAGCGGGTTATGAGTGAGGACACTAACAACAAATCAGATCATTTCAATCATTGAATCGACCCCTTGGCGAGCCCACAAGCAGCGGTTTCCCGAATCACCCTCAGCTATCCGATTGCCATGAAGGCAACCCTTTGGCACGATCCCTGTTGCATGATAGATGACAGCACCCAAGTTCGTTCAGAAAACCGTTCTCCTGACCAACTACGTTCTATTCGATTCAACAATCACATTGCCCCACATGCCACAGGGTCAACGCTGATTGAATGGGGCCAAACCCGCGTGGTTTGTGGGGTCACCATCGAAGAAAACGTACCCCGTTGGATGAAGGAGCAAAAAAAAGAGGGAGGGTGGATCACCGCTGAATACTCCATGCTTCCCTACTCCACCCTGACGCGCAAACAACGGGATGCTTCGCGGGGCAAGATCGATGGTCGCTCACAGGAAATCCAGCGTCTCATTGGACGGGCGATCAGAGCAGCCGTGGACCTTGAACGTTTGGGACCCAGGACAATTTGGGTAGACTGTGATGTCCTCCAAGCCGATGGAGGCACGCGAACCGCTTCGATCACAGGTGGCTATGTGGCCCTAGGACTGGCTATTGGGGCGCTGATGAAAGCTGGCACACTCAAGCAGAGTCCCATCATTCATGGGGTGGCCGCGGTGAGCATGGGCGTGGTCAACGGCATCCCCCTGCTTGATCTGGATTATCAAGAAGATGTCAATGCCGATGTCGACATGAATCTGGTCATGACCGATCAAGGACAGTATGTCGAAGTTCAGGGAACCGGCGAAAAAGGAACCTTCGGCCATGAATCACTCCAGCAGCTGCTTGCCTATGGAGCTAAGGGCATCGCCGAACTCTGCGAACTTCAGCAGCATGCCATCGAGCAAGGATAGTCACCCAACCTTTTACGCCTAACCTGCTTCAAAGTCCATGACCGGCCTTCAAACAACCCATGGGGACACTTGTGTCTGGCAAGTGTCCTTTCAAGTCCCAGTCCCATTGGAGGAGCCGGCCACGGAAATCCTTTCGATGATCTTGGGCCAGGCAGCTTCGTCCTACTGTCCACTCGAGTCGGACATGGCTGAAATTTCAGCATTCATCACCCAGCGCCAGGAATGGAACCGGGATCGAGCTAAACAGATCAAGGAACTCCTTACCTCCTGCTTTCCTGACTGGCATCAAGCTCATTCAATTACCTTTCGTTGCAGACAAATCAAAGAACGAGACTGGCGTGAATCTTGGAAGGCTCATTTCAAGCCCATTGAAATTGGCAAGCGACTGCTGATTAAACCCAGTTGGTCCCAACGCAAGGCTCGCGGCGGGCAGGCGGTGATCACCCTGGATCCTGGGCTGAGTTTTGGCACTGGGCAGCATGCGACGACTCGGTTTTGTCTCGAAGAACTCGAACGTCTTGAACCCTCCATGGATCAACCCTCCATGCTGGATATCGGAACGGGTTCTGGCATTTTAGCCATTGCCGCAGCATGTCTGGGATACGCTCCCATCAAGGCCTTTGACTATGACCCTGACGCCATCCAGGTCTCTCGAGAAAATGCGGCGCTCAATCAAGTAAGCCATCAAATTGATTTTACCCGCAGCGACCTGGAAAAGATGAAGCCAGTGGTCAAAACAAAATACGATCTGATTTGCGCCAATCTGACCCATGATCTACTCAAAGCACACCATGCCAGCATCCTCGGCAGATTAAAACCTGGCGGTTACTTATTACTGGCCGGCATCCTGATCGAACAATTTCCGGCCGTTCAATCAACCTACCGGCAGCAAGGTTGTCAATTACTGGAGTCGCGAAAAGAGAAAGAGTGGCAATCCGCAAGCTTTGCGTGGTTACCGCGATGATCAGGATCCCAGATTCACTGCAGATGCTTGGCGATCTAGTTCGCGAAATTGATTCGCCATCAGTTGGCGACGTTTTTCGATTTGAACTAGACGCCTGATGGTGCGCGACACAAGCACGCCCTCACGTAGAGGCAGCTCACCTTTTCGAACTGGATCTAAGCCTATTTGAGGCACCTGTTCCAAAAACCCCTGAAGCAACTCAATGTAGTCATCAATCAGTGGACCACATTCAAACACCGTCCATTGCTTGAGTTCCCCTAACCTCTCAAGCATTTGACGCACCTGATTATCTCGTGCCTGGCTGGGCCATCTCTGGAGGACCGTCTCAAGAGAAAAACGCTCATAGACAGGCAGCTCATTCTCACGAAGAGCCACTTTTGCCTGGGGAGTCAGCACCTCCTCAATCACCTCAAGGCTGCGCTGCATGTCAGCCCTGCGTCGTGGATTATATTGACTTAGCGCAGCTATCTGAAGGGCCCAGGCTTTTTCCAGTTGTAGCATGTTGGGATAAGATTGAGCGAAGGCCAAGTGAAAGGCACTCTGCCAATTCAGATAACCAGACATGCCTCCAATAAAGCGCTGGATTCCAGCGACCCCTTCAGGCGTCAGGCTCAACCCATGGAATAGCAAGTGAGATGAGTGACGTAATCTGAGATCATTGAGACCTGAGTCTTCACTCAGAAGGAGATCTTCCAAAGCAATCGGCTGAACGGTTTTCAAGTAGGCTCGGGCAAGGCTGGTCGAATCGCTGTTCAGCACGTAGCTCCTGAATCGCTCGTCAGAGGTATTGAGCTGCCCTGGTGCCAGGATATCATCCAGACTCATTGAAGGGTTGGTGATAGCGGTCTGGAGCATTTCCTGCCAGAGCCCGTCAACCAGCCAAGAGGGTGGCGAGCACATCCTCTCGGGGGATGGACGATTGATCAGGTCCAGCAGCATAATCTGCACCAGACTGCGGATCCACTGCGCCTCCTTCAATTTGGGATAAAGCAACAGACGAAACCCCCAACCATCAGCAAAACGTGTCGGCAGTAAGACAAGTGGTTCCTGCTCTACAAGTGATGATCGCAGGGTGATGCGTATGTTTTGTTTCCAATGATCACCAAGCTCCAGCACTTGCAGGATCTGACTTTTGACCTGTTCAGCTGTCAAGCTGACTAACTCTGGGGTCAGAGCAATCAAGCCCTCGTTGCGCTCAGCAGGAGTCAGTTCCGGTGTGTAGAAACGATCACTGGACCAGGAAATCAAAAACTGCCCGCTGACACTGCGCAGGCTTTCGCCTCTGAGTGCCGGTTGGGTCCAGGCCAGAGCAAAGCACCCAATCAGGAACCACAACCCTGCCCCAAATGATAATTGAGCTCCAATTGTTGGGGAGGTGGCATGCGTGCTGTGCATGGCAAAACTGCTTCAGGCCTTTTTCTTGGCCTTGGAATCAGCTTTGGTCTTCTTGGACTCCTTGGCTGAATCCGAAGAAGGCTTGTCCTTGCTTGCAGCGCTCTTGTAGTTGTCGCTTCGGTAATCGGTGATGTAGAAACCCGATCCCTTAAAAATCAATCCAGCCCCGGATCCGATGGCACGCTTGACCTTGCCTTTGGCCCACCTTTTGGCAGGACAAACCTCCTTGGGGCAGACTGTCAAGGCATCGTCTTTCATAGACTGGAAATGCTCAAATTCGAGCCCGCATTTCTCGCACAAATATTCGTAAGTTGGCATGGGATTGATGGCATGAGGGGGTGACCAGCCGGAGGGCCCTTGCAAGAGGCCTGACATGCGTGAAATCACCCGCAACCCTTTAGAGCGTAAACCCAATGCATCGCCTGACATCAAGCCAAATTTCGACTCATTTTACTTTGCAAGTCAGCCCAAGTCCGATTACTTCTGTCACCACTTTGAGCCAAACACCGTCCCAAAAGAAAAAATTCTACAAGCGCTCGACCTTCGTCACTCATCTTCCGATGAACTACCTCTACAGTCCCACACATGCTTGGGCTGAGGAAATTGAGCCCAAGCGATGGCGGGTGGGCATCACCAAGTTTGCCACGCGTATGCTCGGGGAAATGGTCGACCTAGGTTTTGAACTCAATCAAGGAGATCTCATCAAGCATGGCCAGATCATTGGTTGGTTAGAAGGCTTCAAGGCGATTTCTGATCTTTATGCTGTGATAAACGGCCAATTTGTGGCGAGCAACCCCCTGCTGGAGACGGCTATTTCCGGTGTGTCTGACTCCCCTTATCAGGACGGCTGGCTCTATGAAGCAAAAGGTGAACCCGACCCACGATGCATGGCGGTCGATGATTACGCCGGACTACTAGACAGCACCATTGATAAGATCCTGGAACAGCAGGCCAGTGATTCCTAGGCCCTAGATGACCCTGAGGCCTACGCTTACAGGCTTGCCAGATCGCCTCATTCGCCTCATATTTTATCGATGCTCCCTTACCTCACCAAACGCGGATTATGGTGGGGATTTGTCATGTCTGGAATCTGCTTCCTGACCACCTGCCTTTCTCTTGTCGCATCCGAGACTGGGTCTCCCAAAGCTGACACCCATTCCCCAGTCATCAGCGCTGATTCGGTCGTAGGCTTCCCAAAAAATATCAGGATTTCAACCGGTTCAAGCTGGCACCGCCTACTTGCGTGGCAATTAGGCAAGCACGGGGAGCATCAAGACTTGAGTCAGCAAGTGATTTGGAGTGAATCGGTTGAGCCACCACTACTTGGTGAAACCGACAACGGTTGGCTTGCTCTCGAAGAGGGCGTCACGAGACTGGAAGCTCATGACCACCAAGGCCGGCAACTGGCCTCGGTTCAAATACAAATCCTACCTCCCCCTCCTGAAAGGCGAAGCGAACCCAGCTTTGTAGACGATATCCAGCCCATACTCACCAAGAGCGGATGCAACAATGGCGCTTGCCATGCCAAACCAGGTGGGAGGAATGGATTTGAACTTTCAGTCTTTGGTTATGATCCGGAGTCAGACTACCGTCAGATCGTGCTCGAGGGCCGCGGAAGGCGCATTTTTCCGGGACAAGCTGAACGCAGCTTGTTGCTGATGAAACCCACGCTTGAGATCCCACACGAAGGCGGCAAGGCCCTAGAAAAAGATAGTCCGTTTCACAAGCAATTGATCACATGGATTCAGTCTGGAATGGTCTATCATCATGATGCCGCTCCAGAGCTAACAGGCATCTCCCTCTACCCGAGTGGGGGCAAATTGCGGGCCAACTCAAGGCTGACATCGATGGTTGTTGCCCGATACGATGATGGATCTGAACGCGATGTCACTCACCTGACTGAGTGGCAGAGCTCTGATAAGGAATTGCTGGATGTCGAAGAAAACGGTTTAGCCTCGACCGGTGAGCGCTGCGGTAGCGCCGTCCTCATTGCACGGTTTTCTGGTAAACTTGCCGAGGCTCGCTGGGTCATCCCTCGAGAACACGAACAAGCTCCCCTTGCCGAACAATTTGCTGCCTTGCCGCGGAATAATCTGATCGACGAACTGGCCTTTCAAGGGCTTCAGGAATTGGGCTACCTGCCTTCCCCCCTCTGCTCGGAAAGCGAATTCATCCGTCGTAGCTCGCTGGACGCGGTCGGGGTGCTACCCACTGCCCAGCAGGCTCGCGCCTTTCTTTCAAGCCAGGATCCTGAAAAAAGAAATCAGTGGATTGACTCCTTGCTTGATCACAGGTGGATAGGCGATCACTGGGCTATCAAATGGACTGACCTATTGCGTCCCAATCCTGACCGGGCCGGCATCAAAAGTGTTTTCATGTTTGACCAATGGGTCAGGCAAAGCTTCCGGGCCAACATGCCCTGGGATGCTTTTGTCCGTTCCATCCTGACTCTGGAGGGAAGCAATCATGCCCTCACACCGGCTTCTATTTATCGCGACAAACGAACGCCCGAGGACCGCACAGTCCTCTTCAGTCAGCTGTTTCTAGGCGTACGTTTGGAATGTGCCAAATGCCACCATCACCCCTTCGAGAAATGGGGGCAGGAAGACTTCTACCAAACCGCTGCCATCTTCCAGTCTGTGAAGCAAAAGGGGGCGGGTGTCTCACCGCCAATTTCTGCAGGAACCGAAACATTTTATTTTCAGCCTGGCGGAGAAGTCCGGCATCCGCGTAGTGAAGAAATCATGCAGCCTACCCCTCCAGGCGGCGATCGCCTTGATTACGACAAGCTGACCGATCCGAGGCATGCGTGGGCCGACTGGATGCTCCGCCCAGACAACCCCTATTTCGCTCAAGCCATTGTCAACCGAGTCTGGAGCGTCTTTTTTGGGAAGGGCTTTGTCGATCCTGTGGATGACTTTCGAACAAGCAATCCAGCTGTACATGAGACCCTGCTCACCGCCCTTGCCGAAGACTTTATCCACAACGGCTATAACCTGCGACATCTGATGCGCACCATCATGTCCTCCAGGCTCTATCAATCCAGCTCCCTCCCGAATGAGACTAATTTAAGTGATAACCGATACTTTTCGCGGTATTATCGCAAGCGCTTACCCGCTGAAGTATTGCTTGATGCGGTCAGTGACATCACTCAAGTGGGTGAAAGCTTTGAGGGCATGCCACCAGGTTCACGAGCCGTGGAGACATGGAACTTCAAAATAGAATCCCAGTTTCTGGATGCCTTTGATCGTCCCAACTCTAGCTCGGATCCTCCCTGTGAACGCATCAATACCCCAAGTGTCGTGCAGGCGCTGCACCTCATGCACTCGGAAAAACTTCAGCAAAAATTACATACCGACAAGGGTTGGGTTCATGGACTTGCCCAAAGCAATATGAGCAAGGAATCTTTGTTGGAAGAAATTTACCTGACCCTCTTTAACCGTTACCCCAATATGGCAGAATCCAAATTGGCTGGCGCTGCCTTCGAAGGTGCCTCTCACCAGGAGGGGCTGGAGGATTTGATCTGGGCCCTTCTTAACAGTGCCGAATTCGTCTTCAACCACTGAAATAATTCAACCATGAGCCGCATCACAAGCAACTGTCAGGGACTTAGCCGAAGGGATTTCATTCAACTCGGACTGGGTGGCACCCTAGGCCTGGGGCTGGCCGATGGCTTGCGCCTTCGAGCCGCTAGGGATTCCAAGCAATCTTCAGCCAATGATACCCGCTGCATCCTTGTCTGGCTGGATGGTGGCCCGTCTCATTACGAAACATTTGATCCCAAACCAGAAGCGCCACAAGACATACGCGGAGACTTTTCCACGCTGCGAACTTCTGTCCCGGGTGTCCATTTCAGTGAAGCGGTCCCCCAACTGGCGAAGGTCATGGATAAGGTATCCGTCATTCGTTCCATTTGCCACAAGGATCCCAACCATGGCGGAGGCAACCATTACATGATGACTGGGGCTCCAACGCCGGTTCCCGTTTCATGTGGTGCATTCGTCACCTTCCACCCGAGCTTCGGTTCCATGGTGTCCCATGAGCGTGGTATCCGTCAGGGCTTGCCAGCCTACATGAGTCTGCCAAGAGTCTCTCGCTCGGGTGGTCCCAACTTCCTTGGGGGACAACATGCGCCTTTCGTGGTCGATGGAGACCCCAATCGGGAGCATTTCCGGGTGCGAGACGTGGTCCTACCAGCCTCCATCAGCGAAGCCAGGGCTGAGAAGCGACGCCAATTGCGTGCCTCACTGGACAACATGAGGCGAATCCAAGACGCCATGGCTGAAGATCCCGCAATAAGCTTTGATGAGTTTTACGAGCAAGGTACCCAGCTAGTCACATCCCCTGAAGCTCAGCGGGCCTTCCAAATCAGCGATGAACCCGAGAAAATCCGAGACCGTTACGGGCGCAATGACTTAGGACAGCGCCTGCTGATGGCAAGGAGGCTCACCGAGGTGGGTGTCTCCTTTGTCACGGTGTATTATGGCGGTTGGGACAACCACACCAACCTGTTCAAGGCATACAAAGGGTCTTTCATGTCCAAGCTGGATCAAGGTCTGGCCGCGCTCATCCGTGATCTGCATGAACGAGGTAGTGCTGAAAAGACGATGGTTATTTGTCTGGGCGAGTTTGGTCGCACGCCCAAGGTCAACAAAGATGCAGGTCGGGATCATTGGCC
>JALRAZ010000528.1 GCA_023257935.1 Verrucomicrobiota bacterium
CCATTACTGGCACCTTGAGCCTTTCGGATCTAGGAATCGCCCTGGGGCAAACCATTGCCGTATCAGCTTTTCAAGAGGGCGCTTCCAATGGTTGGCAGGTAGACTGGGCTGAATCGGCTGCCATGACCCTCTCCGCGGGATCGAATCAAGGTTTTGAGATCGAATCCCAGTTCAATGGTAATGGCTATGGCTTCACCCTGATCCTTACCGATGAAGGGGAGGCTGTGGTGGATCCAAATTCATTCACGGCTGAACAGGGTGGCAATACCGTCATGCTGAGTGCATCCAAGGTAGATGGTGTCACAACCATCGAGGGTAGATTTAGTGCCTTGCTTCCGGTTGATACGGTTCAGGCAGTGAACATCTCTGGCAAAGTGGGAGGACAGTCCCAGAGTCAGGATTTTGCGATCAACGTCTCCAAATACTCGGTCCTGCCCACGGCCTCCAGAGGTGCGATGGATCCTAACGGTGATGCGGGTTTTATGGCCACCTTCACTATGATCAGTAGCTGGCAGCCTATGGAAACCCCAAGTGTTCACGGGGATATTGCCGAGCTTGCTGAACAGCAGTTGGCTGGAGAGCTCAAAGATGAAGGCGGGTTCGTTTATTACAATGAAGCCACCACTAATTACAACGAATGGGAAAGTGAAGAGGTGTCCTTGGATGGGGTGATCAACTGGTATGCTTTGGCCGATCAAGGAGATGCGGTGTTGAACTTCCCTCAGGACCAACTCTTCCCTGTGCTCTCTGATATTGGAGCCCCTCAATTGGAGGGTGTTGTGATCGAACTTGAAACCTATCTCGATCTGTCTGCTGGCTACCATCAATTTGGCCTGTTTTCCGAAGGAGGCCATAAAGTAAGCGCTGGTCATCAAACCGATGGCCCAATCTTAAGCTTGTTTGATAACTCTGACGGATCGGAAAGAGTGCCGACATACTACGCGCGCGGGCAGGTGTTTGATATCGTGGCACCCAAAGCCGGGTTATATCCTGTCCGTATTCTCTGGTTTCAGTCATCGCCTGGTCAGGAGCAAGGGTTGATGCTGGAGTTTTACTCCATCAAAGATCGTCAACTGCACCTGGTCAATGATGCCTCCAATCCAAGCGCCATTCGAGCCTATCGCAGCGCTCTCCCGGTTGCCGATGTCACCCCTGAGATCTCCCTGACCCAAAGTGACGGCAATTTGATCATTCAATGGGTGGGCACCCTTCAATTGGCTGATGATCCTAGAGGTCCTTGGGTGACTATGGCCGATGATAGCGCTAGCCCACTCATTTGGGACACCACGAAGGCTCCCATTGGTTTTGCTCGCGCGGTGGCTGAATAACTTATCCCAGAGCTGATTCAATGGCCTTAGAAACACCTCAGAGCCGGACCTGGTTCTGAGGTGTTATCTTGGGTAGCCGATCAACGCTGTTGAACTAATGCGCTTGTCAAAGCACCTGTGAGTCGAGTAGCCAATCAGTCATGAATTCGACAAAACTGCTTACAATAGCGATGCTGGCATGCTTTGGGGTGGTGGGCGGCTGTGGCTCTGGCCCGGATCAGGATGCTGCCCAAGCAATCTCCTCAGCAGTAGGATCACCGCGGCAATCGATTTCCGGCGACCAGACTGTTGAGGGCAATCCCGGTCCCATGGTGTCTGAACCTTCTGAGGTCACTTCTCAGCCAAACAGCAATCAGCGTGAAGCTGTCTCAGCATCGCAAGTTCAAGATCAGGAGCTCATCGTTTCTGGGGAACCATCCAGCCAGCCCACCAAGCAGGCCAACCAAGAACCAGCTGGTTCGGCCTTCGCCTTGCCCGAAGGTGGTATCCCACCCACCGTGGTTTCAGCCATCAAGCAGGGAGATTTGGCAACAGTCGAGGCTTCATTGAAACAAGGCCAGGATGTGCATGCCAGGATTCATGATGGGTCCACCATGTTGCACCTGGCCACCACAGCTGGGCATGAGGCTATCGTGCAATTGCTCCTTCGAAACGGGGCTGACTGCAATGCACCTTGGACACAGCTCAAGTTGACACCCATTCATCTGGCATGCATCTATGGCCACGCCCAACTGCTGGATCTTTTCCGGCACCATGGGGGAGATTTCCTGGCGACCTCCCAAGACGGTAAG
>JALRAZ010000239.1 GCA_023257935.1 Verrucomicrobiota bacterium
TTCTGAGCACAGGGCGGAGCGGGGCCATTACCCTGAACATCACCCAAGAAACCCTCAGGGTTGAGCAGGGCTTGGGCCAAACCCTGCAATGGAGGGTGCCTGATCATCCCCACCTCCAAAAGGCCTCACCCTGACGACCTCTAAGGCTGGTTCGGCTCGATTATTTCCAGGGAGAAGGGGTCGGTTCGCAGGCTATCAGGCCTTGCTTGGGGAAACTGATTAGCCTGGTAGACAAACTTGAAATGGTAATGTTGCAAGGCCCGTTTTTGATCCAATGGAATCAATGCTTCCCATCGATGGTGGGTCACTGGCACAGGCTCCATGGGATATTGGACCCCATCCATCACGACGAATGCTTCAAGCGATTCATCACGTATGGAGCGCTGATTGCTCTCCCAGCTAGCCTCAAACCGGTAGAGCCCCTCTGCATTCCTTGGCAGTGAAGGCGGCGTCAGATTCACGATGGTCGAGGTCGTGCAACCAGTTTGCATCATGAAAAGGAGGCAGATAAAGGCAACTTGTTGAAAAAAGGCACGCGACATGATCAAGCGATACCCAAGAGCCTTGAAGCTGTAAAGTTGTTTCACCCTTGCTTACGATAAGACCATGCCGTGTGGCTGGCTCCATTTTTGGATTTGACCTTGCGAGGTCAGGGAGGTTAATTTTCGCCTCTTTGACGCGAAAACAAGCATCGACTTTGTCCGTAAGGAGCACAGCGGTAACCCATCAATTTTTAGACTATGTTTGCAGCAATTCGAAAGCGCCAGGAAAAGGTCCTCTGGCTGGTGATCATTGTGGTGGTCATTTCATTTGTGATCTTTTTCACGCCGTCGGTCGGCACCAACCAAGGTGGTAGCCAAGGCAATCCGGTCGTCGGCACCTTGGACGGAACCTCCATCACCCAAGAGGATTACAGCAATGCCTACGCCGAGGTGGCTCTACAGGCCTTCCTGTCCATGGGACGATGGCCGGAGCAAATTGGATACGACATCACCCAGGATGTCCCCAATCGTCTGATGATGCTCCACCAACTCGAGGCTCAAGGGATCACCGTGGGCCCCGAGGCGATTGCCAAATGGAAGGTCAATGCCTTTGCCGATCAGCAAACTGGAAGCTTCCAGCAAGAACTCTACGACAACATCCTGCTTGCTCTTCAGAGCCGGCGCATGAGCAGCGAAGATCTGGATCGCTACATTGCGCATCAAATCGGCATTGGCCAGCTGACCTCTCTGGTCAGCCTCAGCGGTGAGCTGGTTACCCCTCAAGCTGCAAGGCGCTCTTACAAGCAGCAAAACCTGAGCGCCTCGACCATGGCACTGATGTTTTCCCAAACCAATCACCTCAGTGCAGGCCAGGACTTGATTGGGCTTGAGGATTACTTCACCAACAACATGGCTGCTTACAGGATTGAGGAAAAACGCCGCCTCCGAGTCGTCAAGTTTGCTGCGACCAATTATCTGAGCGAAGCGGAGAGCCGCATGAACCAATCCACCAACCTGCAGGCAATGGTCGAGGCCATTTACCAGGATAAGGGAACGAACTCTTTCACCCGAAATGGGGAAATCCTCAGTACCGAGGAAGCCATGGAGGAAATCAAGCAAGAGGAGCTCGAAAAAGTAGGTCTCGAAATCGCGGTGGAACAAACCAAGGCATTCATGAAAGGTTTTGCCACGGTTGAGGCTCTCTCACCAGCTGCTCTGGAGCAGATTGCGGTGGACCAGGGACTGACAACCATACTCAGTGATGCCTTTTCAAGCCGTCAGGTAGTTCCCGGACTGGGCGCTCCATTTACCATGACTCAACAGGCTTTCCAGTTAACCGAGGAAACCCCTATTGGATCCCCTATCGAGGCCACTGACGCTATCTTCGTCATGGCACTGGAGGAGATCATCCCTGATCATCCCCCCACTCTTGATGAGGTCCGTCCTCGAGTCACAGCAGACTTTAAGCGAGATAAAGGCCTGGATGCAGCGCGAGCCGAGGCAAGCAGCGTGTATCAGGCAATCAAGGCTTCGATGGATTCAGGCAAAGGCTTTGAAGAAGCCTGCGCTGAACTTGGGCAAACGGCTGTTCAGGTTCCAGATTTCTCACTGGCAAGCCGCAGCCTGGATGGTTTCTCCGATACCCGCATCACAGTCAGCTGGCTGCAGGATCTGGCCTTTGCCTTGGAAGCAGGTGAGTTGAGTGAGGTCAGCAATACGAGCACCGGGGCTGGCATCTTGTTTGTCAAAGGCTTCAAGGAAGCTGACCCTGCCAAAATGGAAGAAGAACTCGAGGCCCATACCCAGCAACTCAAGCAGTCCGGACGCAGCCAGACCCTTTCAGCCTGGGCAGGCGAGGAAGCAGCTTCCATTCAGTTTTTTACGAGCGGATCAGAAACGGGCTCAGAAAGCGCAGCAAATTAACCCTAAGCGAGGCATCCCTCCCACTGACTTCAAAACAGCAAAGGCCTTCCCTTAGATGGGAAGGCCTTTGTGCTTGCTGTGGGTGGCTCTCTAGTCCCGGTTTGAGGTTGACAGATTCAGCTCAAGAGAACACAGCTGAATCATGCTATCTACTATCGATCGAAGATCGGAGGGATTTACGCTAATCGAACTACTGGTCGTCATCGCCATCATTGCCATCCTGGCTGGCATGCTACTGCCAGCGCTCTCCAAAGCCAAAACCAAGGCCCAGGGTATTGCATGCCTCAACAATCTCAAACAGCTGCAACTGGGTCATTTGATGTATCCGATTGATAACCAAGATTATTTGACCAAACCGGGCAATAGCGGCAGCGAAGAGGGGGCTTGGGTCGGGGGTTGGCTCGATTTTAATCCGGCAAACCCTGACAACACCAATATTCAGGACCTTTTGGATCCCAGAAGAGCCAAATTTGCTCCCTACCTTCCCTCAGCAGCAGTTTACAAGTGCCCTGCGGACAAAAGCTACGTCACCATTGCAGGAGCACGCATGGCGCGGGTTCGAAGTATGGGAATGAGTCAGGCAATGGGGGGACCGGGGGGATGGCTTCCTCCCGGCGGCTCCTACCAAGCCAACCAAAGCCGTTACAAGATTTTCATCAAGGCCAGTGATCTGGGCCATCCCGGACCCTCTAACCTCTACGTGCTGCTGGACGAACATCCAGACAGTATCAATGCCGGAGGGTATGCCAATCAGATGGTAGATCAACCAGGCACAGCCCGAATGATTGATTTTCCAGCCAGCTATCACAATGGGGCTGCAGGACTATCCTTTGCCGATGGACATGCTGAAATCAAGCGGTGGCAGGATGAACGCACCCAACCACCGGTCCAAAACAATAACAACCTGCAGCTCAATATCGCTTCGCCCAACAATCTAGATGTGATCTGGCTGGCCGAGCGAACTACAGTTCAACGTTAGTGACCAACCAGATAGGGCCTTCTAAACAGAGCTTGGTTGCCCAATCAGCCACTCGATCACACGCTGACACATGATCTGGGTAGCCTCTCCATCGAAAACATGATCCGCCCCCGGCAAAGTAGCCAGGGTCACCTTTTCACCGGCAACCGCCTGAGCACGCAGGGAATCCTCAAGGGGCACCACATCGTCCGCGGTGCCATGCAAAAGGAGCCAGGGGATGGACAAGGTCTCAGCCTGGGGAAGGACAGTCCCAATCCCCGCAAGGTCATTCATGTAAGTGCTGGATAGTGGGCACTCAGGTTTGTCCCACATCAGGCCCTCATCAGGAGTCACATCCCCAAATTCTCTCAACGCAAAAGCAGCCGTGTCCACCATGCCAGCAAGGGAAATCAACTGACCAATACGCCGATCGGTGGCTGCACGAAGAACCCCGACCGCGGCTCCCATGCTATGGCCGATATAGGTTACTGAGGTCGCCCCCAGCGCATCCAGCACGCAGCCCAGATCCTCTACCTCCTTACTAATGCAGGAGTCGACAAAGCGTCCTTCGGAATCCCCATTCCCGGAAAAGGAAAAGCCAAGCACACTCAATCCTGCCGCATTCAGAGATTGGGTCAGGGCCAGCAGCAGGGGGCGGTCCTTGTTGCCGGTGACCCCATGACCCAGGACAACGATCCCGGATGATGGATGATCTCCAGCGTGAAAGGCATAGTCCAGTCTCTCACCTTGAGCGTTACGGATTTCTTCTTTCAGCATAACCATGGGCCCATGGTAAAAAAAAACGGGCGCCAAGCAAGTGGCACCCGTCCTTGAATGACAAATTTCTTTTCTCCCTGCCTATTCGACTACGTGAATGGTGATTTTTTCCGAAATCACAGGTTTATCGTGGGGGAGATGCAGGTAATCACCCAGAACCAACTGCAAGGTATGCTTGCCAGGCTTGAGCTTGAGCACTGTCTCAGTCTGCCCTTTGCCGTAGTGCAGCACATGCTCAGTCGCAGGCAACGGCACATTGAGATCAGGCATCTTGTCCACGTCCAAAAGCAGGTGGTGGTGTCCGGTGTTATCTAACTTGACCCCAGCTGGGGCAATCCCCATACCTGAAAGCCCGAACTGGACCTTAAGGGTTGTTCCCACGACCTCACCATTGGCTGGGGCGATGATGTAGGCACGTGCCCCATCAGGCGACTTGGATTTGGGCAGGACTCCCTGTGCCTGAGAGGCAAGGGACACGAGGCACACGCATAAAGTAAGGATGAACTTTTTCATGGTTGTTTGATCGGTTCTCTAAGGTTTATGATAAGTTGTCTGCTTGGTGGTGCTGTGTGATCACTAGGCACTGGCAAAACTGTCCCGACCTGGTTTACAGACACGCCAAGCATACGGGTGAAGGTGACGCACCTCCCAGGTTACAGCAAGCCAAAATATGGAATCAGCATGGCCGATCCAAACATCGTCTACTTTGATCTTGAAACTCAACGTTCAGCCGCCGAGGTGGGCGGTTGGGACCGCATCCGAGATATGGGCATGAGTGTGGGGGTCACCTACAGCACCGCACGTGAGGGCTACGAAATTTACGGGGAAGATCGAGTCAATGACCTGATTGATGAATTACTCCGAGCTGATTTAGTGGTTGGCTTCAACCATGTTCGCTTCGACTACGAGGTGCTGCACGGTTACACCGTCCTGGACCTAGGCCAAGCGCCTTCTCTGGACCTCATGCTAGATCTGCAGAAAACACTCAATCACCGTATCTCATTGGATGCTGTGGCCACGGCCACTCTGGGAAGCGAAAAAACCGCCGAAGGCCTGCAGGCTATCGAATGGTTCAAGCAGGGAGAAATGCTCAAAATAGCCGAATATTGCTGCTTCGATGTCAAGATCACCAAACTTGTCCATGAGTATGGACGGGCGGTTGGAGAGGTGTTTTATCATAACAAGTTTGGCGATCGCTGCTCAGCCAGTGTCGCTTGGTAGCCCCTGGCATGAGCATGCAACTCCTGAACCACCTTCACGCGATTGCGCACCAGCATCAGGAAGTCCTGAATTCTCGGGTTGAGGAATTTTCACTGGGAAGTTGCCGATTATCTTTCAATCAGACCTCGGCAATCATGGGGGTGATCAATCTCTCGGCCGATTCTTGGTATCGAGAAAGTGTGGTATTACGTCCTGAAAAGGCCATAGACCGCGCGATGATCCTGGCCGCACAAGGGGCCCAAATCATTGATGTCGGAGCCGAATCTACCCTCCCTCATGCAGATCTCATTGAAGTAGAGAAACAGTGGCAAAGATTGGAACCTGTCATCCGTACAGGATCCGAAAAGGGACTGGCACTCTCGGTGGAGACCTATCATCCGGCCATGGCCCAACGAGCCCTGGAGGCTGGCGCTCAATGTATTAATTTGACCGGACAGGCCGAGGCATCGGCCATTTATCGAGCCTGTGCCGCTCACGATGCAGCAGTCATCATCTGCTATGTCCAAGGTGCCAATGTGCGCTCAGTCAAGGATCTGAGTTTTGACCAAGATCCCATCGAGGTCATGCTGCCTTGGTTTGAGCAGCGAATCCAGGAGGCAACTTCCATGGGCGTTCAAAAGATATGCATCGATCCAGGCCTGGGATTTTACTACCAGAATCTCAAGGACAGTCGAAAGCGTATTGGCTACCAGATGGAAACCTTTCTCAACACTTTCCGTTTGAGAAAACTGGGCTGGCCAGTCTGTCATGCGCTCCCTCATGCCTTTGAATTTTTTGGAGAGGAGGTGCGCACGGCCGAGTCCTTTTTTGCTGTGCTGGCATTGCTGGGGAAGACCGATCTGCTGCGCACCCATGAAGTCCCAAAGGTCAGGGCGATCCTTGAGACACTCTCAAGCCTTCCTCTGGACTGAAGTAAGATTGGATGGAATCGGTCCTTGCTAGGACTCCGGTGAACTTGTTCGGCTTAGCTTGGGATAAAAAAAAGGGGGGTGCCAGGGCGACCACGGCATGTGCGGAGCAAACTACCGTTGCTGCATTCCTGCCCTGGCGGGGTTCGTAAGTCCACAATCCATGGGCCCTGACGGACCTATTAAGGCCCTGCTGAGCGGCGGATACAAGCTTTATTCCCGGAACTCGAGCCAACCAAATCGCTCAGGGCGATGGAACGAGCCATGCCGAGTCGGATTCCAGGCCATGAATCCCTTTCTTGACGTATCCATACGGTAAAAATTGACCGGCCAGCGTATTCCTGGACCGGGCCTTGGGGCACCGGGAGTGTCGGCAACAGCTGTGATAGGTATTTTCATTTCAGTAGTCCATTGACCTTTAGTCTCATCCACATGCACCGCAGTGAGCCATCCACTATACCAGCTAAAATCGCGATGTGGCAGCTCAAGGGCCAGGTCAAGTCGCTCGCCAGTTGGGGCGACTTGAAACTCCTTGTAGCGGTGAGCTTGTTTAGGCTCGGTGCCAAGGAATATTTCCACCACATCCCGTTCCCACAAACCAATGCGTTCCCCCTCCATATTGGGAGGGTCATAGACATGGAGCGTTTCAAAGGGAGCACGGAACCCCACATAGAGGTAGTGCTCGCTCCAAAGCGCCTTGACTTGCGTTGCGGCTTCAGCCCTGACTTCACCACTCAAGGACTGTTGATCTAACCATGTCACGGGTGTCCGTTCCCAGGCCGGGTGATCCAGTCTGCCACTGAGATCGAAGTCCTCGCTCAGGTGATGAGCTTGCAGTAGGCGCGGGGGCAAGGAAGCACTGAGCAATTCTCGAGCGTTATCGAAGTAGATTTTGCGGAGCACATTTTCGGGCAGATCAATGCCCGAAATGGTCCAATCGCCCTGGATTGGCGTCATGTGATCAAAATCTCGATCCTGGGTTTCCATCCACTGCCAGTGCTTCATAAAAAAATCCTGTGCCTGGTCATTGGTTGGGGGTGGACCGCTGCCACCTGACCCGAGGGTCAGGCGATCATAAACCTGAAAGTCGGTCGCAAAAAGAAGCCGATCCTGATGTTTAAGGAATAACTCGCGTACTCTCTCTGGATTTTTCCGCCCTATTTCAGGGATGCGAGCGGCCAGATCGGCCATCATGTTGGGGTGCCTGTCCAGTTGATCCTCCACCCAATCCAGATCCTCTGGATTGTTGGCAAAGTGAACACACACAAAGGTGGTTCCTGGATGCCGCACAATCACCCGCTCCAAGGCTGCCAGGAGTTCTTCATGGGGTGGGAACACTTTAGGATCACCGAACCACCATTTGGGATGATCCTTGAGCTCAGTCCACCGCTCATTACGCTGATTATAAGGAAGCCAAAAAGCAACCGGGTCAGCCACGTGGATGGAAACTGGCATGGAGAGTTCACCACAACGCTGCCAGACAGGATCAAGCCTGGCATCATCGATAGCGATGAGTTCCCCTGACTGGTCTCTGAGGTAAAGGCCAAGTCGCTTGAATTCCTTGAGTCCTGCTGCCCCAAGACGGTGTCCCTCTTCGATCTGTGCCACCGCCTGATCCGCAAAGTCAGGGTGATCCCAAGCTCCATAGTCCAAGTTCATGTAATGGAGGAAGCGCCCAGGAAAAAGGCGATCGGCCAACTCCTTGCGTTGTTGGAATACCGAGGATTTACCTGACTCCGAGGTCACTGTGCCGCCGCTGAGATTGACCCCCACACCAATACCAGCCAGATCTAGGATGGCAACAGCCCGCGCCAGATGTTCGGGGGTGCTATCGATGTGCTGGTGCAGATCGATCAAACGGTGTTCCGCACGCCAGGCCGAGGCCCTGGGATGGAGGCGATCCAATAAATTTGAAGATTCAAAGCGATCGGCACCCTGCAACATCAGCGCACCGAACAGAGGCCAAACTAACCAGGAAGCATGCATCCTTTGAGGTATATCTAGCTCAGGCCCGTTGGCAAGCTGACAGATCACTCAGACAAATGACTCCAACTAGACTGCTGCCAGTCGTTCCAAACATATCATGCAACCTGAAGTCACATTTTGAGCAAGCCACAGGGATGCCTTCAGCTTGCAGGCATCTGACCAATCTGGTTCAACTTGCGCGTGACCACTTCCTGAACATAAGCGTTTCCGGTGGATGCAGCCTGATTAAATAGTTGCCGGGTGATATCCTGCTCAACCGGAACGCGCTGTATCAGACGCTCAGCACGCTGACGGATCGCAGGGTCATCATCATTGAGTAAGGACAAGAGAGACGGCACCGAAGGCTCCGCGTAGGCCGATCGGGTATCCATCAACTCCAGAGCTTTCAAGCGAACCGCTCGATCCTCATCCTCCAGTAGAGGAAAAATCGCTGCGTAGGCCTCTTTGTCTATCCAGCCCGACGCAAAAAAGGCCTGCGCTGCCAGTGATCTCATGGCTGGCAATTCGTCTTGCATACCCAGCAGAAACCATCGCTGATAGGCTACGGTACGGGCTCCGAGAGGGATCATCGCTCGAAGCAGACGCAAGCGCATGGGCCGCGAAGCCTGATGGAGGCGATCCCCGAGGGAAGGGACCGCTTGGGAACCCAACTGCGCAAACACCTCGTAGAGCAGAGGGTCAGGTTCCAACTGCTGATCATCAAGCAAGCAAGCCACCAACAGATCCACCGCACCGATGGCATGGACTCCCATTTTGTAGGCTGCATAAAAACCCACATGCCTGACGGAGGGATCCGCATCCTGCAGCAGGGTCTTGAGCAACGGCAACCCCTCTTCGCCCTGGTTGGCCAGGCACTTGGCGCTTTCCATCCGGATCTGATGATTCGGATCCCTGATGCCGATCGCCAAGAGAGGTTGAATCTGCGAGAATGAGGGATCCAGAAGCGTCATACACTCAAAGGCCATCAGTCGGGTCTGCTGCTCCCAGTAGGGGGGAGCCACTTTCACCCAGCGACCCACAGAGCTTGTGGCAAGGGCTCCTCGCAGACGCGCCAGCCAGCGCTCTACTTGAGTAGGCTGACTCTCAATAAGCTTCAGGCAGTGATCCATGAACCTTTGAGGGTGCCGCAGGATAAGTTCTCTGGCAGCGGCTCGCTGATCAGGCAAGGGAGCTCCAAGATTCAGCAGGTGCGTGTTCGGGGACTTTCCCTCAATATGGATCGCTTTCTGGCTGATCAAACCTGAGGCCAGCCATAGGACGAGCAAGCCTCCCAGCAGGATGCTTAACCAGAACGGTAGCTTGAGGGGGCGCTTGCTCATGAGCCATCCAATCCTTATTTGATCCCTTCAAGCCGTTCACTCCAGATGGCAAACAGTTCCCGCGTGGCATCCACATCTCGCACGCAGTAGGCGGCAATGTCGCGGTAACGGCCCTGCTCCATCAGAGAGCCCACATCCATCCCTGTCACCCCCTGACTCTTGGGTGAGGGAATACCAAATACCTTGCAGTAGAAATCAAGATTAAACCGCCTTGCAGCCCCCTCCCTACCACTCACATTGTAGAAGGATAGTTGCTCAGCCAGATCACAGTGGGGGCTTGTTTGAAAACGATAACCCAGCCAGTCCTTCCGACTGATCGGTACATTCAGGATGGCCGATCGAAGGTAGATAAAGGGAACATCGAAACCGCGGCCATTGAAGGTCACGATACGATTGAAGCTTTTAGCAACTCGCCAGAATTCTCCAAGCAACTCCTGCTCATCAGGAAAGGGAATGAAAGCCACCCGCGGATCGGAGTCCTCCTCGGCTTCAAAATCGTCTGCCAGATAGAGCACCTGGCCCTTCCTGGTATCGGCATTGATCATGGCAATGCAGACACACTGAGAAGTCAGGGGCCAGAGACTCATCATCCTGGTCAGGTGCTCGCGGCGCTTTTCCTTCGCCTCAGGATCTTCCAAGGAATCCAGCTCTCGGAACAGGTAGGCCTGCTGATCCTCATCCAGCACATCGGGTGAAAGAGCTGAGGTTTCAATATCGAAAACGAGGGTCGCCATGGCTTGTGAGCGACTCTCTGCTGAGCCGCTGGAGATGAGTATGCCTTCAGCTTACAGCATGCCAACAGGAAAAAGCCCACATCCTTGGATGTGGGCCTGCATACCGAATCAGATTCTATAAAGAAAAGAATCAGGAAAGTATCATGTCGGCAACGGTATGACCCGCCGGAATGAAGGGCAACACATGTTCGGTGTATGGGACCACCACATCCAGCAAGTAGGGTTGATCCGAATCGAGCATGCGCTGAATGGCTGCTCGTAGATCACGGCGATGCATCACCCGTTCGCAGGGGACACCGAAGCCCTTGGCCATGGCAACATAATCTGGATAAATGGTTTTCATATCCTCGGGATCACCCAGATAGGTGTTCCCTCGGTTCCCCTTGTAGAAGCGATCTTCCCATTGAACCACCATGCCAAGATGCTGATTATTGAGGATGATAGCCTTGGCAGCGATCTTCTCGATACGGGCGGTTGCCAGCTCCTGAATATTCATCAGGAAAGAGCCGTCCCCATCAATATCAACCACCTGCTTATTCGGGCAGGCAACCTTGGCTCCAAGAGCTGCCGGATACCCAAAGCCCATGGCTCCGAGCCCAGCGCTGGTCAAGAAGTGACGGGGTTTATCATAAGCATAGTATTGCCCTGCCCACATTTGATGCTGGCCTACACCTGTGGTGATGATGGCATCGCCTCCGGTCAGTTCGTAAAGCATTTCAATGGCCATTTGCGGCAGAATGACTTCATCTTCCATGCCTTCAAGATGCTCTCGCATGTGAATGGATTGAGTCACTTCTTCGGTCAGGCTGTATTGGAAGGCGCCCCGTTTTTTCCAATCAGCAATGCGCCGGTGCCAAGCATCAAAGCGGTTCTTAATGGGTCGGGAACGCACCATCTCCAGCAGTCGGTCAAGCACGTACTTGACATCACTGACGATCGGAAGCTGAACCTTTCGGTTCTTGTTGTGTTCCGACTCATCAATATCCACATGAACAATGGTTCCCTTCTCACAGAATTTTTCCACTTTACCGGTCACCCGATCATCAAACCGGACTCCCATGGCCAGTAGCAAATCAGCCCCTGGATGGATCTCGGTGGTCACCACCTCACCATCGGCCTGTGTTTCCTTCTTGAATTCACCGCTGACTGCCCAGTTGGCAAAGGCTGCTCCATGCATGCCCAACCAGCGCAATGAAAGCGGATCGGTTTCAGGAAACGCACCACAACCCATGATCGTTGAGGTCACAGGAATACCGGTGAGTCTGGCGAATTCCTGCAAGGCGTCGTGAGCTTCGGCGCTGATGATTCCCCCACCGACATAAAGCACGGGGCGTTCACATTTTTCAATGAGGCCGATGATTTCATTCAAGACCAGGTCACTGGCCTTCTTGATCGGATCATAGCCCCGGATTTGAACCGTCTTGGGGAAAACGGGTTGGGCCTTGGCCTGCTGGATATTCTTAGGCAGGTCAATCACCACAGGCCCCGGACGCCCAGTGGTGGCAATATGGAAAGCCTCTTTGACCACTCGAGGGATGTCCGCGATGTCGGTGATCAGGAAGCTGTGCTTGACGATGGGGAGGGTCATCCCGAAAAAGTCAGTTTCCTGAAAAGCTCCCTTCCCAATCATGGCCTGAGGCACCTGCCCGGTGATGGCAATCAGCGGAATCGAGTCCATGAAAGCATCGGCGATACCGGTAACCAGATTCGTTGCCCCTGGACCACTGGTTGCCATACAGACCCCTGGCTTGCCTGAGGCCCTGGCATAACCCTCAGCAGCAAAGGAACCTCCCTGTTCATGTCGAGGGAGGATAACCCGAATTTTGTTCGAGCGTGTGAGGGCTTGGTGGAGTTCCATGCTGGCTCCACCAGGATAGGCAAAAATAGTGTCCACCATCTCGCGCTCAAGCGCTGCAACCAGGATATCGCTGCCGCTCATGGTGGGACCGATGTCAGGCTTGCCATCTTTAGAATGACTGCCAGCATCCACTGCTTCTTGGGTCTTTACTTGCTTCATGGCTTGTTAGCCGGTTATGGCTTGATGGTCTGGAGCTCAAACTCCTTTGCCAGGCGACACTACCTTAAAAAAAAAGCCCACGACCATTTTGGCCGTGGGCGATTTGTCAAAATATTGATTCAACAAACGCAGCCCAAGGCCTGTTCAGCGACTACGACGAGCACAGCAAGCACTGAACCATCGAGTGAGTCGAACGGGCGGGCATCCATTGGTTGATTGCCCTGGAGTTTTAACTCGCACATAACCGATCTATAAAAGTAATGGATACCAGAGGGCAGGTCAACGTGGAATTCCAGCAGCCCCAGTCATGGCTTATCTGGAGTGAGTCAGTAAGATATCCTGAAAGAGGGTGAGCCTGAACTCCAGCTCTCATTTTGGGTTCGTTTCTGATTGGATTTGTCCTGGAGTAGCTTCGAAGGTGCCATCGGCCAACTGTGTGGTGATTCGCCCAATGGACGGGATTTCCTGAACACTTCGCAAGACCTTCCCTGTCCGGCTGTCGGTGGTGATCGAGTAGCCTCGGGCAAGCGTCTGAATAGGGCCGAGCAAATGGAGTGTGGCCCCGAGATGACGCCATTGATCCAGCATTTGCTGCCATTGCTGTTTGAGGCCATGTTGCCAGCGAGATGCCAGGTGACACATTTGCTGGTGATTCCTCTGGATCTGCCGGGCCGGGTGCAGCGTACGCATGACATGCCCCAAAGCCTGCATACGATGCCTTCGCTTTTCTAGGGCAAGCTCCATCGCATCATTTAATGCCTGCTGGCACTGATCCAGATGCTGAGCATGCCCTTCCAAAACGCGTTTGGGATGGCGCTGATCCAGTCGCCTCCCCAACTGGTTCAAATACTGCCTGGAACGATCCATCCTCGCATTGAAGAGAAGGCCCATGCGCTGAGCTAGTTCGTGCAAGCGCTGTGAGGCACGCACGGCTCCTTCTGAAATGAGTTCAGCCGCTGCACTGGGGGTGGCAGCACGTATGTCGGCGACAAAGTCACTGATGGTAAAATCAATCTCGTGGCCCACGGCCGAAATGACGGGAAGTTGGCTGGCTGCAATCGCTCTGGCCACCTGCTCTTCGTTGAATGCCCAGAGATCTTCCAGGCTACCTCCCCCACGTGTCATCAGGATGAGATCCAACCCCTTTCCAGGAGGACAGGATGCATGCCATTGATTCAGCATGCCCAAAGCCCGGGCAATCTCTGCTGCCGCTCCCTGTCCCTGGACTCGGCAAGGCGCCAGAATGAGCTTGAGTCCAGGATGGCGTCGCCCAAAAACATGCAAGACGTCCTTGAGCGCAGCACCGCTGGCCGAGGTGACCAAACCAACAGTCTCGGGATAAGGGCATGGTCTGCGTTTGCGTGCAGCGTCAAAAAGCCCCTCGGCCTTCAGCTTGGCCTTCATGGCCTCAAAGGCCAATTGAAGGGATCCCACGCCATCCAGCTCCACCGCTCGCACAATCAGCTGATATTGACCTCGTGGCGCATAGAGCGAAATATCGCCAGTCAGGATGAGCCGAACCCCCTGGGCCAGCTGATCCCGAAAAGAGACTCTTTCACCTCGGAAGAGGACACAGGAGAGCTGGGCATGCTGGTCTTTGAGGGTGAAGTAACAATGACCCGATCCCTGAAGCCGAAAATTGCTGATCTCGCCGCTGACTCGAACCGACTGAAACCGATCCTCCAACAGGCTGGCTATCTGCCGAGTAAGACCCTGGACAGTCCAGGTAGGAGGGGGTTTGGCCGGCGCAGGCGAGCGAGGAGAAACCGCTTCGTCGATGGGCTTGTTAGCCGATTCGACTGGATTGGCTGGGCTGGGCTGGCCACCAAATAGTCCCTCAAATTCCCACTGGGAGGTCTGTCGCGATGCCATATTAATGGGCTCCTGAATTCATCATGCTCCGAGTGCACCAATCGCTGATTATTTCCAAGATACCCATGTCTCATGGAGCCAACTCCCAGCGCCGCTCAGAACCCCTGCGGTCCTTACTCAACAGAAAGGGGTTGGAGTTCAATGCGACGAAACTCAACCGGATGGCTCTCAGACTGAATGGAAATGCTTCCACCCGAGAGTCGAGCTTCGCCCCCATTGGCATCAATCAACTTGCTAGAGTGCGGATCAGAGGGATCAAGCACTGGGTGAGTCAGGGTAAAGATGGTCACCCCTTCCATCACACACTTGAGGGATTCATGCCCCCGCACCTCAACCTCGATCTGAACCCACTGGTCACCATGGTAAGTTTCTGAACTGGAATTGACACAATGCTGCTTGGTCAGTTTGCCTTCTATGACCATGTGCGTCCCTGGGGTGCAGATGTTTCCCGTCGAACGCTTGTTCTCACCATCTCCTCCCAGCAATTGCACCTCAATGGAAGCAGGGAAATCCTGATCCACCTCCATCGTCTCAGGGGACTCACCATGAAGCATCAATCCGCTATTACGAAAAGCCCAGCCGGGACCTCCCTTGACCTGATCACCCACAAATCGGTATTCGGCCCTGAGTCGATAGTGGGTGTAGGGTTTTTCAAAAAAGAGATGCCCAAATGTTTCCTTAAACTCAGGATAGGCCTGCGGGTCATAGCCCACCTTCAGCAGCCCATCTTCGACTCGGAAAGTGTTGCCGAAGTTTTCACCAATGGGGTGGTAACGTATCTTGGGTATCCACCCATCCAGGTTCTGGCCATTGAAAAGGGCTATCCATTTCCCCTCGCCCTGATCCTGTTGAGCCCTGAGACCAGGTTGCAGGCCCAAGAGCAATCCAAGAAGGAGAGTCATCAGGCATCGCTTGGCATTCTTTGTGATCATGAGGGTTATTGAATCAGGAAGCCCCTCAAGGTTCAAGCTTCCACCCGAAGCCAAACCCAGCTCGGTGAACCTCATTGGCAAAGGCTCAGCGCATCTGCCCCATGACATCCCCCATTGGCGCGTAGAGCTCGATACCCTGGGCGGTATGATTCAGAAGGTCGTGAGCTAGGACAACTCTACCCGGTTCAAAAAAGGTCATGGTGGCCGAGCCACCAAAGCGAAAGTAGCCCTTTTCATCGCCCTTGCTGACCTCCTGATTGGGTTGATGGGTCTGAATGATCGAGCCGACATTGGTGGCTCCGATTTCCAGAATCAACACCTCTCCTAAACGTTCGCTACGCAATCGAGTCAGCGTGCGCTTGTTCTGCCAGAGGTAGGCAAGCTGCTGCCTGAGTGCCATGGGGTTGACCGAGAACAGGGGGCCATTGATCAGTCGCGGCGCTTCAGGGCAGCCCGATGTCGCAAAGTGAAACCGGTGATAATCCACCGGACAGAGCCTGGAAAAGACGGCAGCCCCCTGATGAAAACGATCGGCCAAGGACTCATCCTGAAAAAGCGTCTTCAGATCAAACGACTGCCCCTTAGCAAAAACCCGGTCCACCTTTGAGAGATCCTGAAAACCCAGGTGTCTGCCATCTGCAGGAAAAACCACCGACTCGGAGGATGGATCAATGGGGCGAGCGCCTGGGCGCAATCGGCGAGAAAAGAAGTCATTGAAGGATCCAAAACTTTCCAAGGCACCTTCAAATTCCGAGGCATCAAGTCGGTAAGACTGCACAAAGGGTGCAATGCGGGCGGCTGATGCAGAACGACTCATCCACCACCCGTAGAGCTGAGAAAAGATGGCTCGCTTCACCAAGGCCTGCACGGTCAAGCGGCCCAGTGGATTGCCATAGGCCCATTTGAGGAATCCCTCCCCATAGACTGCCTCCTGTTCCATCTTGCCTGAGAGACGATTGAAAAAGTAAATGGGCTTCAAGGTAGTCATGCACTCAGGTGACAGAGCCTTTGAGATGATTGAGCCGAAACTTTGGGCGGCGATAAGATCAGGGCGTGTTACCTCAGTTTGAGGGTTTCCAATCCAGCAATTTGAACTGAACCGATCGTCGCCCGTTGTATTCATTGATCTGGGGGGCAAAGGCGATATCGAATTCTCCGTGAGGCATGGCTGCATCACCACAGTTCCACCATAAGACCTCATAGTTGGATCGACCATCAGTCACCCAGAACTTGGCATGCTGCTGGTCTCGCCCCATCCGATGAGGTTGGCCCCGAAGCTGAACCCCGCGGCTGGCAAATTGGAGGGCAGGGTTTCCCGACCCAAATGGATGCAGCAAGGTCAGCTCCTGCATGCGTTCGATGGAGAATTCAGACAATCGCACATCCGCATCCAGATTGAGCACGGGTGGGGGGCAGCTACCATTCATCTGTTGGTTGGCAAAGGCATTGATGCGCTTCCTGAAGGCATTGAGGTTATCTGGGTGGATCGACATCCCTGCAGCCATGGCGTGCCCACCGTGCCTTTCGAGCAAGTCATCACAAGATCGCAGTGCCTCAGCCAGATCAAAGCCTTCAACGCTGCGTCCGGATCCACGCAACTCACTGCCCTCGCCCCCCAAAATGATGGTGGGGCGATAGAATTCACGGAGGACTCGCGATGCGACAATACCCACCACTCCCACATGCCAGGCATCATGTCCCTGGACGATCACAAAATCTTTGGAAGGGTCGAAACGGGACCGTATGGAGCCGACCGCCTCCTCAGCGATGCTCCTCTCAATCAACTGACGCTGGCGATTGTGTTCATCCAGTTCTCGTGCCAGTTGTCGTGCCTCTTCAAGATCTTCACTCAGCATCAGACGCAAGGCCGTGTCCGCATTGACCAAACGACCGGCAGCATTGATACGCGGACCCAGCTGAAAACTGATCTCAAACACACCCAGCTGATCTCGGACTTGAGCTATTTCCATCAAGGCTAACAAACCAGCTCTTCGCGTCTGATTAAGACGCTTGAGGCCCGCAGTCACTAGAATGCGGTTTTCATCCACCAAGGGCACCAGGTCGGCAATGGTCCCAAGTGCTACGAGGTCAAGCAATGGCCTCAGGTCATAATCGTGGGCGGAGGGAGGTTGGTTGAGCTCCCTGCAAGCCTTAACCACAGCATGCACCAGCTTAAAAGCCAACCCCGCTGAACTGAGTTCACAAAAGGCACCACTACCCAACTTGGGATTGACTAGGGCGTGCGCCGGCGGCGCAGGATCGGTGATTTGATGGTGATCCAGCACGATGACATCCAGCCCTTTCTCACCCAACCAAGTGATGGTGTCGACGGCTGTTGAACCACAATCGACGGCCAAGAGCAGATCCGGACGAAGCTTGGCAAGGCAGTTTTCGACCCCGGACTGGCTGAGGCCATAGCCTTCTTCAAGACGATGAGGGAGGTAATAGTCGATCACCCAGCCCATTTCGCGAAGGACTTCGATGATCAGAGCGGTTGAGGTCACCCCATCGACATCATAATCGCCAAAAACAACCACTTTTTGCCTATGCTCTCGGGCATACAGCAGCCGATCAACCGCCTTGCGCATGTTCGGCAGCAGAAAAGGATCTGAAAGCTGCTTGAGTTTAGGCCAAAGAAATTGTTCAACCTGTTCACTCTCCCGGTGGCCTCGGTTAAGCAGGCATTGAAGCAACAGCGGGGAGAAGCCAAACGCCTTGGATAGGCATTGGACCTGATGATCCTGGATGGGGGCTATGCGCCAGCGATACTCCATGGTTCAAAGTTGCTTCCAAGCAACATACCGCCATGTGGCCCAATCAACAATGACTATATCCCCTTAACCCCATAGATCCCTTGAATACACCCTTGGCAGGGCTAGAAAAAACGTGAGGCCCTGGATTCAAACCAGGACAAGGCAACCACCAGAGCGATGCAAGTCAGGGGAGCTCAAGGCATGTGAGCGCCATGAAAACAACATGAGGCAATCGGTCATGAATCAGACCTTCACAGCCACCATGCTTAATGCTTTCCGCCCTGACCAGCGCTCGGTGATTTAAAAACCAAGGAGGCTAGGACCGAAAAGAGTAGGATCCCTGCCACAATGCCCAGTGAAAGGGTCGTGTTCAGGTGGTATCGGAAGGAAATTAACATCTTGAACCCAATAAAAACCAAGACGAGCGAGAGCCCATACTTAAGGTAAGAAAAGTAGTCCATGGCTCCAGCCAAGAGGAAGTAAAGCGACCGAAGCCCCAGAATGGCAAAAATGTTGGAGGTGAAAATCACGAAGGGATTCTGAGTCACACCGAAGATGGCCGGGATAGAATCCACGGCAAAGACCAGGTCAGTGGTCTCGACCATGAGTAGCACCAGGGCCAAGGGGGTCAGGGCTAGGGCCCCTCCAACACGCGTCAGGAATCGTTGACCATCAAATTGATCGTGCACCGGAAAGCACTTGCGGGCCAACCGAATACAGGGATTTTTCTCTGGTTCGACTTCTTCATCACTCCCTGTGAGCATCTTGATACCCGTGAACACCAAAAAGGCTCCCAGCACATAGAGCACCCAGTGAAATCGGGTGACCAGCTCAACGCCAATCCAAATCATCCCTCCTCGCATGAGCATTGCCCCCAAGATCCCCCAGAAAAGAACCCGGTGCTGCAGGTGCTTTGGAACCCCGAAGTAGCTGAAAATCAGGGCTATCACAAAGACGTTATCCATGGACAGGGCCAGTTCAACCACATAACCCGTCACGAACTCTCCAGCGGCCTGGCTACCCATCCAACCATTCAGGACCACGGCGAAACCCATGGAAAGAGACACCCACAAAAAAGTCCACGCCGCAGCTTCGCGCACGTGGATCTCTCTTGACCGCCGATGAAGTAACCCCAGATCGAGGGCCAGCATCAGCAGGACACCCGATATGAACCCCACCCAGTGCCAGACTCCTATCGTGACCTCAGAAGGCATGGCACTTGTGTGGACTCATATGGAGTTGAAAACCTCAGGCTCCGGCCTCAGCAGTGTAGGTGATTTCCTCGCTGACATCAGAGGTCATCAGTTTGGGTTTCTCACCGCCCGTTTTCCATAACACTAGCGAGGCAGCGATATAGATACTGGAGTAAGTACCCGCAATGACACCCACCACAAAGGTGAAGGCAAAGTCGTTAATGACCGGCCCGCCGAAAATGAACAATGCCAGGGCAGCCAGCAAGGTGGTGCCAGAAGTAATCACCGTTCGGCTGAGAGTCTCGTTGATGGCCCGATTCATGATCTCCTTGAAGGAGCCCTTGGCCCCTAACTTGAGATCCTCTCGGATGCGATCAAAAATGACGATGGTGTCATTGATGGAGAAACCAATGATCGTGAGAATGGCTGCAACCATGGGAGCGTTGAGCTCGCGACCAAACAGGAAGAAAATACCCAGTGTCACCAGCACGTCATGAAGGACTGCCATGACAGCACCAATGGCGAAGGAAAACTCATAACGAAGAGCCACATAAAAGAGGATCCCGAGCAAAGCCAGAGAAAGTGAAATAATCGCGTTGCGCTGGATTTCTGCTCCCACCGAACCGCCCACTCGACTGGTCTTTTCCAATACGAATCCGGCGTCGGCATATTGCTCCTTCAGCGCGTTGGTCACCTTGTCTCCTTGATCAAAAGGTGTGGTGACTTCCAGCGTCTCGACCTGCGTCCCGTAGTCCTGTTTGTAGGTGATCTTGGCATCCCCAACTTCAAGCGCTGCCACCGAGGCTCTTAGGTCCTCGACGGGCACTTTGTTCTTGAAGCTGTAGAGCATGCTGTCACCCCCTGCAAAATCGACACCAAAAACCCCACCCTGCCGTGCGATGCCAGAAAAGAGCCCTATCACCAGAATCACACCGGAGAGGATGAAAGCGGGCTTCTGCCATTTCATGAAGTCAAAGGTATTGCGATGGAAATAAGCGATTCCCTTGCCGATGCTCACTGACTTGGCATGGTCACGCATGAGGAAATGAGTGAAGAAGAGACGAGTGACAAAGAATGCGGTGAACATGCTGGCCACGATACCGATGGTGAGGGTGATCCCAAAGCCCTTGACTGGGCCCTTACCCATGTTGATCAGGATAATGGAAGCAATCAAGGTGGTGACGTTAGCATCCACAATCGTACCAAAGGCCTTGGAAAATCCCGCAGAAATGGAGCCCTTGACTGA
The DNA here is from genome assembly GCA_023257935.1 of Verrucomicrobiota bacterium. Taxonomy (GTDB): domain Bacteria; phylum Verrucomicrobiota; class Verrucomicrobiia; order Limisphaerales; family AAA164-E04; genus UBA7971. The sequence continues at coordinate 20,322 of JALRAZ010000239.1, forward strand.
TTTGTTGTGAGAGAGTTCTTCTCGGATACGCTCGAAGATCAGGACGTTGGCATCGACGGCCATACCCACAGTCAACACGATTCCAGCTATACCCGGCAGAGTGAGCGTGGCATCGATGTTGCAGAGGACCCCGAGCAAAATCACCAAATTCAAACAGAGGGCCACATTAGCAATCATGCCAGCTGCCAGATAATAAACCAACATGAAGGCAGCCACCGCAATCAACCCCAGGTAGGAGGCCTTGATCCCCTTGGCCACAGAGTCGCGCCCGAGTGTGGGGCCAGTCGAGCTCTCTTCAACAATACGAACCGGTGCTTCCAGAGGGTTTTCGAGGACGTTGGCCAATTCGATGGCCTCTCGCGTGTCGTAGTCGCCAGAGATTTGTCCCCTGCCTCCCTCAATAGGGCCGCGGATGACGGGGGCTGATTTCAGCTCCCCATCAAGGATGATAGCGAGCTGTTGTCCCACGTTCTCACGGGTGATTTCGGCAAAGAGCGCAGCACCCTCGGTGGTCAGCTCGAAATCAATTTCAGGCTGCCCTGTCATTGAGTTGGGATACACTGCGGCGCGATTGATATGCTTGCCACCCAGGCCCTTTTCGGACTCACGTTTGACCAAGTACTCAACCAAACTATCAGGCTCTCCAGCGAGCTCGCTTTTGCGGCGCTCGGTGAGGATTTCATAGCCTGGCACAGGGAAGCCTCGGGCGATCAGTTCAGCACTTCTAGGGTGTACCATCCGGAATTCAAGAAAAGCTGGCCGGGACAGGATTTCACGGACCGATTGGTAGTCCATTTCAGATAGCCCGGGCATTTCAATGGTGATTTCATTTTCTCCGCGAGTCTGCAGCAACGGCTCGGCCACACCAAAACGATCCACACGGCTACGAAGCACGCCCATGGCTTGTTCCAGCACCACCTGCTTGCGGTCTCCGCTGATGGCGTTGGTTTCCATGGCGACGGTGAAGGACATGCCCCCCTGCAGATCCAGGCCCAGCCTAATCTGACCCGCAGCATCCTTCTGAAGCTGATTCAGGATCGCCTTGGTGGGCTGCTCCTCATCTTCGGCCAGTTTGATGCCACTGAAATAAGGTCGGATATCGTTGGTGCCGATAGCGTCAAAGAGGTTGGCGTAGCTGCGGCCTGGAGAGTTTGCCTCCATCTCGCGTGCATCCGCCAAAATCTTTGCCAGGGTGGCACTGTTCTCCTCCGTGCCCACCGCCTCTTGCTCGAATTGATCGATCAGTGGTGTGCCCTGAGGAGGCATGATTTCATTGATTGCTCCGGCTGTCAGTAGCACGACCAGGAGCCAACTTCCAAAGTGATTACCAGATTTCATCTAAAAGTTTGTTTTTGAGGGGAGAAGATCGATCAGTTTAGGATTCACCGCTGTCTTTTTCCTTCAGGACCCTGTCGATGGCAGGCAGGAGGATTTCAAGCTTCGAATCAGCAGATCTGAGTGAGACGGAGTTTTCCTTGATATTAGTGATGACCCCTACAATACCCGATGAGGTAGCCACCTTGTCTCCAGCCTTGAGCTGCTTGAGCAAGGCATCGTGCTCTTTGGCCTTTTTCTGCTGAGGCCGGATGATGAGCGCATACATCACCAGAAAAATGAAGATAAAGGGTACAAACTGCATCCAGGCTGGTGGAGCCGCCGCACCGCTAGCCGGATTTTCGACCCCGGCCTGAGCCAGGGTTACCCAAATGGATGGATTCAAGAAACTCATGCAAATCGTCACAAATGAGCCGGATACTCTATTCGTCGCAGGGGATTTGGCAAGCGAAAGCTGTCGGGGCAACCCGCGCTTAACGAGTTGGTAAGGGCTGATGACTCTGTTTTGAGTCTTACCTCCTGCCTTTATTAAACTTGACAAACCCTTCATATCATTAAGATGAGGCGGTTTACGTCCAGCTCGAAGACACATCGTTAGCAAACACAACTATTTTAACATCAACTATTTCGTATGCCAAAGAAAACAAAGGAAGCTTTCCC
>JALRAZ010000361.1 GCA_023257935.1 Verrucomicrobiota bacterium
AGTGTTCCCAGAGGACGTCATCATCTAACCATGCCAGGTGGCCTCGATCCCGCTGGATGAGCCGAGTTACCATGGAAGACATCTACCATCTGAGGAACGATCTTTGGGTATCGCGAGGTGTGGCACAAAGGAAAAGGATCCGCCCTTTCAGTCACCTTGCCAAGCCCCCCTCTTTCCAAGAGCACTGTGATTCAGCAGCCCTTGAGTCCAAAAACGTATTACCTTTCATGCTGGAGTTCAGAGCATGCGACCTTCCCTCAGCTTCCTTAACTGCTAGGCTATGTGATCCACACCAATCCATACCCACTCAAACTTGCCCAGCTTAACTCAAACTAACGGCTTTGCCATCTTCATCCTGAAATAGTCGGATGGCCTCACGTGGGATCTGCACGGCGACTTCCTGCTGGGGTTCCCACCTCTGGCTTGCTGGCGTCCTGACGATGCAAGAGGCCTCGCCCACCCGCAGGTGAAGGAAGTTGTCAGCTCCAGTAGGCTCAAGCCAGGCAACCTTGGCTTGTAGCCAGATGTCTTCACTGTGGGATGATGGCTTTGTGGCATGGATCAAAGCGCGTTCAGGGCGAAAACCTATTCGAAGCCTGGGACTGCTTTGATGGGATGGTTCATGGTGATCTTCCTTACCGAATCCATCGGATGATCCACCTGAATTGTGGGCACTTAAGCCAAGCTCTGCAGGCAGGCTGATCCCTGACAGGGCGGAGGCGGGCAGCAAGTTCATGCCCGGCGCGCCAATGAACCCCGCCACGAAGGCGTTGGCTGGATGATCGTAAACCGCGGCTGGTGAGTCGAGTTGTTGCAATCTCCCTTCGTGCATCACCACCATGCGATCCCCCATGGCCATGGCTTCTGCCTGATCGTGAGTCACGTAAATCATGGTGGCCCCAATCTTTTGATGCAGCTCCCGTAGCTCAAGGCGCATTTGAAGACGCATCTGGGCATCGAGATTGGAAAGGGGTTCGTCAAATAGAAACACCTTGGGTTTCCTAACCAGAGCCCGGCCCACTGCCACCCGCTGACGCTGGCCACCCGAGCATTGGTGCGGCATGCGATCAAGCAAGGAAGTGATGTGCAGCATCTGGGCCGCCTCTTCCACGCGTTGCCTGATTTGATCTTTGGGATATTTTCGCAGCTTCAGCCCCAGAGCCATGTTGTCATAGACATTCAGGTGTGGGTAGAGGGCGTAATGCTGAAACACCATGGCCACATCGCGATCCTTGGGGTGTAGGTGACCGACAGGCTCCCCATCCATGGTGATGGATCCTTCATCAATGTCCTCCAGTCCTGCGATCAAGCGCAGGGTGGTGGTTTTGCCGCACCCAGAAGGCCCAACCAGGATCATGAACTCGCCATCTTCGATTTCGAGATTCAGATCAATCACCGCGGGGACCCTGGTCTTTTTGGGACCAGGGTAGGCCTTGGACAAGTTATGGAGCGTGACGCGTGCCATGGCGGGCAAAGTCAAACTAACACCTTTGACGTCATCGGCAAAGTGCGTTATCAATTTGCCACCTGCGGCGAAAGCCATGGAAACCGGGTAGCTACCTGATGCGGCAAAAGGCTCACTTTGAGATCCCTATCATCGAGGGCGACGTTTAGGAGTGGCTCTCTGAAACAGACTGAGGGGCGCCGATGCCGTCGTGCGAGTTGAGCTAGCCTTTTCGATAGCCCGAGGATTGAGGCATCGAACTCTCGTTGGTTTTTGTCTGGCAAGGCATGGCATCAATGGGTGAATCGGTTATTTACCTGACTCGGGAAAAAAACTTTTGCCACATCGGTGTCCTGATTTGGAGTGATGATCTGAC
>JALRAZ010000550.1 GCA_023257935.1 Verrucomicrobiota bacterium
AAGGGTAGCCAGGCCGGCTTGGACCAACTGCCTCCCAAAATCACGACCTGGTCGATCCGCCCGCCTTCCAATGCTGGTCTCAGCATCATAAAACACGATTAGTACCGAGGCAAAAGGCCCTTTGCCTTCGGGCAAGAGAAGCCAGCCATCGATCCACCGTTGCGCCGTCACCTGGAGGCGAACCGATTGCTCGAGATAACCATCCACCCGCCGAATCTCTCCAGCCATGATGACAGGTTCATTAAGTAGCTCAGGCCATGGGCCCATCACATCCATCCATTGCCGGCGGAGGACTTGGCGATGGACCTGCCATGCCTGCGGGGAGTCCACCACAGAACCATCTTCCCTGAGCAGAGGGCTGCGATAGACTTGAGGATCCACCTCAAAGCCCATGGGCGGGTGAACATGATCTTTAAGGGAAGCAGGGAGGGTAGCAGCTCCAAGAAGGAGACACTGCAGGCAATAGCCCATGAGCCAGGCCACCATTGAGTTGGAACGCCAAGGCATCATGCCTCCTGTGGATCAAACAGTCTAAGTGTCGGCAAAAACCTTCAGGACCCGAGCAGGGCCGAAGAGTCCTGATCGAGGTAAAGGGTTGCCTGAGGCTGCTGGCGAAGTGCCGACGCAGGGCAGGCAGCACCGATTTCGCCCTCGAGCGCCGATTGAATGGCCTTGGCTTTGCGTGTCTCCGGGCTGAGACAAATCATGCGGTTGGCGGCACAGAGAGCCGGTATGGTCAAGGTCAGCGCATAGGGCGGTACGGTTTCAAGCGATTCAAAGTGCCCCTCGTTGACCTGTTGCCACTTGCAGGCATCATCCAGTTTCACCAATTTAACCCAATGCGCATCATCGAGCCTGGCCACGGGAGGATCGTTGAAGGCAATATGGCCATTTTCGCCCACACCCAGACAGCAAAGATCAATGGGAGCCTCCTTCAGGAGCTGGGTGTAGCGATCGCACTCATCAAGGGGAAGTAGGGCATCCCCTTCGAGATAATGAAAAGCCTTGGGCTGCACAAGGCTCTCCACACGCTCTTTCATGTACCGTCGAAAGCTAGCTTTGTGGTCGGCACCGATCCCCAAATACTCATCCATGTGAAAGAGGGTGACAACAGACCAGTCCACCCCACCCAGATCAATCAAAGTCTTGAGGAAGGCAATTTGGGAATTCCCGGTTGCCAAGATGACGCGAGCAGCTCCCTTTGAGGCAATGCAATCCATAAGATGCTGGCGTACCTCCTGAGCCGCATGCTGAGCCATTTCAGCCTGAGATCCAAATACCAACACGTTGAGGGCGTCCTGCTTGAACTGTCGAACGGGCTGTGGAAAAGTGGGAGAAGTAGGTTCCATGAAGTCGTTTTATTTTCAATAATGAGAGTCAGTAACCTAAGCAAGCCGTCAGGATGGAGCAAGGAATTTACCCGTTGGTTCGGCATCCTAGCAGCCTTGGCTGCAGCTTTGGTTTCCCCTCATACCCGGGCGGTGCATTTTGTCAGCGTAGAGGATCCCTCACACAACACTGAACCTCCTGCCGATCCTGCCCAGGCAAGACTCTGGCACCTACAAGGCGATTGGAATGCGTTTCTTGGAACCCCAATCGCAGCATATTGGTTTATCACAGCAAAGCATGTCGGTGGTTCGCTAGGAGATCAACTCCAGCTCATGGGCAAACCCTACACGGCTATTGTGCGTATACCCGACCCAGAATCGGACTTGGCTCTTTGGGGGGTTGCCACTCCGTTTCCAGATCAGGCCACTCTTTACCAGGGATCGCGTGAAACAAGCAAGCGGGTGGTGCTTTTCGGTAAAGGTCCCTCGCGTGGTGAGGCAGTTTGGGTTGAAACCAATGAAACACCCGTCCTCAAAGGCTGGAAGTGGGGCAAGCAGCATAAGGTGAGGCGATGGGGGGAAAATGTGATCGATCAGATTGAGGTGGGGCCCTACCCAAGAGGCCGTAAACTGGGTGAACTGCTGGTGGCTTTCTTCGATCTCGACGGCTTGCCCAGCGAAGCAGGGCTAAGTGGCGGAGATTCAGGAGGTGCCATGTTCCTGTGGAGCAACCGCCAGTGGCAGCTGGCTGGCATCCACTATGCGGCAGGAGGGGTCTTCAAACTCAAGGAAAGCGATGAGCCGTTCGATGCCATGCTTTTTGATGAGCGAGGCCTGCATCGTCGAAACTGGTCGGAAGAAGAAGGGGAAACATGGCCGCTCACAGCACTGGATGCCAACCCACAGCCCGGACCGATTGTTGCGACCCGCATCAGCCATCGTGCCTCCTGGATTCAGCAGCAGATCACGACCTTTGCCAACCCGCTTGAGGCCATTGTAGTGGAATCTGCCGAGAGACCTGATGGACCTTACGTGAAAGTCGATCAATGGACCTTGCATACCCATCCTCTGGGACTGGTTGTGGACAAGCCCGATCACACTCGGTTCTTTCGGGTCAAGTCGACCACCGCACTGCGTATGCTTGCGCCTCGCCAGGAGGGAGCCCAGTTGATCCTGCCCTTTGATGGGTAGCTCAGGCCGAGGGAAGTCGTGATCGAACCGCCGACTTCAGGAGCATGACAAATGAAGTGCATCTTACAGTCAATGTGCCATAGTGATCTCCAATCCATGAAATCACCCCTCACGCGCATCACTCTCCTAAGCTGCATCCTTTGGAGCGGCTTGGGGCAGCCCACTGGATGGGCGGCTGATGTGATCGGCTTCAATCGTGATATCCGCCCCATCCTTTCACGCTATTGCCTTCCATGCCACGGGCCTGACGCCGCAGCACGCAAAGGCCATCTCAGGTTGGATAGGTTTGACGACGCCACTCGGATCGATGATCTAGGAAGGGCGGCCATCATCGCTGGCAACCCAGCAGCAAGCCAGATGATTCAACGCATGGAAAGCTCTGATCCTGAGGATCGCATGCCCCCTCCTGAGACCGAAATGCTACCCTCGGATGGCGAAAAAGAATTGCTGAGAGCCTGGATTGAGCAGGGTGCTTCATACCAGGCCCACTGGGCATTCATCGCTCCCTCGGAGAAACCACTGCCTGCGGTGGCGGACGCATCGTGGGTTCGTAATCCAATCGATGCGTTCGTTCTGAGTAGCCTGGAAGCGCGTGAACTGACTCCTGCCCCCGAGGCTTCGCTCGCAACCCTCTTTCGCCGAGCATCCCTTACCTTGACAGGCCTACCTCCAGACCCAAGCACCATGAGGCGTTTCATGGAAGACCCTTCGGATGAAGCTTATGAAAAATGGGTCGATTATCTCATCCAATCCGATCGATACGGCGAGCATCGAGCCCGCTACTGGTTGGACGCAGCCCGTTATGGTGACACCCATGGACTGCATCTGGATAATGAACGGGCTATTTGGCCTTATCGGGACTGGGTCATCAGCGCCATGAACGAAAACAAACCCTTTGATACCTTCACCATCGAACAAATCGCTGGCGATCTGCTTCCCAACGCCAGCATCCCACAACAGGTCGCCACAGGGTTCAACCGATGCAATGTCAGCACGGGGGAAGGTGGGGCCATCCCCGAAGAGTTTGCCGTGCGTTATGGGGTGGATCGCATCAATACCCTTGGCACCGTATGGATGGGGTTAACCGTAGGTTGCAGTCAGTGTCACGACCACAAGTTCGACCCCATCACGCAGAAAGAATACTATCAGTTATTTGCTTTTTATAACCAGCTGGATGAAAACCCGATGGATAGCAATGCCCTGCGCTACCCACCTACGATCGAGCTGAGGACCCCCGAACACCAGCGGCAAATCGATTTGCTGGATCAACAAATCCAACTCATCCAAACAGCCACTCGATCGGCATTGGAAGCAATGGATCTTTCTGAGGAAAACTCCGAGCCGGCTCATCCCCAAGCCCGGGATTATGTTTGGCTGCAGGATGCTTTACCCAAGGGGGCCAATGCCTCGAAGGAAGCCAATGCCTGGTCCTTTGTCTCTGGAGCCGGCTACCCCATCAAAGGAGGCAACCAGTCCCATCGGGGCAAGTATGTTGGTTCAGGGCAGCATTTCTTCACCGAGGCTCTACCCGGGTTGAGGGTGGGAAGTGAAGACACCCTCTTTACTCACGTTTACCTGGATCCTGAAGACCCTCCTCGTTCCCTAATGTTACAGTTTCAGGCTGAAAACTGGAATCACCGAGCTTATTGGGGGGAAGACCTGATCGAGCATGGCAAGGGAGGCAAGGAAGCGGGTTACCACCATATGGGATCTCTCCCTCCAACCGGACAGTGGGTGAGGCTGGAAGTTTCGACTTCAGAGGTAGGCCTTGAGCCCGGATCCCGCATCCATGGCTGGGC
>JALRAZ010000055.1 GCA_023257935.1 Verrucomicrobiota bacterium
AGGCATATCCCGGCTCGGCTTGCTTGCTTGCTTTGAAACGACTGACGGCAAGAGGTCAGTTCTTGGCGATTGGTTTGAGGCAATCCTTTGGGATGCTTCGGGTGTGTGCTGCATCGGCACCTGCCGATAGCTGGCACATCCCGTTGCTAGGAAAATGATCCCAGCCCAGGCCAAACGGTGAAAGGGTTTCCAGCGGTGGCGTTCCAGATGCCTGCAGCACCTCGCCAAATTGTTTTGAAGTTGTTTCATGCATTGCGAGTGATGCCATGGGGCATCACCAATCAGGGATCAAAGAGTACAAGGGAACAGGAGGGAATACCTCCATGCTTTGAGGGAGAGCAGGGTCAGTACGCAGTCGTACCCTGCAGGTAGCCAACTCAGATCAGATAGGCGCAGAAGCGCTGGTAGGCAGGTCGAGCCGGAGTTTGGGAGGGTAAGCTTTGTCTGAAGATGACTTGCAGCACAACCCCGGGCCGATCAATCCATGACCTGGTCGCATCCTTGAGCAGGGATGCCTGGTATTTGAAGGTGTTTTGTGAGGCAGTAGGCAAACCAACCGGCGCGCTTTGCTGGCTATCCTCAGCATCCAAGCAGCAGCTGTTTCCGCCACAGGCACAGTGCTCGCAACTTGCCTGCGAGGCCCATCCCAAGACTTTTGCATGAACCGGAAGGCTCATCCCAATTAGGGAAATAGCCAAGGCTAACATCAGCGTCAGTTGGGACATTTTTTGGAATGCCTGTTTCAACACAACTGTTAAACTAACCTCAAACCCTTCGAAATGCGAACGGAAATTTAACCTTTACCGTTCTGGAGATCGATCCGATACCTCTCGGGCAGGTCTGAAAGATCACCGAACTAGGGCGTCATTTTCCTGCGAATGCGGAAAAAGCCAGTGGTTGATCCGAGCTCATTCAGGATGAAAGCATGCCGGCCTGACTGCCGAGGAGAGGTCCACTCCTCTATGGGGATCCAGTGGCTATCGCCAAGCTTGACCTTGGTTTCGAGGGTGTATAACTGGTTTGCCTGATAATCGAAGGCAATGCTGGCTCGCGGGTTTTCCAAGGGTAGCAGCGTCATACTCAAGGCCCAATCACCTGATCGGTCGCCCTCTGAAAAGTGGCCTGGATTTCCCCCAGGCTCAGAGCTCGTCATCCAGGAAGATGCCTGCCCCCAATCATCCCAGGGGGTGTTCAGAAAACGGGCGCTCAGGGCGAAGCCCTGACCATCTGTCTCGGGGTACCACTGGTCCGAATAGGCGAAGTCAAGGATACGCTCGCCGCTTGCATCCTCCAAACGCAGGTTTTCCCCTCCATTATCCAAGGCGCCATCAAAGGTGCCAACAATGATGGGAGCAGCTCCAAAACGAGCCCGAAAGGCGGCCTCATTACGCACCAGGACCACCGATTGACCTGCCTGCAAGGACATGGGGGAGTCCCTGTTAAAGACAAAATCGATACCTTGAGTGAAGCGAATCCCCTCAAGATCAAGCGTGCTCTCGCCTGCGTTGGTGAGCTCAAGGTATTCATAGGCTTGCCTCTGATCTGCAAATGGGGGTTGAGGATCTGGATGATAGAATATTTCTGTGATCCTTAATCCGAGTTGAGCCTCAGAGGGTCGTCCTTCGAAGGTATGTTCCACGTGAACCATGCCATCCGGAGAGCTCAAACTAAGGGTCTCGCCTCGAGCGTCGAGTTGTCCCTGATAATCCCCCTGAACAAAAAGGCTTTGGCCACCTCGAGGGGATTGGGTGCGAGCCCGAAAAGCAGCTACCTTTGGGCTAAGGTATAGGGTTCCGTTTGCTGGGATGACTGTGCCTGGGCGCAACACATGACGAACCCCTCCACTAAGCAACCAATCAGACAGATCGATTGCAAAAGGATGGTTGTTTTCAAGGGTCAAGTATTCTTCATTTTGCTCACCGGAGAGTGGATTGAATTCCAGAGAGCCAAAGGAGGGTGCTGCTAGAACGGGTTGGGATTCCGGGATCTGCCCTCTGCCCAGTCTAGGCTTCTGTTCAAATAAAAACCGACGCCGTCCTGCCAAATGAAGATCGATGATGCGCTGGGCTTCCTGGCGCATGGATAAGCCGTTTCCCCAACTACCCCAGCGTTTGGCATCCAAGTCCGCATCACTGTTGCGTAGATCAGGAGGATCCATTGCATCAAGCAGCTCCGCTATGCGCTGCTCGATGATGCCATCCTCAGCAAGTGTGCCTGGGGATTGCAGCCATTGATCCATGATTGTTCTCAGGCGACGCAAGACCATGCTTTGAAAAGGAGGGGCCTGTTTGATGAGCTCATAGAGACGATTGGTCGGTTTGCTCTGCTGGCTCGGGTTGTAGAAGTCCAGTTCGTTGTCCTGATAGAGTGTATCGTGAAAATAACCCTCCGCATCGACCCAATTGCGTCCCCATGAAAGATCAACATCCCAGGGCAGGGGGGCCCATTCTCCTGAGCCCAGGCTGTCGCGATAGAGATAATAATTTTTGTGTCCATGATCCTGGCTGCTGCACAGGGCCAGTGCGACGAAATAGCTGACTGTTTGGGGTAGGTCCAATATATCCCAAGCATCCTCGATGCGTTGGGCTAAAGGGCGGCTTTCACTGAGGCTCTGCACCAGATTCTGCAGGTCTTCAGTATTCTCCCATTGGCGAGTCTTCTTCTCATTCCCTCCAGCCCCGCCCAAGTTGTTATACATCTTGTAGAGCGCCCCATCGGGATCCAGCCCAAGGCGATCCAACCATCGATCGTCCCCATCCTCCATCATGTCGGCAATGCTGAAAAAGGATCCGTTGCGCTGGACTCTCACAGGGAAGGCAATGTGAGCATGACTTCCTGCCTTGTGAATCATCTCATAAGCTAGGGTATTACGGACATGGGACTTGTCTCCCCAATTGGTCATCAGACGGATGTCTTTGACGCGCTGGGTATCAGGTTGCAAAGCAAAGCGATGGTCTTGGTTGAAATCCAAGTTGTAGCTCTTCTTGGGGAAACCGCGCGAGCTTTGCCCGTGAACACTTACATGAATGTTGTCATACAGTTCGCCATCAAAGAGGAGGGAGGCTCTGGTGCCACCACTGGTGTCAGCCATGGAAGGGTTTTCCATGAAAAGATGCACTACAGGCAAACGGGTGTGCAAGGTAGGGTCTGCAACCACCATGCCAAGGTACTCAGCCGAATCGGCGGGGGCAGGGAAGGGTGGCCATCTCATCGTGTTGCCATCTGCATCCACGCCATGGACAGCATATCGGATCATGAGGCCTGCTGACGCATTGGAATTAGGGATGATGGCGGTCCATTGCCCATCTTGGGCCAGGGTATCTCCTTCCGACCCATCATCCCGCATGGGAATCTCCCTCTCCGGCTCAAACATGAGGCGATAGCGCAGTTTCAATATCTTCAGCTTGCTTGGGGAGTTATGCGGCCTAGCCGTTATCACAATAGGTTCCCCTGCGTTGGGTTGGGTGGGTTCATGCCTGATATCGATGATAAGGGGAAGATCCTCTCCGGGAGAATAAGTGTTTTTTTCCCCAGGCGAGGGAGAGCGCATGAACCTCGACTCAACTTCTTGATCCACGTAGGAGAGGCCATCCAACGAGCTATTGACCAAGAAGTCTGGATCCTGAGCGCTCAGGTTAAATCCTCTGATGGCCAATACATTTTTTCCCTGTTTAAGCATAGAGGCAGACAGAGGGAATGAGCGCCATTGAATGGCACTCTGGTCAGGATTCTGGGAAGGGGCCTGGTTTTGCCAATCGTTGCTTACTGGAGCATTCCAGGCTGCCACCTGGATTCCATTGATCCAAGCGACAAAACCGTCATCGACTTGCAGTTTCAAGTCCAGTTGGTGGATTTTGTCTGGGTTGGAGACTTCAAAAGTGAAGCGGCTGTCGAGTGTGGCCTGATAGCCTAAGAGGAGATGCTCTAGGTCGGTCTGAATGAGTGTGGTGTAATCAACCGAAGGTGCTTTTTTCAGCAACAGCGCAATGGCCTCATCATTGAGCGCATGATCCCAAAAGGCGACCTCGTCAATGGATCCCCTGAAATGGTTACCTGTCGCATCGAAGACGCCACCTCCTCCCACATTAAACGTGAAATTTGACCTGCCAAAGTCGGTTCCATTGTGTCCACTGGTGGCCACTCGCTGCCCATCGGCATAGAGAATGAGCTCTCGATCATTGCCCACAGCGGTGAGGTGATGCCATTGTCCAGCGGGGTAAGGGTAGCTCCAGCTCAAGCTGCCCGCGGGCGACCAGAGCTGCAATGTGTTTTGTTGGATGAAACCAAACTCGACGGCATCGTTTTGGCCCCATAGTCCAGTACGATTGTTTTGGACGCCTTCGGGGCGAATCCAACCCGCCATCGTAAAGGCCTGCCTCCCACTCAGCAATTGCTGAGGCCCTTCAACCGCATCGTTTCGGCCGTCGAAGCCGACGGCCATATTGTGTTCATCAAGGATGGGAAAGGTTGGGGAACGAGGACCTTCTTGGGCTAGGTTGGGTTGCCCTTGATAACGACCCTGAGCCGCTGCCCCGAGTGAACCCAGATTGGTGGCTATAATCCCCTCGGTGTCCTGGAAGGACCAGTGCAGGGCAGGCTGTGAGGCTTTTAATTGTTCCAGGTGACTTGAGGTATCCTGTTCTTTTTGGCCGGTGTCATAACCCATGCTGGGTAGGGTGGGCATCCAATCTCCATCATTGAAATCGACTTGGACCCAATCCATCAGCGTGTCGCTGGGAAGATTGAATCTTCCTTGGGTATTGGGATCGATCAGGGTGAGGGTCTTTTCATCTCGAACCAACCCAAAGGAGATGTCGGCATATTGCGGTGGGTATTGTGGGACAAAGGCCGAAGCTGCTTTTGTCTCATCGGGTGCATAGAGACCGAGGTACTCCCCTTGAGCGGCTAATTTGAAGTTCGTGTGCCATGGGCCCTCATCAGAGCGTCGATCCTTTCCGGAAGCAAAGATGACAAGAAGCTCTCCTGGCTCCAGGATCCTGGCTGGAAGGATCCATTTCTTTGGTTTTTCAGGATCATCACTCAGTGACCAGCCCTGGGTGGAGAGCGGTTCAGCGCCCGTGTTGGCAAGTTCGATCCAATCAACACGCTGCCGGTCTTCATCCATCATTCCTCGCTGATTGGAAGCCAGGAATTCATTGATGATCAGCTGGGCCTGCAAGGTTTCGGTTAGGAGTAGGCCTAGTCCGAACAACCCAGCCAAAACTAGGCCTGGGTTGCAGCACTGCCTATCTGAGTCACGCATGGATCTGGATTAAGTTCAGTGGGCAAGATTTCAATGACAAAAAAACCCAACGGCTTGGGCGGTTGGGTTGGGGGGCATGGAATGCCCCCGTAGTGATCGTCTTGAAGCTTTATCCCTCAAAGTCGTAGACCACGACCTTTTTGCATACCCGCTTGAATATTTCCTCTACAAACTTCACATGATCTTCGTGGACTTGATAGGCATCCTGCGTGGCCTTGTCCTTGAAGACGATATTGAGTGCCACCTGATAACTTTGATCGACTACTGGGCGATCGCTGGTTGCCATCCGGCCAACATGGAAATACTCCGAGCCTGGAATGTCCTTAAGGTATCGGTGCGCCCCATCGATTAACTCCTGCGCTGCATTGGGCTGTTCAGGATCCGTCCAAAAAATGACCACATGTGAGAACATTCACGCATTTGATCTGGTCGATGCAGGCAGAGCAATGCTTTTCTGAGCCTGCTTCCTCAAATTGATTGACTCAGCCGCTCAGCTACTTGGCAAACTCAATGCACCGTGTTTCTCGAATGACCGTGATTCGAATCTGGCCAGGGTATTGTAGATCGTCTTCGATTTTACGTGCGATTTTCCGGCATAGCTCGTAGGCCTGTTCGTCAGATACGATTGAAGGAGACACCACAACCCTGACTTCACGGCCGGCCTGAAAGGCAAAACACTTTTCCACTCCTTCGAAGGAAGTTCCGATATCCTCCAGTTGCTGAAGCCGCTGCAGGTAAGTGGTCATGTTTTCTGAACGTGCCCCAGGTCGGGAGGCGCTGATGGCATCAGCGGCACTGACCAGAATGCCTAGCGGCGAAAGGTGTTCCACTTCATCGTGGTGAGCTGCAACGGCATTGACCACAGGGTCCTTCTCGCCATGGATGCGGAGGAAATCGGCCCCGATGATGGCATGAGAGCCCTCCATGTCATGTTTGATTGCCTTGCCGAGATCATGGAAAAGACCTGCTTTTTTAGCTTCGACCGCATTGAGTCCAAGTTCGGTTGCCATCAGGCCTGTCAGGTGAGCTACTTCGACTGAATGGTTGAGCACGTTTTGAGAGAAACTGCTTCTGAAATGAAGGCGGCCGAGCGTCTTGATGACCTCAGGATGCACAGGTGGAAGGCCTGTACGATGCAGGGCTTCTTCTCCCAGTCGGATGACGGTTTCGTCGATTTCGGCCTCCACCTTGTGCACGACCTCTTCGATGCGAGAGGGATGGATGCGACCATCCTCTATGAGGCGGCTCATGGCCTCGCGTGCAATTTCCCTCCGCACAGGGTCAAAGGCCGAAAGGACGACCGCACCTGGTGTGTCATCGATTAAAACAGTGACTCCGGTGGCCGATTCGAATGCTCGAATATTGCGGCCCTCCCGACCAATGATGCGCCCTTTGAGTTCGTCGCCGGTCAGGGCAACCGTGGAGGTGGTAGAATCGAATGTGTGTTCTCCAGCAAAACGCTGAATGGCCAGGCTGATGATTTTGCGTGCCTTAGCTTCGGCCTCCATTTTGGCCTTTTCCATGATGCGCCGGTCTGCTTCGTGAGCCTCCTTCATCGAGGCTTGCTCGGCTTCTTGGAGGAGAATTCTGCGAGCTTCAGGTTCGGTCAGCTGGGAAATGTTTTCCAGTTCTTCCTGACGACGGTTGCAGAGGAGATTTAATTCTTCTTGTTGCCTTGCTAAGGCTTGCTGTGACTCTTGAAGTGTCTGCTGTTGGCTATGCAGCATTTTTTCTTGCTGAACAAAACCGGCGAGCTGGTCATTGACCAGGCTTTCACGTTGGTCAAGGCGGTTGTTTCGGCGCTCCAGCTCTTGCTCTAGGAGCTCAATGGAACGACGGGCTTTGCTCTCTGTTTCTTCGGCTTTGCGCTCGGCCTGCTCACTGGCTGAAGACAGGAGATTTCTCGCCTCATCTGCCGCTTGACGCAGAAGTGAGGTTTTGTCTTGCTGCCATTTCTGCTGCTGGAATCGCATCCAGAAGTAGCAGAAGGCGCAGCCCAAGAGGACCCCCAAGCTTAACCAAGCCGGTGGGCCCCAAATCAGAACGGCTATTGACATTTCGTGCTCACACCTCAGAGCCTGATTTGATCCATCGCTCAGGTGTGATGATCCAATCCATTTTCTGGTCCAAGTCATCATGGGGAACGGCCTCGACACGCTGATAGTCGAAAGCCAGCCCACACCGCAGTCCTGCTAACTGGGGGATCATTCGGTCATAGAACCCTTTACCCCTCCCCAGCCGCCAACCTTTATCATCAAATGCCATTCCAGGTATCAAGGTCAAGTCAACGCTTTGTCCAGCCATGGGGATGCATGTTGATTTGGGTTCAAGGATGCCATACAGCCCTGGCTCGAGGTCCTTCTCGAGATGGCTGATAATCACTGGCCGGTAGGCGCCATTGTTTTGCTGATACTGCGGGAGAGCGATGGTCTTCCCCTCATCTAGCGCCATGTGGAGTAGGGGAAGGATGTTCGGTTCATCTTTCCTTGGCAGGTAAGCCAAAATGCGTTGGGCTGCTTGCCAGTTTGGGTGCGAGGTGATGGTATCTCTTATCGAAAGGGACTGGGTCTCATGTGCCACCTTGCCCAATGCCTGGTTTTTGTGGCGCATGACCTGACGCAACGCTTCCTTGAGATGCATGGTTTGATTTGAATCCTGAGAATTCTCAGTCATGAGTCAGTATCACATTGAACAACATCCTTGCGATGGATTAACTTTTTCAGTGATCCGCCTAATTTGCTAGGATTTATCCCACGCCCAGTCACTTGCTAAGACGATGACAAATATATCCACTAACGCTTCATTGAAGGCCGTATTGGCTGCTCTTATTTGGCTTACTTGCGCTGTGTCGACGACGACGGCCCAAGATGCCGCTTCAGGCGAGAACATACCATTCTCGGAGCGGCGCGATCAAATTCAGAAACTGGTCAATGAGGCTCAAGAACTCAAAGCTGCAGGGCAAACTGAGGCTGCTATGCAGACCATGAATCGAGCCAGAAGCCTTCGGAAAAAACTCTTTCAACGCCTAGGACCGGAGAGAACACCAGTCCTGAAAAATCAGCCGATGTCGAGCAAGACAGATCATTTCCCAAATGGTCAGGATGATCGATCAGGCCCGCCCCCCCTCATTCAATCCATTCATCAAGCGGTGGAAGAAATTCGCGCTTGGACCCGTGAGGCGGGGCATCGAGATCGACCCTCTGATTTCGGTGGGCAGGTTCATCATCTTGAGCAACGCATGGAGGAGCTTGCCGAACGCTTGGCAAGGTTTCAGCACCTTGAGCAGGAGCTGGAGCATGCGCACCACCGGATGCAGGCCTTGAACGAGGCCGTGGAACACGCACATCGTCGTTTGGAAGCGCAAGAGGAACGCTTCCACGACATTGATTTGCTCCAGGAAAAAATCCATCAACTGCAGCAAAACGCTCACCAGATACACGCCGTCGATGAACATATGGAGGCTGTTCAGGAGCATGTTGCAGAGATGGGGGACCACTTGAGAGGCTTGAACCAGCGAGTCAAGCAACTAGAGAAGCGAACTGAGAGTGATCGGCTTTGAAGTCTTGAGACGGAATCAAGATTCGCTGGGGTATTAGTTCCTCATGGGGTGGAACCTTTCGCGTGAAAGGAGTCAATTTGCACGAAAACGTGTCCCTTTATTGCTTTGACGCCCCACCACCCTTCACCTACTTTGTGCGTTTTGTCGCGCCCGTGCAATGCTTTGCACCTTCTGGCCGACAGCAAAAGCTCAAATCACCATGATTGGACCTTTTAAAAGTATTTTTAAGAAAATTTTCGGAACGGCCAATGACCGTGAGGTGCGTCGCTACACCAAAATCGTGGAGACGATCAACCAAATTGACCAGTCTCTGAATGATCTTTCCGACGATGATTTGCGGGCTAAGACTGCTGCTTGGAAGCAGGAGCTCGCTTCCATCGAAGACAAATCTCAGCTGGCTTCTCGCCTTGAGGAGATCATGCCAGAGGCTTTTGCCGTGGTTAAACAGGCCTGCCGACGGCTATGCGGGAGGGATGTGATCGTCAGAGGGCACCCCCTGAGATGGGAAATGGTGCCTTTCGATGTCCAGCTCATTGGCGGCATGGCCCTCCACACTGGCAAGATTGCCGAAATGGCAACAGGTGAGGGCAAGACTTTGGTCGGTACTCTCCCTGTTTTCCTCAATGCCCTCACCGGCAGAGGAGTGCATGTGGTCACGGTCAACGATTACCTTGCCGCTCGCGATAGTGAATGGATGGGGGCTGTTTACACTTTTTTGGGGCTCAGTGTGGGGTGTATCCTTCACGATCAGCCCCCCGCTCACCGACGAGAGCAATATCAATGTGATATCACCTACGGTACGAACTCAGAATTCGGCTTCGACTACTTGCGGGATAATGGCATGGCTAACTCTCGCGAGGACCAGGTCCAGCGTGGTCATTACTTCGCAATCGTTGATGAGGTCGACTCCATCCTCGTTGATGAAGCCAGGACACCGTTGATCATCAGCGGCCCTGCGGTGGTTCATTCCGACCACAACTTTGATCAAGTCAAACCTGCCATTCAGTCACTCGTTCAACGGCAGGAAAAACTATGTCATCAATTCCTCGAACGTGCCGAACAGGCACTCAAGGAGCTACAGCCCAGCGATGGTTCCAACCCGGTTAAACCCGAAGTTTTGGAAGAAGAAATCGGGTTGCTGCTTTACAAGGCAAAGCTCGGGCAGCCTAGGTCTGATCGGCTCATGTCTTTGCTGGAAGATCCTGAGAACATCAATCGGATGAACCAGGCCGAAGCCATGCTTTACAGCGATCAGACCAAGAAGATGCTCTACGCGCAGAAGGAAGAGCTTTTCTTTGCGATGGATGAGAAAAGCCACGACGCAGATTTGACAGAAAAAGGCCGTGGTTTTCTGAGCCCCAAGGACACCGAAGCCTTTGTCCTCCCCGATCTAGCCGAGATCTACCACCAAATCGATGCTGATGAGCAAACCCCGCTGCAGCAGCGCATGGAGGCAAAAAATAAGGCTCAGGCTGATTTCGAAGCCAAAGCTCAGCGCATCCATACCATTTCACAGCTTCTCAAGGCCTACTGCCTGTATCAGAAAGATGTCCAATACGTGGTGCAAAACAACGAAGTGGTCATTGTGGACGAAAATACCGGGCGCTTGATGACTGGGCGTCGCTGGAGTGAGGGCCTGCATCAGGCCGTGGAGGCCAAAGAGGGAGTGGAAATCAAGCGTGAGACCCAAACCTACGCCACGATCACCATCCAGAATTATTTCCGTCTTTATGACAAGTTGGCTGGCATGACTGGTACCGCTGAAACAGAGGCTGGCGAGTTTCTCGATATTTACGAGCTGGGTGTGCTTGTCATCCCGACCAACCGACCTGTAGCTCGGGAAGACGGCAATGACTCAGTCTACAAGACCCGTCGAGAAAAATATCAGGCCGTTGTTGAGGAGATTAAACATGTGCACCAGCAGGGAAGGCCCATACTGGTTGGCACTATTTCAGTCGAAGTCAGTGAACTGATTTCACGCTTGCTCAAGAAAGAAGGCATTGTTCATGCCGTCTTGAATGCCAAATATCATCAGCAGGAGGCAGAAATCATTTCCCGAGCTGGGCAGCAGGGTGGGGTCACCATAGCCACCAACATGGCTGGCCGCGGGACCGACATCAAGCTCGCAGAAGGCGTCGCTCAGCTGGGTGGTCTACACGTTATCGGCACGGAGCGCCATGAATCTCGTCGTATCGATCGACAGCTTCGTGGTCGTTGTGCTCGTCAAGGAGACCCAGGCTCATCCCATTTCTTTATTTCCCTCGAGGATGATCTCATGCGCTTGTTCGGGTCGCCCAAGATCGTGAAGATCATGGAAAAATTCGGTCTGGAGGAGGGGCAAGAGCTGACTCACCCTCTGCTGAATCGGTCGATCGAAACGGCTCAGAAACGGGTTGAAGGTCATAATTTCCAGATCCGCAAGCGCACGCTTGAATATGACGATGTCATGAACAAGCAGCGTGAAGTGATTTATGGATTTCGCAATGAAGTCCTGGCCTCTGACAATGTTCAAGATCAGCTCATGGACATCATGGAAGAGGTGACGGTGGAGAAAGTGCTTCAGTTCTCGACTTCAGAGCAGGATGTGGAGGAGTGGAATTTGCGTGGTCTTTCTGATTGGGTGAACCTGAACTTCCCTATTGGGCTGCAGGAGGAGGAATTTCGGAAAATGGCCAACGAGGCAACCCAGGAACCTGTGGCCGGAAGTCTATTTGATGGCATGAGTCCTGCCCAGTTTGCTGTGGCGACGCTGATTTCCGATCAGGTCCGTGATGCCTACGAGCTCAAGATCAGTGTCGAAAACCCCGATGCACTGAAGTCCATGGAGCGGTTCACTATTCTCAGCGCCATTGACAAGCTTTGGCAGGAGCATCTCTACAGCATGGATGGGCTGCGCAGCAGTATTGGTCTGAGGGCCTACGCTCAGCGGGATCCGCTGATTGAATACAAAACCGAAGCTTTCAAGGTCTTTGATGAACTGATGGTCAACATCAAGACTCAGATCTGTCATAATATTTTTCGCAGTGCCTCAAGCCTCATGGCTTTCCAGCAGTTTTTGAGTAAATTGCCCCAACGCACAACCCATCAGGAAGCCAGGGCCTTTTCCGTCCCTCAGGACGGCGAGGAAAAACAGGCCAGTGATGTGGTCAGTGAAGCCAATGAAGCCATTGCCAAGGCGACTCCAGTGAGAACGGGTCCGAAAGTAGGTCGCAATGATCCCTGTCCTTGTGGCAGTGGTAAGAAACATAAGCAGTGTTGCGGCTAACAAATCTTGGAGGACCTTATTTAGGTGGCCTCCAAAAGATTGATGACGGGGCTTTAATTGATATCGAGTGCAAATCCCTCAATCCGACTGTAACGTTAACATTGGCTGCTAAAGCGGCCGATAAGGCTTCTCTCTCAGTCGAAACCGGGCGGATCTGGCATCTTGATTAAAACGATGGGTTAACGTTGTCTGCTATCGTCAACAAAACCGCTTGCAGATCTTGGCCCAATGCTTGAAAATCTGCGTGTTTAGGGGAATATTCTCCTCAGATAAGGGGTCTGCAGGCCCCTACAGCTTTCCTGCGAGAAGAAAATTTTATGTCCAATCAATCATCTGCGATCGAATCCAGTTCTGATGGCACCCATGGCGTTGCCACCGAAGAGAAGAGAAACAAGCCCAAATACCCTGGTATCAGGTTGACCTGCAACGGCAACCAGCTTGTGACCCAGCACGTCGAAACGCGTATTACCGATGGAGGCATTTTTTATCCCATCACCCCTTCGACCGAGGGCGGTGAAATTTATCAGCAATCTTACGCTCAGGGAGAACTCAATGTTTTTGGGGATCCCAAGGTAGCGATTGAGTGTGAGGGAGAGCACGCAGCTCAAGGTGGCGCCACGGCCTTCTCAGTGACCGGTAAACGAGCCGTCAACTTTACCTCGGGCCAGGGGATTGTTTACGCCATGGAGCAGTATTACCACGCTCCAGGCAAAGCTTCCACCATGGTGCTCGAAGTGGGAGCACGAGCGCTGACCAAACATGCCTTGAATGTGCACTGTGGTCATGATGATTTCTACGCGGCACTGGATACGGGCTGGATCATGTTAATGGGTAAAACAGCTCAGCAGGCAGCTGATCAAGCCATTATCTTGCGCAAGGTGTGTGAGTTGGGTCTCAACCCTGGCATGAACATTCAAGATGGGATGTTGACCACTCACTCTGAGCGGACTTACTACGCACCCGAGGCGGACCTGCTGAGGGAATTCCTGGGGGCACCTGGCGACATGATCGATTCGCCTACCCCGGCTCAGGCGGAGCTCTTTGGGCCCAAGCGTCGGCGTGTGCCCGAGATGATGGACCTCAAAGCACCCATTCTACTCGGCCCCGTTCAGAATCAAGAACACCACATGAATGGTGTGGTGGCCCGCCGGAACAATTTCAACGAACCCATATTGGGCTTCCTTCAAGATTGCTTCGCAGAATTTGGTCAGCTCACTGGCCGTCACTACGGACTGGTCTCTACATACCGGAGCGAAGACGCTGATACGGTTTTTGTTTCACTGGGCTGTGCTGCGGAGAATATCGAGGAAGCGGTCGACCATTTGCGCTTAACTGAAGATGCCAAAGTCGGTTCGGTGCACATCAATGTGATTCGCCCTTTCCCTGAGGCAGCCGTCATTGAAGCCCTCAAAGGCAAGAAAAACGTCATCATCCTGGAAAGGACTGATGAAGGTCTCTCAGCTGACAATCCTATGGCGCGCGACATCCGCACTGCTTTCAGCAAAGCGCTTGAAGCCCATAAGCATGGGGGTGGCAGCCTGCCAGCGGTGGCACCGGAAGACCAACCCATGATTTATCGTGGGTCCTACGGCATTGGGAGCCGAGATTTTCGTCCAGAGCATATCTTGGGTGCTTACGAGTATACTCAAGGTAAAACCCTGAGAACCGATGGCAAGGGAGCCAAAGATGGCGAGACCTTTTTCGTGCTAGGAGTCAATCATCCTTATGCCGTTATATCGGCATCAACTCCTTCATTGCTGCCCGACATGGCAATCGCCGTTCGCTTTCACTCTATCGGAGGTTGGGGCATGATCACCACCGGGAAGAATCTGGGTTCCATCATTGGAGAATTTGGTGATGTGATCTCCAAGCGAGAGCCGAGCTACGATCGTTTTGGTGCCCTTGAGGATAAACTTTTTGTCAGTGCCAATCCCAAATATGGTTCAGAGAAAAAAGGGGCTCCCACCAACTATTACTTAGTGGTGGCCCCGAAACCGATTCGAGTTAACTGCGAACTCAACCACGTTGACGTCGTCCTGTGCTGCGACCCCAAAGCTTTCACGCACACCAATCCTCTGGAAGGACTCAAGCCCGGTGGCTGTTTGGTTTGGGAGTCTGGGGATACCCCTGAAACTGCCTGGCAGCGTATCCCGAAGGCCTACCGCCAGTTTGTGAAAGATAACCAGATTCGGGTGTTCATCCTTCCTGGCTTTGATATTGCTCGCAAGGCGACTTCTCGCCAAGACCTGCAGCTTCGCATGCAGGGCAATTCCTTCCTCGGGGCTTTCTTCCGCGTCTCATCATTCCTGCAGGATAATCAGATCAGCGAGGAACAGTTCCGAGATATTGTCCGAAAGCAATACGACAAGAAATTCGGTCGATTTGGCGATGCGGTGGTTGAGTCCAACATGGAGGTCATGACTCAGGGTTTCAAGCTGACCCAGGAGATCAAGTATGGCGAGGTGGAGGATCCTGATACTTCCAGCATGCGTCTTTCTCCAGTGATTCCTCTCACTGAGCACGAGATGGCTCCAACTGCTGGGTGCGCCGAATCAGGCTGCGATTCCTGCAGCCCTCCAGAGAATCAGCCATCTCGTCCCGAAGTGATGACCCTTTCGAAGTTTGATTCGGAGTTTCGAAATGGTTTGGGCTATCATCAGCCCGCTGGTGCCCTGGCATCCATGGGTGTGATGGCCGCTGCATCCGGGGCAACCCAATCCAAGTATGTGGCTCGGCGTGAAACCCCCGTCTACATCGCGGAAAACTGCACGCAATGTATGGAATGTATCACGGCCTGTCCTGATACAGCCCTTCCCAATACGGCTCAGGATGTCAGCACGGTGCTCGAACGAGCTGCCCACAGCTACGTGAGTTCTCCCGAGGACAGGGTTGCTCTGATCAAGGCTATCCCTCAGATTGACCAACAGGCCCGTGAGATCATGGTTGAGGCTGTCAACAACAAGGAGTCCAAACCTTTCTCGGCCATTGTGCGCGATCAGGTTTCTAGCCTTGAAGCTGTTTCAGATAAAGCCAAGGACGAGTTTTGCGGCATCATCGATCAGTTGCCGCTTGCATACAGTAACGTGACGGCGATCTTCCGTGCCGTGGAGAAGAAGAATCCCGGCCATGGTGGCTTGTTCTCCATTTTTGTTTCCGATCTCTGCAAAGGTTGTGGTGAGTGCGTGCAGGTTTGCGGCGATCACGACGCGCTGCGCATGACAGCGGAAACAGAGGATCTCAACGCTAAGCATACGACTGCTCAAATTTTCTCTCGGTTGCTTCCTGACACGCCCCAAAAATTCCTGGGACTCTATCAGGATGGCGCCCCGCAAGATTCAAGAGAAGCTGCCTTGCGCAACCACATGATGGTTCGTCGCAACTATGAAGCCCTAGTTTCGGGTGATGGCGCTTGCGCAGGGTGTGGTGAAAAATCCGTTTTGCATGCAGTCGCCTCGGTCACCGAAGCCTATATGCGGCCTCTCTATCACAATAAGGCTGACCGGCTTCGCGCCAAGGCTGATTCGCTCGAGGCCAATGGTCTCTCCAAGCTCAAGCACTTCAAACAGCAGGATGAAGCGTCCTATGAACTTTACCGACGTGCTGTGGCTCATATCATCATGGGCCTGGGAGGCGAAAACGACGCCGACACCACCCATCGATTGGAGCAACACGGACCCATCAGCGATGAGGCTATCATTTCAGCCCTGGTTGCGGTGCTGCGTCAGGATGCGTTCAACCATAAGGAGCTTCAGGCTCTGGATGGACGTGACGCCAGAGGCCAGTCAGTCATGTTCATGGGAGCCAGCACGGGGTGCAACACTGTCTATGGTTCCACCCCACCAAGCAACCCTCACCCCTATCCGTGGATGAATTCGCTCTTCCAGGATGGTGCGACCATCAGTTGGCTGATGGGCGAGTCGCTTATTCTCAATCACTCCCGTCGCTCTGTGGTTCCAGAACGTCTGACCGATGCCTTGGTTCAGCGCGAAGAGGATTTGATTTCCGAGGAAGAATACTTCCTGCTGGCGCGCATGGATGACGCCAATATGACCGCTCAGGAACTACGGGAGCTGCCCAAGGTCTGGGTGATTGGTGGAGATGGTGCTCTGGGTGACATTGGCTTCCAGAATGTTTCAAAAGTCATCTTGCAGAATCGCCCCAACATCAAAGTGCTGATGCTTGACACCCAGGTCTACTCCAACACTGGCGGACAAAACTCTGATTCTTCGACCATGCTTGGTGGCTACGACATGAATCAGTTTGGTGCCGCTTCACAGGGCAAGCTGACGGAAAAGAAAAATGTGGCTGAAGCCTTCACATCTGGGCACGGATCTCCTTTTGTCGCGCAGGTTTCCATGGCCAATTCGGCTAAGCTCTACAAGGCGATGCTCGATGGACTTGAATACCGAGGCACTGCGTTCTTCCAGGCCTACACGACCTGTCAGCCTGAGCACGGTGTGCCGGATCACATGTCGGCAGATCAGGCCAAACTGGCACGTGACTCAAGGGCAATGCCTGAGTTTGTCTTCAATCCTCAGGAAGGTGAAACTTCTCAGGAGGCGTTCAACCTTAAGGGTAATCCCACCCTCAATCGTGATTGGTGGGAAACAAAGTATGCGCTGACTGGTGAGAAATATAACTTCTCAGTGGCTCACTGGGCTCTGACCGAAGCGCGTTTCAGGAAGCATATCAAAGAGATCTCGGAGGAACAATCAGCCGAATTCATTCACTTTGATGACATGTTGATCTGCATCACCCAGGATGATATGACCCATAGGCGGGTTTTTGATAAGGATCACCGCTCCTTCGTCCCGAACTTTGGGACTTACATCAAGGCAGAAATCAATGGCAAGATGCGCTATTACACTGTGTCCAGGCAAATGGTTCTGTTTGCCGTCGAGCGTCGCAAGGCATGGCGTATGCTTCAGAGTAAGGCTGGCTTGGTGAACAAGGACTACCTGGCTCAGAAGGCTCTGCTCAAAAAGGTGGATGGAGGCAAGATTGAGATCGCAGATCTCCTTGGCCGCACTCGGGAGTTGTTTGAGGCAGAGCTCGAGGCCCAGGCTTAAGAAGCTCCTCAAATCTGTCTATGAATCGACCAAGGCCCCTCATGAATGAGGGGCCTTTTTTCTAAGCGGGGACTTCCTCGGGCGAAGAATCTAGCGAGCTTGACCCAAAACGGCTCCTGTTTGAAACTGAACTCATGCTGAGAGCTCAAGCCATTAATCCTCTGCGGCCTGAATGCTTAGGTGTTTGGTCCATGCTTCTGGCTTGGCTTTTGATACCATGTTTCGAGGGTTTTGCCTCGGCCTTGACTCCGTTTACAGGCCAGCAAGGGATTGCCTTCATAGAAGGCTACTGTGTGTCCTGTCATCAGCCACCTAAGCCCAAAGGCGGCTTGGACTTGTCTGGTTACACCGATTTGGAATCCATTGCCAAAGAAGCCCTGGATTGGGAAAAGCACCTCATAAGGGTGCGCGACGGTGAAATGCCACCTGATGACGAGGAAGTCGATCAGCCTGATGCCCCCCAGAGATTGGCTTTCGTCCAATGGCTTGAGGGTTTCTTACGTACGACGGCCTGCAAGGATGGAATCCAGCCTGGTCCCCCTATGCTCAGGCGCCTAAATCGAAGTGAATACTCGGCTTCGGTCCGACATCTGCTGGATGTCCACTTTGATGCAGGAGAGGCATTACCTGATGACGGAGCCGGCGGTGAGGGTTTTGACAACGCCGCTGAAACACTTTTCATATCGCCCATTCACGCAGAGAAGTATCTTGAAGCTGCCAGGTCAGCCGTGACCTATGCCTTTGCTGACACAAGATCGAGCAAGCGTTTCTTGGTGGCTGAACCAAGTGATGAAATCAGCGAGCAGGAAGCAGCAAGCAGGGTGTTGAGTTCCTTTCTGAAGGCTGCCTTTCGTCGATTCATTGATGCCGAGGAGCTGGCAGATTACATGCGCCTCTTCGAATCCGAAATGGCAGCTGGGCAAGATTATTATTCGGCCCTGCAGCAAACGCTTGCTGCGGTGATGATTTCACCAAAGTTTTTATTCATCGCGGAAACCCCAGTGTCTCCTGGGCAAGTGGTTTCAGTAAGTGACGTGGAACTGGCTTCCAGATTGTCCTATTTTTTATGGGGTGCTCCACCAGATGAGGTCCTCATGGACCAGGCGGCAAAGGGCCTGCTTCAGGACCCTGAGATTTTGGGTGAACAGGTGGTTCGCATGGTTGGGGATGGATTCGAACGGCAGGTACGCCACTTTTCTCAGCAATTTGTCGAGCAATGGTTGGGCACCCGCATGCTTGGACGAGAATTCAAACCTGATGCCTCCATTCGCGGATATGATTCAGAGCTGGAAGGAGGCATGAAATACGAACCCGTGTTCTTCTTTCATGAGTTGCTTGCCTCAAACCGTTCTCTACTCGATTTGATTGATGCTGATTACACCTATATCAATCGCCGTCTTTCCAGGCACTATAAGGTTGATGGAGAGTTTCGTGAACAGCCCAAAAGGGTCGACATTACCAGTGATCCCCATCGCGGTGGGCTGCTTGGTATGGCAGCTGTGCTGGCGGTCTCCTCTCATCCTCATCGCACCAGTCCTGTGCTCCGAGGAAAGTGGGTTCTAGAAACCATGCTTGGAGAACCTCCGCCTCCGCCGCCACCCAATGTTCCCGAATTGGATGAAAGGCCCCAGAATGCTGAGGCAGTTTCCCTGCGCCAGCGACTGGAGAAACATCGTGAGGATCCCATTTGCGCGAACTGCCATGATCGTATCGATCCCCTTGGTTTTGGCCTCGAGAATTATGATGTGTTGGGTCGATGGCGCGAGGAACAGGATGGCCATCCCATTGATGCAAGCGGTATCATGCCCAATGGCAGCCGCTTCAATGGACCCGAAGAACTCAAAAGCCTACTCATGGAGCGCAAGGACCAGGTTATCCGAAACCTGGTGAGGAAAATGCTCGGTTATGCCTTGGGTAGAGGCCTTGGGCTTGAAGATTATTGTGCGGTTGAATCCATATTGGAAGATCTCAAGGCCAATGATTACTCAGCGCATCGCCTGTTGATTGGGATTGTTCAAAGTGTCCCTTTCCGCTACAAAATGGGTCCTGCGCACGAAGAGGACTTTCAATAAAACCCACTGATATCTCATGCACATCCCCTCTGATCGATTCTATTTGTCTCGGCGAAGGCTTCTCCAAGGAGCAGGTGCTGCCCTCGCCTTGCCATGGCTGGAGGCCATGGCGCCCCTCAGGGCAAGCTCTCCTCAACCAGAGAAGGCCATCAGAATGGGTGTGCTCTTCATGCCCAATGGTGTCAGGCAGGATCAGTGGACCCCTGAGGGCGAAGGACGAGACTTTGCACTTTCTAACACGCTTTCTCCCCTTGAACCATTCAAGGATCAGCTGCTGATACCGACCAATCTATGGAACCAGGCGAGTAATGTCGGGGATGGGCACTATGTGAAGACCTCCGGTTTCCTGACATGCCAGACCATTAGCAAATCTCTGGGTTTTGATCTCAATAGCAATGGCATATCAATGGATCAGCTGGCTGCCAACCACGTCAGTGGAAGGACCCCGCTCAGTTCAATGGAGCTTGCCATCAGCCCTGTGAGTGTGGGGGTTGATACCAATGTGGGATACACTCGCGTCTATGGATCACACATCGCCTGGAGTCGTCCAACGCGCCCTCTTGCCAGAGAAATTAATCCGAGGCTGGCATTTGAGCGCCTCTTGCGGGTCACCAGCCCTCAGACCGATCAAGCCTCAAGCGATCGACTCTTGCTCGATCGGGTTTTGGAGGACGCCAGAGATCTCAAGCAAAGGCTGGGTCGAGAGGATCAGTCACGCGTTGACGATTATCTCGAGTCGGTGAGAATCCTCGAAAAAAGAGTGGAGATGGCTAGTCGACCCGATGGGACGCCATGGCAGCCTGCCATCGACATGGACCCTTCTCAGAGGCCCGCCGGTATCCCTAGAGAGCATGCTGAACACGTGAGCCTGATGCTTGATATGATGGCGCTGGCCTTTCAGACCGATAGTACCAGGATCTGCACCTTCATGTTCGGCAATGCGGTCAGCAACACCAATTTTTCATTCCTCGACGGTGTGAGTGGTGGCCATCACAGTCTATCGCATCATGAAAACAAGGAAGAAAATCTCGAGCAATATCAGCGTATTGCTCAATGGCATATAGCTCAATACGCGAGACTGCTTGCCAAGCTTAGCCAAATGAAGGAAGGCGACGAATCGGTACTGGATCGTTCCATGATTTTATTTGGATCTGGATTAAGGGATGGCAATTCGCATAACCCTCGTAACCTTCCCTTGGTTGTAGCTGGGCGAGCAGGGGGGGCTCTGCAAACGGGGCAGCATCTGGTCTACGAACCCAACACGCCACTTTCAAACCTCTATGTCAGCCTACTTGCTGCCTTCGGGACTAAGATTGAGAGCTTTGCAGACAGCACTGGACCCTTGCCTGGTATCCTCTCTGAGGCATGATTTACTAGGGTAGGGTTCGCGGCCCTAGCCTTTTTTGGGTCGCAATACAAACGGCCTCGGAAACAGTTCCGAGGCCGTTTGCGTCAGTCAATGAATCCTATCAGAGGTTTTCGGCATTGGCTGCAAGGTAACTGGCTACCCCGTCAGCATCTGGTTTCATACCGCCCTGTCCCTTCTGCCAACCGGCAGGACACACCTCTCCGTGGGCCTCGAAATACTGGAGTGCTTCGACAACGCGCAGGTGTTCATCGATGTTTCTTCCCAGAGGAAGGTTGTTGACCGTCTGGGACTGAACGATGCCTTCCTTGTCGATAAGGAAGGTTCCACGCATGGCGACGTTGGCATCGGGGTGCTCCACACCATAGGCCTGAGTGATGCGGTGATTGATGTCGGCGACGATAGGGAATTTGACCGGGCCTATCCCACCTTTTTCCACCGGCGTGTTACGCCAGGCGTGATGGGTGAACTGTGAATCAATGGAGACACCAATGACCTCGACACCCAACTCAGCAAATTTGGCCTGTCGATGGTCCATGGCAATGATTTCAGTAGGACAAACAAAGGTGAAATCAAGTGGCCAGAAAAAGAGAATCACATATTTGCCCCTCAAGCTTGAGAGTTTGATTTCACCCATGCTCCCGTCGGGCATGGCCGCTGCGGCTGTAAAGTCAGGTGCTTCCCTTGCTACTAAAACGCTCATAGTATCCTTGTTCGATTACAATTATTGTGGTTTGAAGAGGACTGCCCCAAGCACATTTAAGTGAATCGGCAATCCCATGGTTAAAGAGTATGACCCGAAAGACTGGCGATGCAAAAAAATAATAACCTATGATGCCAATGTCTGGCCTCCAGCAGAGCTCAGTTCAGGGTATCGGTTAGCTTTCGGCCGTCATAACCAGCTAATTCCATATAAGCCTCCCCAACAACCTGGTTATCTGCATTGAGGACCTCACAGGCACCCTCCCAGTAGGTGATGCCACTTATTCTCCCTTTCATCTCCTGTGCTGAGTAAAGCGGGATTACACGAAAATGACCTCTTTCAGGAGAGTGAGGCAGGGGGAGGTTGAGGGCTATCTTGATGGGGTAAGTAATGCCTGTATCGGGACTTTTCCAGTATTCAAGGGGTTGCCACATTGCATCGCTCAATGGCTGCTGGGATAATTGTCCCTCTGGGTCGACCCAGGCCAGGGTCGAGGCTGGGTCTGCCTCTCCATCAAGGGTTCGCATGCGGTAGGCCATCACATCATATCCATCATTAAATCGAATACTGATCCAATCCCAGCCAACTTGGTTCTTGCCTAACTGGCTACTGCTGACTTCATGGTCCATCCATGATTGGCCGGATACCTGCCAGACTTTATCACCCAACTGAAGGCTACCCTCGGTCTCCAGTCTTGTGTAGGTCATGTAATAACTCGCAGCCTGCTCTTGGCTGCCCTTTCGAGAATACCCATTATCTCCGAATAGAGTCAGGGGTTTGGTCGGTCGCAGCGTAAGCTTGAAAAGCGCCTCGGCCAAAACCGAACCCACAAGTTCAAAGTGCTCTCCTACCGAGTCTTCATGGCGCTTGAGTGACCAGTTTCCATGTCGCAGATCCATATCCTGGATTGCGGCTGATGCCATCGGAGGGCGATGTAACCTTTCCTGATGGATAAAACGTTTTTCATTCAAGTCCAGTAATGCCATGTGGGCCAAGTACCACTGAGATGTTTTGCTATCTGGTTTGCTCGGTGTCTGCGCCATCTGCTGGGCGATGCGAAAAAAGGTTGCCTGATAACCAAGGCGACGTGCTTCTTGCTTTGTCCTGAGGTGTCCTGTGATGTACCACCACTCGATTCGGAAATCAGGATGGCTTCCATGATCACTTGGGAAAACCAATTGCTTGCCAGGGGTGGCTACCATGAAGGCGGGGGCTGATTCAGCTGAGAGTGTCCGCTCAGGAATCGATGAGATTAAAAGCAGGAGCGGGGTGATCCACCCCATCGACCAAATCCAAGGATGGATCGAAAATGGCATATTCATTCTTCTTTGTGCATGCGTTGGTTGGCCGACCACCACCCCATGGGAATGGTGGTTAGCGAGGCGATTAGAGTCAGGCCCAACCCGAGTTGGAGGTAATTCAGCCAAGGGATGTCTGTGATCAAGGTCCAGCCAAAGCATTGCTTGTTGATGACCTGGACCAGAAGCCATCCCAAGGCCAGCGCCAATAGGATACCACTCATAAATCCGGTCCAAGAGCAGATAAGACTCTCGGTGATCACTGCCCAGGCCATACGCCACCTGCCCATGCCCAGATGCTTGAGGATTTGGAATTCCAGCCGTCTCTCGTGCATGGAAGTGTTCAGAGATAGAACCAGACCTATTACCGCAACGAGAATAGCCAACCATTGAAGGACACGCGTGACAGAAAAAGTTTGCTTAAAAATTTCCAGGACTTCAGCGCGCAAGGCTGACTGTGTGCGTATGGTGATCCCACGGTGCGTCGCCATGAGATCCCTGCGAACCTCTTCAGGGTCTTCGTCTGGTTCCAGCGTCAGAGCGACATTGATGGCTCGATCATCGTTGAACCATGTGGTGAGCAGGGAGCGAGCAACTGCGATGGTGCCACGCTCATTGCCGTATTCAGCGAAAACGCCGACGATGGCGACCTCCTTCTCGCCCGTCGGGGTTGGTAGCTTGATGGTGTCACCCCTTCTGACTTGGAATCGAGTCTGGAAACTTTCACTGACCACCGCTGAGGGTAATGGATTCAGCCCACTTTGGGTCTGGCTTGTGGCTTCGGGTCGGCTAAGCCACAGCGGATAAGACCACCGCGTGGGGTCATCCTCGGGCATTCCCGTCAGGAAAGTAGCCTTGCCCTGCCATTGAATGGGGAACATTTGTCCGACCTCGCCTCGAAGGACTGCAGGATGGTCGACAAGTGCTCGCCAGGTCTCTGATTTGATTCGATTTTGACTGTTCGCATTGATCACCCCCTTACACGCAATGTACAGGTCGGCTCGTAATGAATGAGTGATCCAACCCACCATGGTTGTCTCAAAACTTTGGATCATGAAGGCCATGCCCCCAGCCATGCCTACAGCGACAGTCAGGGCGGCCACACTGAGCAGATGTCGACTCGAGGGACGTCTGGCTTGACTGGCTGCATAAAGGGCCGCTGGGCTATTGATGAGGTCTTGCGTACGCGAACCAAACCACTGGAAGCAGGCAGGCGTTAGCAATGTGGCTGCTATCACCCATAGCAATGCTGCGAGGTAACCCCCAGCAGGGATGGGCTCTCCGGTGGGCTTCCAAGGGGGCATCAGGCAGGCGAGCCAACCGATCAAACCCAAGGACAATCCCAGCCTAGGCTGATTAAGCGTTTGCATGAATCCCTCATAGCGATGTCGTTTGAAGGTTTCGGCAGCAGGACAGCTGGCAGCATGGCGTGCTGGAAACCATGCGGCGATGACGCTGGCCGCGGTGCCCAGTAACATGGCCATGGAGGCCTCTCCCCAATGCCATTGTGCCGCATCCTGGGTGCTCTTCAGATAGAGGGCATTGACTGTAGCAGCGACCGATACCACCAACCACTGAGCCGCTAACCATCCAAGAACACATCCAAGAATACTGCCTACCATGCCCATGATTAGGCCTTGTAGAAGCCAGATCGATTGGATGGCTCTGGAGGTGACCCCGAGGGATTTCAGGGTGGCTATCTCGAGCTGTTGACGTGTGACCGCAGCATCCAGACCCTGGACGATGAGATAGATGCCGACCAGGAGGGAAAGCCCCGAGAGGATTGTCAGGTTGAGTCGGAAGGCCTGAGTCATGGAGGCCTGGGCTGCCAAGGCACCTTGCGGTGTTTGGATGATCCATGGCAAGCCTGGGGCAGAGAGTTTGGATTGGATCTCTGCTAACCAAGTCTTTTTCAAGGGTCCGGGTGGCAGAAAGAGCTCGATACGGTCGTAGGCATCGGAAATCCCCAACATGGCTTGTAGTGAACTGAGCTCAATGAACAGCATTGAGGCAGGCTGTGAGACTTGAAATACCTGATCCGGTGCCACATGCACCACCCGAAGATCTCGTGGTTGGTCATCAATGATGAGCCTCAGCGTGTCACCTTCGACCAATCCGGTGGAGCGAGCCAGAGCTTCGCTAATAAGGATACTGCCATCGGTTGAAGCTTCTTCATTGTCGAGCAAATTAGCTCCACTTAATGATTGCCTTGCCTTTTGCGAAAACATGTCCGGATCGTGGTAAAGGAGATTGGCCAAAGCGGTGACCTCCAGCCCCACCAAGGTGTATTGCTCGCTTGGCACCGATACCTCCTCCTCATAATCCTCACTAGCAGTGGTCTCAACAATGGGAAGGAGTACACCAGGTCGATCCCCCATAAGGTCCTGGATCCCTTCCAAATCCGTAATAGAGAGCCGCCCTGAGGGAGAGGTTGCTACCAGGTCGGGCTTTTTGCCTATGGAGCGATCAAATAAGCTGAACCCAGTGATCGCTGCCCGGTTGGCCAATCGGATGGAGAAAAAGGAGGCAACCCCAATAGCGATGATGAGGCAAAAGAGCATCGAGACCATGGGGTGCCGGATGACTTGACGACGATGAACATGCCACCCCAGCAAGAAGGTTTGTTTGAGCCAAGGTTTCACCGGCCAGCCCTGCTGGATGAGTTCCCGCTCAGGCGACCATCCTCCATGACCCATTGCTGCTGACATATGGAGGCTGCCTCCTGGCTGTGAGTGACCAGAATCAAAGCAGTGGCGTGCTGATGAATCAAACGTTGCATCAATTCGAGCACGATCTCACCGTTTCTTCGATCCAGATTCCCTGTAGGCTCATCAGCCAACACGACTGAGGGCGATACGATCAGGGCCCGAGCAATAGCAACCCTCTGCTGTTCTCCGCCGCTGAGCTCACTAGGATAGGCATGTGCCCGATGCTCGATGCCAACAGCCGCCATCATCTCCTTGACCCGCCTTCTCCTTTCGGTCGGAGGATCTTCTTTCAAGAGCAGCGGGAATTGGATGTTTTCTTCCACCGTGAGTGTTGGAAGAAGGTAGAAAAACTGGAAAATGGAGGCGATCTTCTTGCGACGCAGTGCCGCAATGGATTCATTTTGCATGGACAGGAGATCCTGCCCCTCGAATGCCACCAACCCCTCGTCTGGGCGATCCACCCCGCCCAGGCAATGGAGCAGAGTGCTTTTTCCTGAGCCCGATGGTCCCGTGATGGCAACGGTTGCCCCGGCTGCCAGATCGAAGGAAATGGCCTGCATGACCCGAACCGCACCGTAGCGCTTGCCCAGGTCTCTGACCTGATAGACCGGAGGTGGCTTTGGGCTTGGGTTTGGGTCGGGTCGACTCATGATTTAACGACTATGCCCCAAGCCCATTCAATGGCAACGATCTGCCTTAAAATAATCCCTATTCAGTTTGGGGGTGAAACCTGGAGCTGCTGGTAATGGCCCCAGGCAACTACCGCCAGGGCGTGTTGAATGGTCCCTTCCCGAATTAATTGACCCATTTGCTGGCAGGAAACCAATTCGGTCACGATATCTTCGGACGCGTCCATGGCAGTGGGATGCATGAGCTTGCAGCCCTCAACAAGCACTGTGTGGCAGCGATTGCCCTGGATAGCGGGATTGGGGGCAATGCTGCCAATGACTCGCGCTGAAGTGCCTTCGTAACCGGTCTCCTCCCGAAGCTCCCTGACTGCAGTGAATTCAGGTGTTGGGTCACTTGGGTCCATGACGCCACCTGGAGTTTCCAGATCAACAGTGTCTGTGCCATGGCGATACTGGCGCACCAGGATCAGATTCCGTTCAGGGGTGAGGGCAACGATGTTCACCCAGTCAGGGCAATCTAAAACGTAGAATTCGTGCTCCTTTTTGGTGAGAGGATGCTCTCGCCTCACTGAACGCATCCTTGCGATACGATAGTCGGCCAGTTGACAGCTGGAGAGGGTTTTCCAGGGTTCGACAGCTCTCATCAAAGTCCTTTGTCTTTGGCTGCCCAACCTTGCTTCATTAAACCCAGAAGATGTGCTAAAGCATCTTGGTAGGGCTTGCTCTTGCTGGCAGCAAGTTGTCTGGCTCGCTTGTCCAGCTGCATGGCCATGGCCTGGGATCTGTCGGCTGGGCAACCTAACTGAACAAGGATTTGGCCTAGAGAAGCCAGGATGGCTTCCTGGCTACTTGGATCCATGCTGCCTTCGGCCTCTGGAACGCTGGGTCCGCCTGGAACCATTCAAACCTCCTGAGCGAGGATAGTCCGAACCCCGACCCGTTTTTCTGGCTTACTCATCTCACCCCCACCGCTCATGGTGGTAGGGGTGTTGCCGATGGCCTCCAAGACATCGTCTCCTTCCACCAATTCCCCAAAAGCAGTGTATTGGCGATCCAAGAATGAGGCGTCCCCCAGGCAGATGAAAAACTGACTTCCCGCCGAATTAGGATCTTGGGAACGAGCCATGGAAATGACCCCTCTCACATGGGATCGATCGTTGAATTCCGCCTTGATGGTGTATCCTGGGCCACCCGTGCCAACATGAGGATGATCTTCCCGACTCAACGGGTCACCTCCTTGAATCATGAAGCCGCGTACGATGCGATGAAAAGCCGTGCCATCGTAAAATCCCTCGGAGGCTAGTTTCAGGAAGTTTTTCACTGTATCGGGTGCCACCTCAGGCCATAGCTTGAGGGTCATTTTTCCGGCATCGGTATCGATCACTGCTTGAGGTGCGGGAGCATCTGTCATAGGGGGGGGATGTTGGCACACCGATCTGAGAGATTGCAAACTGTGAATGAGCCAATGCCGTTTTTTGCTATCACAGCTTAAGATCAGCAAAATTCATTTGTTCTACCATGAAGCCTCCAGTACGCTTAATCAATGGCTCGGCAAAAGAGTTCGAAAACCAAAGCCAGTGGTGCGGGAGCAACGGCTCAACGCGATTGGGGAGACTATCTGGGGCTGGCCTGCCTAGGGCTTGGCTTACTCATTTTTGTGGCTCTGCTGACCTACGATCGCTCCGATCTCTCAAGCAATACGGTACCACCCAATCCTGAAATCCAGAATTGGATCGGGCTATTTGGGGCTACCATCGGTAAGGTCTTGTTTTTTCTCTTTGGAGCCGCCGCCTTTTTGGTCCCGGTTATCTGCCTCGGTTTCGGGCTGTCCCACTTTGTTCCGTTCCTGATGTATCATCTCCGGTCATGGCGTTCCACCGGTGCCAGCCTGGGACTCATGTTCTCGGTCATGGGGATGATTGATCTCTATGGTGAATCCTTGGCATCCCTGACCCGCATTCTTGGCTCCACATCCGCTGGAGGGGTGGTTGGACAGGTGCTCAATGATGCTATCGTGGTTAATTTTTTTGGCCGTACTGGAGCCCATATTATTTACCTGACCTCTTACCTTATCAGTGTGGTGGCTATCACAAATCTCGATGTGGCCGCCCTGTTGCATGAGCTTTGGGAGCGATTTAAGGACAGACGAGACAGGCTTGACCCCAAGGCAAGCTTGGAGGAAAGAAAGCTGCACCGTCAGGTCCGAGCGCTTGAGAATGAAGCTCGGAAGGAAGCAAAGCTTAAGACCAGTGTTGCGGAGGAGGCGACAAGCCCTTCAGGCATTGGGGTGGATGGCATGCCTGTTCCAGAGCCCACCATCAGGGACCTGAGTGTTTCCCAAGAGTCAGGTAAACCGCCTAAGAAAGCTAAGAAATCCCGTGAGCAGGAAGAACATGACCCAACCCTGATGCATGTCGGGGATGTGATCCATGCTGGGGAAGTCAAGGGAGCCAGCACCGAAGATATCCTGGGGCAATCCAGCACGGTTGAGGAGGAGGGGATCGGAGAGGACATACCCGCTGCAGAGCCCTCTGATGAGGCTGCTCCAATTCCACCCAAAGCCCTTTCCCTGCCATCCAAACGTGCCTCTCGTAAACGCCAGCCCATTCGTGTTTCGACCCCGCCTGTCATTGGGAATTATGATTTGCCGACGGTGGATTATCTCAACGAGCCTGACCCAGATCAGAAACCCACCGATTCCAAGGAGGTCCTGATGGCTAACGCCAAGCTCATGCAGAGCACTTTGGGGCAGTTCGGTATTCAGGTATCACTCGGAGATATTACCAAGGGCCCAACCATTACTCGCTACGAGTTGCATCCTGCTCCGGGGATCAAGCTGGAGAAAATAGCCAACTTGAACAACAACATCACCGCTTCCCTCAAGGCCGAGCGGATCAACATCCTCGCTCCCATCCCTGGTAAAAGCTCAGTGGGAGTTGAAGTGCCCAATGCAGTCAAGACCAAGGTCATCATGCGGGATCTGCTTGAATCCAACGAATGGGAGCAGAGCAAGGCTCGCATTCCGGTTGTGCTGGGTAAGGATGTTTATGGTAAGCCCATCGTCGCTGATCTGGCTGAAATGCCCCATTTGCTGATTGCAGGGTCCACTGGATCAGGCAAATCAGTCTGTATCAATGCAATCATTGCCTCCCTTTTATACCGGTTTTCCCCTGAAGAACTGCGCCTTGTGATGATTGACCCCAAGGTGGTGGAGCTTCAGCAGTACAATGCCCTGCCTCATCTGGTAGTCCCCGTAGTCACCGACCCTAAAAAAGTCGTGCTGGCGCTACGCTGGGTCGTTTCAGAGATGGAAAAACGCTATCAGATCTTTGCCAAGGTGGGGGTTCGAAATGTCGCCAGCTTCAATGCCCGCCCCAGGGATGAAATGCCTAAGGAACAACCTGAGTTACCCCTGAACCAAGGAGATCAGGAGGAAGGGACAGGTGAGGGATTTGCCGTTGAAATTGACGAGGAAATCACCGTTCCCAGGGAGGATGACATCGTGATCCCTGACAAGCTGAGTTACATTGTCGTGGTCATTGATGAGCTTGCAGATTTGATGCTTGTTGCCCCTGCTGATGTGGAAATGGCAATCGCCAGGATTACACAAATGGCTCGTGCGGCTGGGATTCACTGCATCGTGGCCACGCAGAGGCCTAGTGTTGATGTCATCACAGGGGTGATCAAGGCGAATATACCCGCTCGCATTGCCTTCCAAGTGGCTTCGAAGATTGACTCTCGAACCATCCTTGATGCCATGGGGGCCGACAAGTTGTTAGGGAAGGGGGACATGCTCTACTTACCTCCAGGTTCGGCCAAGTTGATCCGAGCTCAGGGTGTTCTGATCACTGATGAGGAAATTCAGAAGGTCGTGGATCACATTGGCGACCAGGGCAAACCGAGCTACGAGATGGAGATCCACGAAAAGTTGAGTAAGCCCACCGTTTCCTCCGAGGAAAGTGAATGCGATGAGGACGAGGAGCTGATCGAAAAATGTATTGAGGTGATTCGTTCCGAACAGCGAGCCAGTGTGTCGCTAATGCAACGTCGACTCAGGCTGGGATACACACGCGCCGCCAGGATCATGGACGAGCTGGAGCGCCGTGGCATCGTTGGGCCGGGCAAAGGGGCGGAACCACGAGAGATCCTCATTGATCTGGATGGCGGCGGAGCGGATGGTTCTGGGCAAGCCTTGGTCTGATGCCTGGTCACCCTAGAAGCTCTATCTTGGTCAGGAGTCCTGACGTAAGTAGCGCGCATGATCCTGTTCGAATCGGTCCCTTTGGTCGCGCACATGCTCCATGAATTGTTCGCAAGACATGACCTCACCGCCCATGGAGAGAATGGTATTCTGTTCAGCCTGATCGTTGGTAATGACCAATACTTTGCCATAGGCAAGCAGTCGATGGGCTACCCGTTCGATCAGCGCATCAGCTGTCTGACTGGATGCACTATAGATAACCTCCAGGTGAGGGTGAGTCTCGTCTTTAAGGTTGGCTTTCGCCGCTCCCTTTCCATCAAAGAAAACACTCATGGGAATATGCAGGGTGTCTTGATAGCTCAGACATTGTTTTAGGAGCCAATCCCTTGCCTTGGCCGTATGGGGTGCGGTCGCTGGAAGCTCATCCTTGCAGGCATGCAGCACACTAAAACCATCGATGAGAATACGAACCGGATTCACTTGAGGGGATTTTGCTTGCAGCCTGAGGCTGGGCAAGTTCAAAAAGTATGCATCCAATTAATTGGTGAACAACATGATAGAGCGAAACAATCCAGGTCATCAATACGCCTGGCTGGCATCAGTCTGGGTGTTTCCATCCCTAGGAAGCTTGTGCATACTTGCCTTCTCTTCCCAGGATCAGCCCTGGGGAATTGATCGACTCATTGCTTGGGGCATCCTGCTTATGCAGGGATTCCTGGTTTTGAAGTGGTGGTTCACCCGTCACAAATAATCATCAAATATGAAGAAGACTCTCTGCTTCCCTGTCCACACCCACCCAATACCAGGTTCGATCGCTTTGAAGGTTGCCTGGTGCGCTCTCTGGGTGCTTGTTTTGATCCTGTGCGGGGCTCCGACAAAACTTCAGGCCCAGTATCCTCGGGTCAGCAAGGCGGATAGTGCCCGCGCACAGGCCAAGTTTTCCGAGGAGGACAGGCGATCGGATGCCGCTTTTGCCAGTGCCATGCCAGCCATTGAGTCCTGGGCCCTAAAAGGAAAACCCTATCTTCCAGGTGCTGCCACTCCTGGAGATCTGCCTCAGGCAAGCATTCCAGCCTTTCCTGGTGCATGGGGTGGTGGCATGTACAGCCACGGGGGGCGAGGTGGTCGGGTTTACGTTGTGACTCATCTTGGCGATCAAGGGCCTGGTAGTTTTCGAGAAGCATGTGAGGCAGGTGGTCCCAGGATCGTTGTTTTTAATGTGGCCGGTATTATTCGCCTGGAGGAAGTCCTGCGCATTCGTGCCCCTTACATCACGATCTCAGGAGCGACTGCCCCGGGCGATGGGATTTGCATTGCGGGGGATACAGTCGAGCTGGAAACACACGATGTGATCGTGCGCCACATGCGTTTCAGACGTGGCGCTACTTGGGTTGGGGATCGTAATGATTCTTTTGGGGGTAATCCCGTAGGTAATATCATGATCGATCATGTCTCAGCTAGCTGGGGTTTGGATGAAAACATGTCCATGTATCGGCACATGTATGATCACGATGCCGATCCAAAAACCGTGGATTTAAAGTTACCTACAGTCAATATCACCATTCAGTATTCGGTTTTCAGCGAGGCACTCAATACCTTTCACCACGCCTTTGGTAGCACCATTGGGGGACTGAACAGTACCTTCCACCACAACTTGTGGGCTTGCAATACCGGGCGCAACCCCAGCGTGGGCATGTATGGTGATTTCACCTTTGCCAACAATGTGATGTTCAACTGGAGACACCGAACCGTTGACGGTGGTGACCATCGTAGTTTTTTTAATATCATCAATAATTACCTCAAGCCCGGTCCTGTGACCCCTCGGGATCAACCCATTGCCTATCGATTATTGAAACCTGAGTCAGAGCGAAGCAAGACGGTGGTTGATCATTTTGGTAAGGCTTACGTTCACGGCAATTTTGTCGAAGGGTATCCGGAAGTATCTCAAGACAATTGGATGGGTGGTGTCCAGCCTGATTCGGTTGCCCCTGTCGACCAAGTCATTCCCTCCATTCGATCCGATGAACCGACCCCCTATGCAAACCTCCCTCTGCAAGAAGCCAAGGAGGCCTACCTTGAGGTTCTGGATATGGCTGGAGCCAGACTCCCTAGGCAGGATGCAGTAGACCGAAGGGTGATGGAGATGGTGCGCAGCGGTGTGGTGACAGCTCAGGCTCCCGATGGGGTGCGAGCCACTCTGGAAAATCCCAATTTCAACGCCCAGATGCTGGATAAGATGATTGATGAAATTTCCAAAGGGATCATCACCCATCCCGATCAAGTTGGGGGCTATCCGAACTACCAGGGTAAACCCTATCTAGATGCTGATCAGGATGGCATGCCAGATAGCTGGGAAAGGAAGCATGATCTTGATCCTCAGGACCCTTCCGATGCGAGTGGAGACGCAGATGAAGATGGCTACACCAACATTGAAGAGTTCATCAACCAGACCCATCCTCGAGCCTTTGTCGATTATGGTGACCTTAGCAACAACCAATAGCACTGATACAAAATGGATCGAGTTACTGGCTTCCTGGCATGCCATGCTCATCCACTGGGTTGTCTGCTCAAGGCGTTTGGTAACCTTTGCGTGCTTGTTTGGTTTGATCCTGACTCAGGCACAGGAGCGATTTGTTGATTTTGACAGCCAAGGGCGGCTGGTCTACGAGGAGTCCGAACGAGGAGATCGCATACCTGATTTTTCCTCGGCCGGTTATGGTGGTGGTGGGGTCGAGTTACCCCTTCCACCAGCACGCATCATGCTCCAAGCCTCCGAGGGCGAAGATGGTCAACGCATCCAGGCAGCGATTGATTACCTTGCGACCTTGCAACCCGACCCGCAGGGCTGGCGCGGTGTTTTGCTGCTCGGGCGGGGATCCTTCGAGATTGAAGGGCAAATCCATATTCACACCAGTGGTATCATCCTACGTGGCAGCGGTGAGGGTGAG
>JALRAZ010000271.1 GCA_023257935.1 Verrucomicrobiota bacterium
AGGCAGGGCAGTCATGAAAACACAGATCAGTCCTCCCATGCATAAGGTGAGCTTGATCGTTGAAAAAACCAAGTGACTGGTTTTGCCTGCAGCATGCTCCTCCACGAGCTTTGGGAACATGACGCCAACCAATGGCCCCAGGAACATGACCATGCCCCTTCCAATGGTGCCAGCCAGGCCATAGAAACTCGATTCCTCAGCCGAACTGATTGAGCGAAAGAAAAGCATGTCTGCCACCAACATGAGTTGGAAGAGAATGGGAGCTAGAATCATGGGTAACATGTCCCAGGCCCAGGCATACCAGGACATAGAATGATTCGGGACTTTCACATGCCACTTATCACGCGTACTGAATGCTGCCACCATCAGGGAAAGCAAGATCCCTCCCAGCACCCCCATGGCCGCAGCGTCAGCAGACCCACCAATGAGCAGAATGAAACCTGCTGCCAGGAAAAGGCGACCACCACCATTGACAAGCAGGGACCACCCCAAAGGAACAAAGCGCTGATATCCCTGGAGCATCCCCATCAGCACCGGGAGCCAGAGTTGGAACAATCCCGCGACTAGAATCACCCCTAAGGGCAGGTAACGATCCAACTTAAAATGGGCTAAGAGCGCGTCCCGCTTCAGCATCCCCAATAGTAAGACCAGCAACCAGGCACCCAAAGCAGTTAGTAAGACTCCTCGAGCGCGCATGGCAACATGAGCTTCTTGCTCTGGGTTCCTTGCGGCCGCGGCCTGATGCGCCATCACAGTCTGAAGTCCTGGAGCTGGGCACATGGTCAGATGCAGGATGCCCAGCAGTGAGACAAAAAGTCCGTATTCACCTGCCTGCCCCATCATGGCCGGAGCAAGCAAATGCACCCCGAACATCAACAAACCAGCACCTGTATTACAAAGCGCCATCCAAGAGCCCTGTCGAATGAAACTCATGCGCCAGTCATCCTTGAAGGGGGGATCTCCAGCTCGACATCCAGTTTTTTTTGCCTGGCCTCAGGCGAGCATGCCCTACCAAGGAAGCCAGCTATGAATCCGTGTCCGTAGGCCAACAAGGAGCATGGTATCAGCCACCAGGCGAGCAGACAGGCCACGCGCGGATGATGCCGCATTTGCACTAGGCATTCGCCAAGGCTTGCGAGGATCAAGCTCAACAAAGGGGTCAAGAGGATCAACCAGATCCACCCATCTCCCTGGAGCCCGCTGAAGCACATGGCGATCAATAGACTCCAGAGATACAACGAAAACAGCGATGGCATGACATTAAGCAAAGATCCACTTGCTGAATGACGCCTGATCTGTTGAGCACGGCCCGTTCCGTAGCGAAAAATCATCCTCAGGAAGGCAACTAGGTTCTGCCGTGGCAATCGGTCAACAGACAGGATGGGATCATACCACAGGCGACTTCCCCCGCGCGCCATGGATTCGAGTAAGGCATTTTCTTCGTTGGGGTAGAGCATCTCATCAAACCCCCCATGGTTAAAAAAACAATCTCGCCGAATCAACAAGTTGCACAGGATCAGTTCCTTTTCCCCTGAAGGTCGCGCAAGGCCAACACGCAGGTATCGAGCTCGGCTGGGACCAAAGGCCAGGAAGCTGGACATGACGACCGCAAAAACACGCTGCACAAAGCTAGCCTGGGCTGGACAGAGGCTGGGCCCCCCCACCCCATCCGCGTCAGTTCGCTGAAGCCAGGATTTCAGGGCAACAAGGGTTTGCTCTGATACCAGTGAATCATCATCAAGAAACCACAACCACTTTCCTCGAGCCTGTTGGGCAGCTTGATTTCTCTGAACTGAAGGCATCCGACCCCGGGCAACAATGATTTCAACCCCATCAGAGAGCCTCTCAAGCCTTTGCAGGGAAAGCAGGGATCCAGGCTCGAGTGTCTCAGGAGGAGCTGCAATGATGATGCTCAGCGATACCTTGGAATCGTTCATGGTAGTTGCGCCATGAATTGAAGGAACGCTTGCCTACCCTGCTCAAGCGAATCGATACGAATCCACTCATCAGCAGTGTGAGCCTGATCGATTGATCCTGGCCCCATGACCACACAGGGAGTTCCAGCAGCAGCGATCACAGCCGCATCACAGAAATAATCCACACCAATAGGCAATGGCTGCCTACGCTGCCGCATCAGGGTCTGAACCCATGGATGACTGGGATCGGTTTCCAGAGCAGGGCATTCGGCATCCTGACGATAATTTAATTGGGCCCGAACCCCCAGTGCGCCAAGCCCCTTTATGACTTCCTTGGCAATGGCTCGATAGGTTTCACCTGGAAGGGTACGGCGGTCTGCCCACAAGCTGCAGTGCTCAGGCACGATATTGGGTTGCTGCCCCC
Organism: Verrucomicrobiota bacterium; assembly: GCA_023257935.1. Classification (GTDB taxonomy): domain Bacteria; phylum Verrucomicrobiota; class Verrucomicrobiia; order Limisphaerales; family AAA164-E04; genus UBA7971. The sequence goes on from JALRAZ010000271.1 coordinate 2,341, forward strand.
CAGCAATGCTACCAGCGTTGATGGTTGGCACCCCAAGAAGCGGGTGTTTGGAATCCTCAAGGCAAGATCGGTATTCCCCTTCAAGATAATGCACCGCAGTTGCCATCAGCGCAATCGCGTTACGCCCCAGGGAGGGTCGTGAGCCATGCGCAGCCTTACCTCGGGTGCAAAGTTCAAACCACATCACGCCTTTATGAGCGGTCACCACTTTGTTGGAGGTCGGTTCACCGATGATGCCCAAGTCAAATGGTTTTGCACGCGCAGCAAAAGCCCGAGAGCCAAGCTGGCCATGCTCTTCGTCCACCAGGCAAGCCAGTTGAATCTCAGTTTGGCGGGGGCGATTTTCAGATTGAATCAATGCGATGAGGGCATCGAGCATCGCAGCAATGCTGCCCTTGGTATCACAAGCCCCACGCCCATGAATCCTGCCCAATTGACAATGAGGTTGAAGCTGCTGCTTGCTTGCCACCACGGTGTCCATGTGGGGTGCAAGCAGAAGCCTATATCGTGGCCTACCACTGGGACGATAAGTCAGGAGCAGATTACGACGTGATCCCCTGACTGGCTGATGAGAGACACTCAGGCCCTTTTTACGAGCCAGATCGGCAAGGTAGTCCGCCACTCTCTTTTCACCATGCACCGATGGATCATCGCAGAAAGCAGGGTTGACACTTGGGATGGCAATCAAATCCATCAACAAGCCAGCCACTGAGGACATGGAAACGGTCTTGCTCAAGCCATCTCAAGATATCATGCCAGCCAAGCCAGCGTCCAGACCCAGATCAAATAGGTAGTCCGAGACCCTGTTTGAGTCGAGGAAGCAACTGATCGAGTGAAACGCGCGTCTGTTCGGTGGTATCACGATCCCTCAGGGTCACGGTGTTGGCATGTTCTGGGTTTTCACCAAGGGTATCAAAATCAATGGTCACACAAAAAGGAGTCCCGATTTCGTCCTGCCTGGCATATCGCTTACCAATGGCACCTGCCTCATCATAAAAGCAGGCAAAATGGACCTTCAGCGCGTCATAGACTTCCCGAGCCTTGGCAACCAATTCAGGCTTGTTTTTGAGCAGAGGGAAGACGCCCACCTTGACCGGTGCAACTCGGGGATGAAACTTCATCACCACACGTTTTTCAGGCACGCCCTTGGCGCTGGGAATCATGGCCTCATGATAGGCGTTGCAAATCAATGCGAGAATCATACGGTCCACACCCGCGCTAGGCTCGATCACATGAGGGATGTAACGCTGCTTGGCATCTTCGTCGAAATATTCCATCGACTTGCCGCTGTGTTCTTGGTGCTGGGTCAGGTCATAATTGGATCGTGCAGCGATTCCTTCGAGCTCCTGAACGCCGAAAGGGAATTTATACATGATGTCCACTGTGGCCCGCGCATAGTGTGCCAATTCATCATCTCCCTGCCAGTAAAGCTCGAGGGAATCAGCAGGTAGCCCAATGCTCTCATACCAACTCAAGCGCTGTTCAACCCAATATTGATGCCACTGTTTCCAACCCCAGTTGGGCGCTGGGTTTTTAGTGGGCGCATCCTCTGCAGGCGCCCCGCCCTGCTCGTGAGCCACTTCATCAGGCTTGATAAAGAACTCCAGCTCCATCTGTTCAAACTCTCGGGAGCGGAAAGTGTAATTACGGGGATTGATCTCGTTGCGGAATGCTTTGCCTATCTGACAGATCCCAAAAGGCACCTTGTGTCTGGAAATATCCGAAACGTTCTTGAATTGCGCAAAAATGGCTTGGGCTGTTTCCGGCCGAAGGTAAGCCACATTGTCCTCAGTCTCCACCGGCCCGACATAGGTCTTGAACATTAAGTTGAAAGCGCGGGGCTCGGTTTTGTCCGAGCCGCATTCGGTGACCATCTTGCTGGACTTTTTAGGACAGGGAGTGGAGTCAATTTGATCTGCCCGGAACCTTCCCTTGCAATCTTTGCAGTCGACCATGGGGTCACTGAAAGTGGACGTGTGGCCGCTAGCTTCCCACACCTTGGGGTGCATGATAATGGTCGCGTCCAGCCCGACCACATCTTCTCGCTCTCGGGTCATCGATTGCCACCACAAATCCTTGACGTTACGCTTGAGCTCAGCTCCCAAGGGGCCGTAGTCCCAGAAGCCATTGATGCCGCCGTAAATTTCCGATGATTGAAAAATAAAACCACGCCGCTTAGACAGCGACACGATTTTTTCCATGAGCTCGTTAACCTTGGGTTCCGCCATAACAGATTACGCTACAAAACAATCAGTCTCACTCTCAGGCCAAGGGCTTGTCAAGCAGGCATCCGGTTAACACCCAAACAAGCTCAACCTAGCACGGTCATCACCACAGTCTTGCAATCACTTAAGGAAGTTGAACCAGCTCTGCATCGACGAGACTCACATGTCCTGAGGGCGGTAAATCCTTTCGGCGGCCCTGAGAACCTCCTCTTTGGTGAAAGGAATCCGACGCATTTCCTCGCGCGCAAAAAGATCTGTCTGATCATCGTAATGAGGCGAATCCTCACTGGATGCATGGCTACCAAAGGGCTGAATGGCCCAAGCTTGGAGCTGACCTTGAGCATCCCATTCCACAAATTGAAAAAAACAATCTCCAGCAACCCCCTCAAGCCTACCATCACCCAAGGGTCTACCATAAATGGCCCTCAAGGTATCGGGCCCTCCTCCAAGGGGTAGATCAACCTCCCCTCG
>JALRAZ010000044.1 GCA_023257935.1 Verrucomicrobiota bacterium
CTATTGACGAAGTGATGGAACGGCGGGAATTTGTCTGGCGCATGCCCAGAGAGAGAATCGCTGAGGATGAAAAAGAGCCAGATGGGCCGATCGCCTCGGTGGTGGCGTGGATTTTTGATAAGGTGGCAAAGGCTTTTCATACCGTCATTAGCTGGATTAACAAACTGATCGATTGGCTGATCGGCCTTCTGCCCGGCGGTGAGCGGCAGACGGCTTCACCGGATGCAAACTGGGTGTCCTCCGCATTGGCCTTGGCTCTGACCGGATCCCCTTGATCGGTCAGTGTACCGAGCACCTCATAGCCATGACCAGAGAGACTGGCATCAGGAGGATCAAATCGCATGGGATCATGATCGCGACCGAGCAGCTCATCGATGACTCCCTGCCTGCGTCGGCGCCCATTGTCCTGCTCCACGCGCCCCACAAAAATCATCACCTTACCTCCATTGGGAAGGGCTTCCTTGATCAACTCGCCACACATACGTCCGGCGGTATAGTTATCCATCCCTATGTAGACCATGCGTTCAGAATCAGGAGCGTCGGCATCATGGGTGATCAAGGTGGTTCGGCCGGCTACCTCATTGAGAATGTCAGTCTGGTTAGCAGGATCGATCACGCTCACTGCAATACCCTGCACACCTCGGGCCAGCAAATCTTCAAGCACCCGTTTTTGGCCCGAAACCCCATCAGCCGGCATGTCCACCGAGACGTTGACATCAAGGTCTTGGCCTGCTTTTTCAACGCCTTTCTGGGCAATCACCCAGAAAGAGGCAGGCATGTTGGTCACAAAAGCAAAGCGAGGTTTACCATCACCCTCTCCTGAGGAACCACAACCTGCCAGACCAAGGGCGAGAGTCACCAACGCAACCAACCAAAACGTGCTTTGCTTCATATCTTTATTTGGGACAATTACTGAATCATCAATGTTTGAGAACAAGCCCCCGCTGCATGATGCTGATCACCGGCTGGCGACAGTCAAACTTCAGGAGCAAGGATCTTTTCATGTCAAATATTACGAGCGCCGTCAAGCCAAGCCCCTTCGCAATCAAGTGCCTAATGCTATTTCAACAAGATGTTCACCGGGCGCATCGAGCGAATTCAGTGGAGCGTCAGACCTCCGTTGACATGCAGATTTTGCCCCGTGACAAACGAGGAGGATTCGCTGGCAAGGAAGGTCACGGCCCCTGCCAGATCCTCGGGAACACCCCAGCGCCCGAGAGGGATCGTCGGGAGGTAGGCATCTTTCCATGCCTGAGGCTCTTTATCATGGCGTTCAACCGGAATCCACCCAGGAGAAATCATGTTCACAGTGATCCCGAAGGGAGCCAGCTCTCGAGCCATGCTACGGGACCAGCCATTCTGCCCTCCTTTGGCTGCCACGTAAGCACTGAATTCGGGCACCCCAAGATGAAAGACCTCCGAACCGATATTGATGATCCGCCCCCATCCTTGGCGCTTCATGGCAGGGAGGATGGCCCGGGTAATCAAAAAAGGACTCTTGATAAAAAAATCCAGCATCGACTGATAGAAGCTCCAGGTATAGTCCTCGATGGGCTTGTGGGGTTGATCGCAGGTTGCATTGATGACCGCCACATCCACCGAACCCAGTGTCTGCTCAATTGAGCTGACCATGGCGTTGACCTGCGACTCATCAGTCACATCAGCTTGAAAAAGTTCCCCTTGGCAACCCGCTTCCCTAAAATGATCCAAGGCCGTCTGAGCCTTGGCCTGGTCGTTGTGATAGTTGATGGCAACCTTGGCACCAGCTTGCCCCAGAGCCATCGCCATGGCACGGCCCAGGCCTTTGGTACTTCCCGTTACTAAAACCACCTTGCCTTCGAGCGAAAATCTTTGTTTGTGATCGGTCATGATAGCTGAACTCAGAGTTTCTCAGAGCTTATGGGGTGATGCAACCTCTAGGAGAGAACTTCCTGTCCCTCACCACTCAGGATGAAATCTTGTTTTGACTCAGAGACTCCTTCACCGCAGATTGGCCTCACACCACAAGTAATCGGCCTAAAACAGGATGCTCAGGTAAACCGCAGGCGATCTGACACGCATGGAACAAACCATTCTCAGCTACGGCGAAGTGCTCTGGGATCTGCTACCTGCGGGACCTATGCTGGGAGGAGCCCCGTTTAATTTTGCAGCCCGCATGGCTGCCTTTGGGCATCCCTGTGTGATGGTTTCACGCATTGGGCAGGACGCCCTGGGCAAGCAAGCCATGGCTGCCATCAGGGATCATGCCGTGGAGACATGTTGTGTCCAGGTGGATCCCAAACTGCCAACCGGGACGGTCACCATCGAGCTGGATGATCTGGCAAACGCCCACTATCACATAACCGAGCAAGTCGCCTATGATCATTTGCAATTCGATCCAGTGATACGCCAGGTAGTAGACCATGCAAGAGTCCTCTACTTTGGCACCCTGGTTCAACGATCAAAGCAACCCCGCCAAACTCTCGCAGAGCTGCGGCGATGTCTGCCACAAGACGCGCTCTGCATCTGTGATCTGAACTTGCGCCAGGCCTGCTACAGTCTCGAGACGGTTCAGGCATCCCTTGGAATAGCTCATTGGCTGAAATGCAATCAGGAGGAAATACTTTGGCTAAGCGAGGCCTTAGGGTGGAGTCATCAGTCCCTACCTGGGCTGATCGAGCGAACGATGGATCAGTGGCAACTTGAAGGTATCCTGCTTACTTTGGGGGAACAAGGTGCTCTGGTAGCCGCAGCCTCGGGGGAGATGTGCTATCAGCCAGGTTTCCAGGTAAAAGTCAGGGAAACCATTGGAGCCGGAGACGCTACAACCGCTGCTTTCGTGCACCACCGCCTTAAAGGCGACTCATTAGAAACCTGTATCCTAAGAGGCTGCGCGCTGGGAAGCCTGGTAGCCACTAGAGCAGGAGGTACGTGCCCGGTTACCAACGAGGAATTAGACCATTTTCTGGCAAACCCACCAGCGCCGCACATCGATTCAGATCTCAAGTCCCTTTGGAAGGGTTATTGAATAACCCTTCAAGACCGCCACGCCATGCATTCCATCCCCACTATTCAGGGTACCCACGGTATCACCGGCAAGCCCATCGAAATCCGCTTCGAGCAGGGTAAGATTGAGCAGATCAAACCCCTGGCCGGACCATCCACCGTATCGAGCTCAATCCTGCCACCCTTGATTGACCTCCAGGTCAATGGCTACGGGGGGGTGGATTTTCAACAAGATGGACTGACCCTGGAGCAGATGGAACACGCTAGCCTTACCCTGGTCCGAGACGGTTGTGCGGGCTACTTTGCAACTCTCATCACCTGCCCCTGGGAGCAAATGTTGAGTCGCTTGCAGCACCTCAAACAACTCAGGCAAAGCAGCTCTATCCTCAGTCGTCATTTGCTCGGATGGCACCTTGAGGGACCCTTTCTTTCCGAAGAACCAGGGTTTTCAGGGGCCCATGATGCCTGCTGCATGCTCGATCCTACCATCGAGCACCTCTTGGCGATCAAGGCCATCACCCAGGATGATCCCTGCCTCCTCACTCTGGCCCCGGAACGACCTGGTAGCATGACATTCATTCAGGAGGCGCAAAAATTGGGAATCAAAGTCAGTCTTGGCCATACCAATGCGTCCAACACAACACTCAACGAAGCTCACATCGCTGGGGCCACGGGCTTCACTCATCTAGGCAATGCCTGTCCTCAGGCATTGGATCGTCACGACAACATCCTTGTGCGGGCACTCGATCCAGCTTGCTGGATCACTGGTCTGATCCCAGATGGCATCCATGTCAGTCCGGCACTTTTCAGACTGCTTCACCGATGCATCCCGAGCGGCCAAATCTACTACACGACCGACGCCATGGCTGCTGCCGGCTCTCCTCCAGGCCGTTACTCTCTGGGCAACATAGAACTGGAAGTAGGGGCCGACCAAATCGTCAGGCATCCAGGGCGATCCCACTTTGCAGGATCAGCTCTCAAACCTGTGGAGGGCATTCAGCGGGCCTCGCGCATGCTAGGATGTCACTGGAGTCAACTCTGGAAACACGTGTCCACCATCCCTTCGGAGTGGATGGGGCTTAATCTAGGACTGGCAATCGGAGCCAAAGCCTTATGCACACTGGCAAGCGAGGGCTCGGATGGTAACCTGAAGCTTGAGGTCATCGCAGCATGATAGCTTCCATCGCAATGCGGAGTATTCACCAGTGGTTACTCTGTTGGCTTTGGGTCAGCGCAGGCATCAGCGTTGGCATGGCTCAAGACCCTGAGGCGGCTGAAAAACCACCTGCTCCAAGCAGAGATCTGCTTGAAGGCCTCCCCATAACTCAGACAGGTGATGAACTCATTTCATCCTGGAAGACAAGGCGACTGGCCATTCAAGGGGCCTTGCAGGAGGTCATGGGCCCCCTGCCCATTCGTCGTCACAAAGTCCCCTCAGTTCAGGTCATGGAAGAAGTGGATGCAGGCTCATATATACGCAGGCTCATCACTTTTCAGACCGAACCAGATACCAGGACTCCAGCCTATCTATGCCTGCCCAAGCGGGTGCTCGTTCCAGGCATGCAAGCCCCCGCCGCGCTGTGCCTGCACCCAACCGACAATCGGGTCGGGCATCAGGTTGTGGTTGGCCTGGGCGGCCGACCTGGACGCGCCTATGCGCATGAGTTGGCAGAACGAGGTTGGATCACCCTTTCCCCTGCCTACCCACTGTTGGCTCAATACCAGCCTGATTTACAAAAACTGGGATATGCCAGTGGCAGCATGAAAGCAATCCATGACAATCAATGTGGGCTTGATTTCCTGGAAAGCCTGCCATGGGTCAAACCTGGAGGCTTCGCGGCTATTGGCCATTCTCTGGGTGGGCACAATGCGATTTTCACCGCCGTGATGGATGAACGCATTCAAGTTGTGGTCACCAGCTGTGGTTTTGATCGATTTGTTGACTACATGCAGGGAGACCTCACCGGGTGGACCGGCCCACGCTACATGCCCCGTCTACTCGATCATGCCATGGACTCTCTTCCCTTTGATTTCGATCAGCTCATTGCCTGCCTGGCTCCTCGATCTATCTTCATTTCGGCACCCCTATGGGATGAGAACTTCCGGAATGAAAGTGTGAGGCAAATCATTCGATCCGTTCAGCCGATTTATCAACTACTGGACCATTCCAAGGGGCTGATGGCCGTTTATCCGACTGTTGGGCACGACTTCCCGGAGGCCACACGCATTGAGGCTTATCGGTTCATGGAACACGAGATCCAGGGTGTGCTGCTTCCCTGATGCAGGAGGATCTAAACCCACTGCAGATCCAAACAATCAAGTTTAAAAGCCCTGAGATCAGGGCAAGTTTAACTTCGGAGACAGCACACCACGCCACGTCCCTATCAAGGGGCCCTTTAGCCAACAGAAGCTTGGCTGGCAGTAGTAAGATACGCCTTGAGGAGCCATCCCAGATCAACCACTACTTGAGAGCCGCCCAGATGCGGTGAACGTCATCGTGATCATCCAAGGCCTCAAGGAATTCTGCCACCTCCTCCATCTGGTCATCACTCAGATCACAAACATTCTTTGGGACAAAGCCAGGTTCACTGGTGAAGACTTTCCATGCATGATCCGCCAGCCATCTGGAAACGGTTTGAATTTCGGTGCGATCACAGAGAAATCGTGCGCCGGTGGCATCTTCAGGTACATCGTCATTTTGCTCATGGGTCAAGGGCTCCACTTCGTTGGCCCCTGCCTCGATGGCGACTTCTTCCAAATCATCGGCCTTGGACTCGCACCAAGCCTCAACCATGCCTACCTGATCAAAGAGAAATTTATTGCTCCCCGGCGCGCCAAGTTGACCCTTTCGAAAAAGGACCCTGATCTCGGGTGCCGTGCGATTTGGGTTGTCGGTAAGGGTTTCGATCATTAGCGGCACCTTGTGGGGGGCGTATCCTTCAAAGTAGAGCGAGTTGAGGGTGGATCCATCGCTCCCATCCCCTTTCTTGCAAGCACGATCGATCACGTCTTTGGAGACACTGTTCTTGCGCGCCTTCTCGCAAGCCTGCGCCAAGCGGGGATTCATGTCAGGGTCTGAACCTCCCATTTTAGCAGCCACCACAATTTCACGCACCAGCTTGCCCGTAGCCTGAGCTTTTTTCTTTGAGGCTACTGCTTTCTTGGAATGAAGCCATTGTCTTCCCATGGACAAGGGCATAGCCGATAGCTTGCCTGATTTCAAGCCGGCTGTCGTAGCCAGGCATCATAGCGTTCAACTCCAAGGTGAGAATCTCAATGTATCTCAGGCTCCTGAAGGGTGGCTCCGTGGTTCACTTGCTCGTACCAATCCTGAATTTTTTTCTCCATAGCAATAACCCTTTCAGGCTCTTTTGCCACCAAGTCGTGCTGCTCGCCAATCCCTTGTCCCAAGTGATACAGCTCCCTTTTTTCTGGATGCTGTGCCTGCATCATGAGTTTCCAGGGTCCCTGACGCATGGCGAGCTGTGTGCCATGAGACCAGTAAAGTTCACGCTCTTGACTGTCCATCGCGCCCCCTCTCAAAGCGCGTATCAGGCTGACGCCGTCCAAAGGGTGCTCATCTGGTGGAGTGGCTCCAGTCAATGCGAGCAAAGTAGGCATGACATCCAGGCTAATCGCCAGATCCTCACAAACAGATTGAGAAGGAATAACCGATGGCCACCAGGCTATGGCTGGCACACGGTGACCCCCCTCATACAGCCCTCCCTTGAATCCGCGCAGTGGACCGTTGTTCCCGTGCCGATTGGCACCGTTGTCGGAAAGAAACCAAACTAGGGTATTTTGATCCAACTCGAGCTCCTCAAGCAATCCCAGCACCTGGCCAATACCCTGATCCATGGCCTGCACCATTTCCCGGTAAGCTCTGGGTATGTGGTCCTTTCCATATTGATTGGGAACCACCTGAGACTCCACCCGAATGGGAGGATCGGAGGGGCCCTGATAGGGATCGTGCGGGGCCTCATAAGCCAGATAGAGCAGGAAGCGCTCCTGACCATGTTCCCGAATGAAGTCCAACGCATGTCGGGTAATCAAGTGCGTGGTATAACCTGGTTCGTCGGCAAGCACATTGTTTTGCCACCAGTCGCGCACCCCCATGCGATCCAGGTGAGCATGATAGTCGACATTGCCACTCACATAACCGGCAAATTGATCGAAACCATGGTAAATGGGATTAAAAATTTCACGGTAGCCCAGGTGCCATTTGCCAAATACAGCCGTCGCATAGCCTTGCTTCTTCAAGGACTCGGCAAGGGTCCATTCCGATTGATTCAAGCCGTGATGCCGATTTGCATTGAAAGCGGCATTGATGACGCCCGAGATGCCGCTGCGCTGCTGATAGCGCCCCGTCAAAAGGCCCGCCCGAGTAGGGCTGCAGACGGCACCGCTGGAGTGAAAATCGGTAAACCGCATACCTTGGCTGGCAAGTTGATCGAGCCAGGGGGTTTGAAAGCGATCGTTACCATAACAACTCAGGTCGGCATAGCCCAGGTCATCAGCCAGAATCACAATGATGTTGGGCGTGGGAGGGACCTTGTTCATTGCCTGCGAAGGGGCATTGTCAGCAAAGAGCAGGTTCGGATAGAAAACGCTCAGAAGGCACCCAATCCAGGCATGCTTGGAGGAAGGTAACATCGGGCCAGATTAATCATTGCCAGGAATTCATGACCAGTAAGAATCTCACCCATGCAAGTTGACGGTAAGGTAGCTTTGATCACAGGTTCGAGCCGAGGCGTGGGGCAGGCAACTGCCCTGCAGTTGGCAGCCATGGGTTGTTCAATCATCATCAATCATCGTGATTCTCAGGAACAGGCCGAAACCACACTGGAGGCCATCAGGGCCATGGGTGGCAAAGCCATGGTGGTCCAGGCTGACGTTTCCAGAGAGGAAGCATGCCAAGACTTGGTTAGAGCAAGCGTCGAGGCGTGGGGGCGACTGGACATTCTCATCAACAACGCAGCGACCACCGATTTCCTTCCTTTTGCCGACCTGGATGCTCTGGAAGAGGATCACTGGGATCGAGTCCTTCAGACCAACATCAAGGGACCATTTTACATGATACGCTCAGCCCGACCCTGGCTGGAGAAAGCGCCTGGTGGCGGTGAGATCATTAACATCACCAGCATTGCTGGATTAACCGGAAATGGAAGTTCTCTGGCCTATTGCGCCTCCAAGGCTGCCTTGATCAACATGACCCTTTCCATGGCGCGCATCCTGGCTCCGCGAGTTCGTGTCAACGCTGTGGCTCCTGGCTTCATCGCCGATCATTGGACCAGGGAGGGCCTGGGAGGAGGGTATGAATCCGCCCTCAATGGGCATGCCTCAAAATCTGTGCTGGGAGCAGTGTGTGAACCCGATGACGTGGCTCGGGCCGTGGTCTCCATCATCACGGGGTCTGACCTGGTGACCGGGCAGAACCTGGTCTGCGACGCTGGAGCCATGATCGGCCCGCGAGCCTGAATCGACTTAGGCAGCTCCCTCTGCTTCCCCCAATCAAGGGCTGGCTTCGAGCAAGGCGCGCACCCTTGAGGCAGGAATCGCCAGGGTTGCTACGCGATCATACCGCGAAATATTGATACCAATCACCTCTCCAGAGAACTGCATCAACGGCCCACCCATTGCCTTAGGTGGCAATGGCATATCATGCTGCAAGATGAGCCCAAAACCTGTCCTGCGTTTTGAAATATCCCCACTGAGGGTGATATTGAGGTCCTGCTCGGGAAAGGTAGCATCAAAAAAACCCAGTGTGGCCTGCATCGACATCTCTTCCTCCCCCCGGATGATAATCAAACCTATGGTTTCACCCGCCTCGTGTTGCTGGATGAGCTCGATCACCTCCTCGGATCGCTGGACCGGCTTGCCGTCGATCTGCACAATGACATCTCCTTCCTTGATCCCAGCTTTGTCAGCGGCACCACCTTCAACCACCCGGTTGATCCTTGCCCCGAGGGCTGAAGAAGGCGTGTCACGCTGCCTCCTGTCGCTGAAGAACACGATCCCCAGGGCTCCAGGCTTGCGCTTGACTTCCCGAGCCGAGGTGCTGATCACACCGACCCTGACCTGCGATTCATCCTCGTGGGGCGCCATAACCCAGAGTCCCATGGCAACCTGACTATCATCCCCCCATCGAACCGGGCGGAGACTGGATGAGCGAATTTGCAGGATGGCCAAATCTATTTCGGGATCCACCTGAATAGAAAAAGGGACGTGGCGCTGGCCCTGGTGATCGCGGATTTCGAGATCGCTACCCAATTCACTGGCCTTGGTAATAATGTGGCCTGAATCGGAAACCACAGTTCCTAGAGCCACTTGATGCCCGCCATCGAGTATTTCGACCACTGAAGCGCGGTGATCCTGATAGAGGGCTTCAAAACCCTGACGAGTCTTCCAACCATTCACCCGATCGCCTCGCTCCAGGTAGGGCTCCTGCGCCCCGCAAACCATCCCCCACACCAAGGCGCAGATCAGCTCAAGAGTGGGCGAAACCAGGCGAGGGAGAGATGATTGAAACTTGTCTCGAATCACAGTGACCTCCTATGTCTTCTTCCCGAGGGTCCTAGCTCGATTTCCATTTCATGTTCGATGCCATCTCTCAGGTAAAGCACCTTGACTCGTTCACCCGGAGCTTTACTGCCGACGGCCCATCGTAGTGCCTCGATATCATCCATGGGCATGTCATCTATCTGGAGGAGGATATCTCCCACGTGCAGGCCTGAACGCTCGGCTGCTGAATTCGAACGCACCTCTTGGAGAACAAACCCCTTCTCGGCATCCTCAACCACCACACCCAGGTAGGCTTGCTGTCCATCCTCTCTGAATCCCTGAAGGTCTTCGCCAGATTTAAGGGCTTCCCAAGTTCTGTGAAAGGCATCGATCGGAGCGTGATAATTATCATCCATGGGTTCACCGATGCGGCTGTGAATCCCAATCACCTGTCCCTGCAAATTAAACAGGGGGCCACCGGAATCTCCTCTGAGCAACTCACAGTCACTGCGAATCAGCTGACTGCGAGAACGAATAACCTTGCCGACACGCAACACCAACCCACGCTCTGGCTGGTAGCCTCCAGGGTGGCCCAGTGCATAGCACCAGTCTCCGGCGCGCACACTGCCCTGTGATGCCAGAGCCACAAAGGGCCATGGCCCTTCTTCTTCAAGCTGAACCATGCCTGCATCGGCATGGTCAAACCTACCAAGGGTCCGGGCAGCCACCCGACGGCCATCGGGCATGATGCACTGAATCCTGCGATTGGGAGAACCGCTTACGTGGGCTGCGGTCAGCACCAACCCGTCAGCAGAAACAATCACACCACTCCCACCTTCCCCCACCCCAACGGTTGCGTTCATGGATTCGGTAAGGTTGGACTGGACCCTTTGTTGGGTATGGATGAAATCATCCAACCATGAACCAGCGATAAGAGGTGAGGTAATCAGCAACCCAAAGAACAGAACTCCGATTAGGGCATGGCCTTGAGCGAGGAGCGAAGTTTGCCAAAGCAGGCTGGGAGGTTTGAGTGGCAATGAGGACATATGAGACAATTGGGAGGTTATGAAAAGGGGTAAGGTGAGGCAAAACAGGGCTCAATCAAGCAACCAGTCACCGCCCTGCTGACGAATCAGATCGGGAACACTCACCGCGCGCCCACCCTGCTGCTTACTCACATCAGCTGCCTCCATGAATGCGAACAATTCTGTGGTTTCTCGAGCACTGATCGGTGCTTTGCCAGTCTTGAAGAAGGTCATAATCTCCCTGACAAGCGGCACGTAGTTGCCACCCCCTTGTTGGTTGACCACCGCTTTACTACCGAAAACAGTCACCTGGTAGGGCGTATGACCGGTTCTCAGGCCATAGACAATGCCTGTTTTGCCGTCCCCCCAAAGCCCGGTGACCACGTCTGTGGCCTCACTATGCACTCTGGAAACTGACACACAACCCACACCCATGACAGCGAAGAGGGCCTCAGTGGGATGAACCCCATACCAAAACAAATCAGGGTGATGAGGCTCTAGAGCGCAGGGTCCGTAAGAAATAGCTCCTTTGAGCTCGCCATAGTCGCTCGCCTTGAGATCGATCAGACTGGGATAGTACCTCAGAGAAGAGCTGGAGAAGCAAGGTACGCCCGCTTCCTTGGCAAGACGAAAAATTTCGATCACATCCCTCAAGGATCCCGCCATGGGTTTGTCTATGAACAGGGGTTTACCAGCTTCAATCACCGGCCGAGCTTGTTCGAGATGAGGGCGTCCATCCACGCTTTCCAGTAACACGGCGTCAACTTGCTGGCATAGAGCAGGGATAGATTCGACAATGGCTACCCCAAAATCCTCTTGAAGCTGGCGAGTGAACCCATCGACACGAGTGTGACTTGATTCCACATCTGGGCTACCACCCTTAAAGGCAGCCACGACTTGGCCACCAGAGACGTGATCCGGTCGGGATGCGTCGTTGAGGATGCGGGTAAATGCAATCACATGAGAGGTGTCCAGACCAATCAAGCCAAGACGAAGCGGAGCCTCCGTCTCCCCAGATGCCTTGAACAAGCATAGGGACATAAAGAGGCACACAGGGAGGAAAGGCAATTTCATGATGCTTCCTAGGCTACCTCTGAAGTGAGGAAAATCAATGCCCCATGCATCACTTTGCCCAGAAGTATCTTGCGAAAAAGACACCTGGGCCAAATCCCCTGATCAAGGGATGATCAGCCCCAAGGACAAAGTGGTGGCACAGGCCCCAGAAAGTGCTTTGATTTGTATGAAGAATTCTCATAATCACAGGCTGTTCGTGACTCGAATTTTGGAATTAGAAACATAAACATCTATGGGAAAACTAGAAATCAAGCCGGCCGAATCCTGTCAATATGACCTGGTATCCCTTGGGGAAATCATGCTGCGCCTGGATCCCGGAGAGGGGCGGGTGCGCACCACCAGAAAATTTGACGTCTGGGAAGGCGGCGGAGAATACAATGTGGCCAGAGGGCTGCGACGCTGCTTTGGCTTTCGTACGGGCGTGGTCACCGCGTTTGCGGATAACGAGGTTGGACGTCTGCTGGAGGACTTCATCCTTCAGGGTGGTGTCGACACCTCCTGGATTCAATGGGTCCCCTACGATGGCATCGGCCGTTCCGTGCGCAATGGCTTGAATTTCACCGAACGTGGTTTTGGGATTCGTGGAGCTGTGGGCACCCCAGATCGAGGGCTGACAGCAGCCTCGCAAATGAAAGCAGGAGACATTGACTGGGAAGATCTGTTCGGTAAGCGAGGGGTCAGATGGTTTCACACCGGAGGTATTTTTGCTGCGTTGTCTGAATCCAGCGCTGGAGTGGTTGAGGAAGCCGTCCAGATCGCTCAGAAGCACGGCACGGTTGTCTCCTATGACTTGAATTACCGCCCCTCACTCTGGAAAGCGATCGGAGGCCACGCCAAGGCTCAAGAGGTCAACCGTAACATTGCCAGACATGTGGATGTGATGATAGGCAATGAGGAAGATTTCACCGCCTGCCTTGGCTTTGAGGTAGAAGGAGTGGATGAAAATATTTCTTCTATCGAAATCGACAGTTTCAAAAAAATGATCGAGCGGGCGGTGAAAGACTTTCCCAATTTCAAAGTGACTGCCACCACCCTGCGTGCTGTCAAGACGGCAACGGTCAATGACTGGAGCGCGATCTGCTGGGCGGATGGGCAGTTTCATTTGTCTAAGACCTACCCAGACCTGGAGATTCTCGATCGCGTTGGTGGGGGCGACAGTTTTGCTTCCGGT
Organism: Verrucomicrobiota bacterium; assembly: GCA_023257935.1. GTDB lineage: Bacteria > Verrucomicrobiota > Verrucomicrobiia > Limisphaerales > AAA164-E04 > UBA7971. The sequence goes on from JALRAZ010000044.1 coordinate 12,757, forward strand.
TTGATCTATGGGTTCATGGCTACAGGCGACCCAGCCAAAGCAGTAGACTATGGAGCAGCCCACGGGGCATTGGCCATGACCACTCCAGGCGATACTTCCATGGCTAGCCTGGACGAGGTAGAGAAGATCATGAAGGGTGGCGGAGCTCGCGTGGTTCGTTAAAGTTTGAATCGTGGAGGCACTTCCAAAGACCTCCTTGCAGCCTGCCATCCTGGCTTTCGGGATGGCGGGTTTTTTGCTGATTCGAGCCAGCCACAAGCAATCACTCAACAGATAAATACTATGAAACTTGACTGCCACATGCACACGCCCCTGTGCGGGCACGCATCGGGACACCCTGTGGAATATGTCAGCAAGGGATCGGCTTTGGGCTTGGATCTCATGACCTTCACTTGTCACATTCCCATGAGCGATCCTGATTTTGGTGGACCACGCATTCGCATGGCACACCACCAATTAGAGGATTATTTCAGGATGGTGGAGCAGGCCCGTGTGGCTGGAGAAGAGCATGGCATCGAAATCCTGTGCGGCATTGAGGCAGAGGTGAGTGCCGATTCAGGGGCACTTGATGAAATGATCGAGTTGCTCAATGCTCATGAGTTTGATTTTGTCTTGGGATCGTTGCACCACCAACTCAAGGTCTATCGCGACCGACTCAAGCGGTTAGGGATTAACGAGGATGATCAGATAATCCGAGACTACTTTAACACACTGACTCAAGCTGCCGCTTCAGGCCTTTATCATAGCATGTCACACCCCGATGTGATTCGCATCTACGGCACCATCGACTCGGCGTCTTTCTGCCCTGAAGCTTACGAGGGAGAAATACGAGCCTTCCTCCAGAGCTGCGTCAGATCTGACACTTGCATGGAAGTGAACACCAGTGGACTTTCCAAGGGTGTCTACACCCTACACCCGGATCCAATCATCCTGAAGTGGGCTCGAGAGGAAGGAGTCAAACTGACTCTAGGATCCGATGCTCACGCTCCAGAGAGCGTCGGTCAACATTTTGAAAAAGTGCTGACCTGTCTCCAGGAAGAAGGTTTTACCACCCTGCATTACTATCGATCAGGCCAACAACAGACCACTGCCCTGACCCGCTTTAACTGAAAGTTCTGGGATGAAATGAGTCGGTAATATGGGATACCGCAATCGATTATCGGATTGCGCTTTTCATTTGGGCTCTGGGACCTAGAATATCGACCATGTGTCAGGCCGCATCAAGGCGAGTGTCCTGTTGGCTGAGGCCTTTGCCATCCACGCAAATCGGCGTTGCTCCTTGGTTGATGGGTATCATCCTCACCGTTTGCCAAGTCACCTGGGCAGCTGATGCCCCCACCAACTGGGCTCATTATGGAGGCGATCCGACCAATGCCCAATATTCGCCGATCAAGACCATCCATCGCGGGAATGTGCATCAACTCGTCAAGGTGTGGGAATACCACTCCGAAGGTAATAATCCACGACGAAAAGCCCAGATTCAGTGTAATCCTCTCATCATTGATGGCGTCCTTTATGGATCTTCACCCAGGCTGAAAATCTTCGCCTTGGATGCCGGCAGTGGTCAGGAAAAATGGACTTTTGATCCCTTTGCCGAGCAAAATCCAGTGGGTGTCAACCGTGGGCTGGTCCACTGGCGTTCAGAGGAAGAAGCGCGTATTCTGTTTACCGCTGGCCCTTGGCTGCATGCGCTTGACGCAGAAACCGGAAAACCTATTCCAAGCTTTGGGCAGCAAGGGAGGGTCAACCTCAAGGAGGGACTTGAGCGGGATGCCAGTGGCCTTTTTGTGCTCTCCAATACCCCCGGAGTGATTTTTGACGATCTGCTCATTCTGGGAACCCGGGTCAGTGAGGGACCAGGCCCATCGGCGCCCGGGCACATCCGAGCTTATGACGTGCGCACAGGGAAGATACGGTGGATCTTCCATACGATCCCGCAACCGGGAGAGGAAGGTTACCAGAGCTGGCCTGAAGGGGCATGGCAGCGCATGGGCGGTGCCAACACTTGGAGCGGTATGTCTCTGGATCTAGAGCGGGGATGGGTTTTCTGCCCAACAGGCTCGCCTGCTTTTGATTTTTGGGGAGGTAATCGTCACGGAGCTAACCTATTCGGCAACTCGGTTTTGGTGCTCGATGCACGCACGGGAAAACGCATTTGGCATTTCCAAATCGTGCATCACGATCTCTGGGATCGAGATCTGCCTGCCGCACCCAACCTCATTGAATTGACCTTAGGTGGCAAGCGTGTCGATGCCGTGGCGCAAATTACCAAATCTGGCCATATTTTCACCTTCGATCGGGAGACCGGTGCGGCCCTCTTTCCCATAGTGGAAAAGGTTTTTCCCCCATCCGACCTGGAAGGAGAGCAAGCCTGGCCCACCCAACCACTTCCATCCACAACCCCACCTTTTGCGCGGCAGCTCTTTGGCGTTAGGGATATATCCAACTTATCCCCTGAAACCAGCCTGGCAGTCTCGAAAAAGCTACAGACCGTTCGAAGCGGAGGCCAATTCGTCCCCCCTAGCACAGCGGGCACCGTGATTTTTCCGGGTTTTGATGGAGGGGGTGAATGGGGGGGAGCTGCCTGGGATCCAGAAAAGGAGTGGCTTTACATTAACGCCAATGAAATGCCATGGATCCTGACGATGGTCAAAGCCTCCACGGCTGAAGACAAAGACCAGCCTATCAGTGGCGAGACCCTCTACGCGCGTCTATGTGCGGTCTGTCACGGTAGTGATTTAAGGGGTGATTCCCAGAAAACCTACCCTTCCCTGATCAACATCGAGCAAAAAATGAATGCTCAACAGATCATCGACCAGATGAGCCTGGGTCGCGGGCTGATGCCTTCTTTCGGTTTCCTAACCGAAACTGAGAAGCGGCTCCTGGCAGACTACCTCATGAGTGGAGGCACAAAGGGCACTCTATCCAGCAAAGAAGAGATGCCGCATGCCCCCGAAAACGCCCAGGGTCGTGAACCTTACTCGCACACCGGCTACAATCGCTTCTTGGATCCTGAAGGCTATCCTGCGATCAGACCACCTTGGGGTACCCTCAATGCGATTGACTTAAAAGGAGGAAGGATTGTTTGGCAGGTTGCACTGGGTGAATTCGAGGATCTCAAGGCCCGAGGCTTGAGTCCGACCGGGACAGAAAACTACGGCGGCCCCGTGGTAACCGCAGGAGGGCTGGTATGGATTGGGGCTACCAAGGATGAAACCCTCAAGGCTTTTGATAAATCAACCGGAGCCCTACTCTGGAAGGGGCAACTTCCGGCCGGCGGGTATGCCACTCCGGCAGTCTACTCAGTTGATGGACGCGCTCATGTCGTCATTGCTTGCGGTGGGGGCAAGATGGGAACCCGTTCAGGAGATGCTTACGTTGCCTTCGCACTTCCCGAAGCACCCGGCAGCTTAGAAGAAAGCGCAAACTAGGATGCCACGATCACCCAAGCAGGTCCGCGGCTTTACCTTGATTGAGCTGCTCGTCGTCATTGCCATCATCGCCATCCTTGCTGGACTAATTTTACCAGCCTTGACGAGCGCCAAGAAGAAAGGGAACCGGATTGTATGTGTTTCAAATATGCGCAACATCGATCTGGCCTTTCGCATGTATCGCTCGGATCATGAGGAACGTTTCCCTGATCGCCGTGACCTTAAGCTAAGTCTGCCTGGAGGCTACCGTCCTTGGAATCATTGGCCACGATCAGATCCGCGAACAGGGTGGGCTGGCATCGTCCTGTCTAACTATCTTTCGGGAACAGCCAAGATTTGGACGTGCCCAAGCCTACGCAAATCCCCTTTGGGAAAGGTTATTTCTTCGGTACAGCCCATGGGGCATGCAACCAATGCTCCCTTGAGTGGTTATTGGATGTGGCGTTTTGATCGAGCCACCGAAGACATCCCATTAGATAACTTTTGGGGTAAAACCGAGCCACAAGTCATCCAGCATCTACGACAAGAGGCCAATCCTTTCATTGGCATCCCGGAAGGTCCCACTGATGTCGAAATCATGGTTGATGTCTATTACCCGAATACGATTGAAGATCTCGATGAAAGCATTCGTGGTCGAGCTGTTCATCCACTGGGGCGCAATCGCTTGATGCTTGACGGTCATGTCCAGTATCTGAAGGACAAACGCACCAAGTAAAAAAAAACGCTTACCCGGAAAGGTAAGCGTCGCAAAGTAGCTGTGAATCAAACTTGATGCCTAAGATGGCCCCTAGCCGAGATTTTCTAGCTATCGGTTTTCTTAGAGGTGTCCTCTGACCCAGAATCAGGGGTTTCTTCAGCTGAAACGTCGGAGGCTTGTGGCTCTTGGTCAGCTGGCTGAGCTTGTTCCTCGACCTCTTCTGGAGCCTGAGCCGTTGCGGTGTCTGCCTCTTCGGCAGCAACCTCAGCCTTGGCTGGTTTGGTTGCTTTGGCCTTGGATTTAGACTTGGACCCTTTCGAATCCGCACCCTGAGGGCTACCGGCTTCGACGAATTCTATGATCGCCATTGAAGAGGCGTCACCACGACGTTCGCCCAACTTAATGATTCTTGTGTAACCACCCTGCCGTGTTTCGAATTGAGGGGCAATCTCAGTGAACAGAGTCTTCACGGCATCTTCTTGATGCAGTCTAGACACCGCCAGACGACGATGATGAATGGAACCCTTTTTACCAAGGGTGACCATTTTTTCGGCTACAGGACGAACCGCCTTGGCCTTGGCCAGCGTCGTTGTGACCCTCTTGTGAGTGATCAGACTGCAGACCATGTTGGCCAACATCGCGTTACGATGCGCTCCCTTGCGACCCAGCTTGGCGTTACGTTTTAAATGTCTCATGGATGTGAATGATATTAACTATTATTCCAAGGCACTGAAATCGTCTTTGGAATCAATCAGGGAAGCGTCGATATTCATGCCCAGGGAAAGTCCAAGACCTGTCAGCTTATCCTTGATTTCATTCAGCGATTTCTTACCAAAATTGCGGTATTTGAGCATTTCAGCCTCAGACTTGATGGCCAACTGCCCTACGGTGGTGATGTTGGCGTTATTCAGGCAGTTTGCAGCCCTGACGCTCAACTCAATCTCGTTAACGCTCATATTGAGGAGCTTCTTCATACGAGATTTTTCGTCATCCTTCTGGTCGACGACCTCCTCAAATTCGATCGCGTTCTTATCATAGCCGACAAAAACATCGAGGTGATGCTGTAAGATGGCAGAAGCCTGGGTGAGGGCATCATCCGGGCTCAATCTCCCGTCAGTGGTGACTTCGAGAATGAGGCTATCGTAATCAGTACGTTGACCGACACGAGCGCTCTCAACAGCGTAACGCACCCTCGTCACAGGTGAGAAGATAGAATCGATCGGAATCACCCCGATGACCTGATCTTGCTTTTTGTTTTCATCGCCAGGACAGAAACCTCGGCCTACTTTGACCTCCATCTCCATCTCAAACTTTTTCTTCTTGTCGAGTGTGCAGATGTGTTGACCAGGATTGACCAACTCAAGATTTTGATTGAGTTGGATGTCACCTGCGGTGACGGCGCCCTCCTTGTTGACACTAATCAAGACAGTCTGTGGGTCGCGAGAATGGCAGATGAATTTAACCTTTTTAAGGTTGAGCACAATGTCGGTGACGTCCTCGGCGACGCCGTCAACCACAGCAAACTCATGCATGGCACCATCGATCTTAACAGAAGTGATGGCAGCGCCTTCCAAGGATGAGAGCAGCACACGGCGTAGGGAGTTCCCTACAGTGTGACCGAAACCCGTTTCAAAGGGCTCAGCGATGAATTTGGCATATGTATCGGTTGAGGAATCTTCTTCCTTAGTCAACCGTTTGGGCATTTCGAAACGACCTAATCTTACTGGCATATGATTTTGTAACAGTTTTAAACTGACTAACAGCCACCTTCCCAAGTGCCTGCCAGCCCATATAACTGAAGGGTGATTTTAGCGGGAATAAAACTCGATGACGGTTTGTTCGTTGCCAATGGGCTGGATTTCGTCGCGAGAGGGAAGTCGCATGAGCACTCCCTTGAAAAAGTCCTTGTCCAAGTGCAACCACTCGGGCACTCGTCGGCTGGTGGACAACTCTAAGTTTTTATTAGCTAGCTGCCTGGAGACGCTGGAATTGCGCACTTCGATCACATCATTGATCTGCACGGCATAGCTGGAAATATCGACTTTCCTGCCATTAACTTGCACGTGACCATGCCCCACCATTTGACGTGCGGCAGGCCGACTCGGAGCGAACCCAAGCTGGTAGACCAAGTTATCAAGACGTGTCTCCAGCATTTGAAGCATGTTCTCACCGGTCACCCCCTTGCGGCGCCTAGCGGTTTCGTAAATGGCACGAAATTGCTTTTCCTGCAGGCCATAGAAGTAACGGAATTTCTGCTTCTCCATGAGGCCCAGAGCATATTCGGTATTCTTCCTACGGGAGCGCGGTCCATGCATGCCTGGACCGTAATTGCGACGTTCTAGGTACTTGGACGGGCCGAAGATGGGTATACCAAATCGGCGGCTAATTTTGGTTTTGGGTCCGGTATAACGAGCCATAACAATACTAAAAAATGATTAAACGCGGCGTTTCTTGCGGGGACGGCATCCGTTGTGAGGTACGGGAGTCACATCTTTGATGGAGTTGATTTCAAGCCCGATGGCCTGTAAAGCACGGATGGCTGACTCACGTCCAGAACCTGGTCCCTTGACCTTGACTTCTACCTCCTTGAGTCCATGAGCCATGGCAGCACGGCCCGCATCTTGAGCAACCTGCTGGGCTGCAAAAGCTGTGCTTTTGCGTGAGCCTCGGAAGCCCACTTTACCAGCAGAAGACCAACTCACAACATTACCGTGCATGTCAGTGATCGAAACCAGGGTATTGTTGAAAGTCGCACAGATGGTCACCACACCAGCGACAACGTTCTTGGAGCCCTTGGCCTTGATGATCTTGGCCGGCCCCAGATCGGTTGATAGCAACTCAGCCGCAGAGGGAGCTTCTGCGGGAGCAGGACCATCAGCTGGCTTGTTGTCTGATTCGTCACTCTTGGCGGCAGGAGCCGATTCCTTGACAGGGGTCTCTTTGACCGCTGCCTCAGCATCCTGAGCCTGGGTGGCTTCTGTGTTTTTCTGTTCTTCCTCTGCCATACTAAAATTTAGAAAATGTTATCTTTTGTTTGGGAACGCGAGTTGAGAGCGACTGATTATGATTTGCGCTGAACTCCCACCGTCTTGCGCGGACCTTTTCGGGTACGGGCATTGGTTCCAGTGCGTTGACCACGCACCGGTAACCCGCGGATGTGGCGGACTCCTCGGTAGCAGCGGATAGCCTGCAGTCGCTTGAGATTCATACTGATCTCGCGGCGAAGGTCACCCTCTATGATATACTGCCCTTCCTGAATCGCATGGACGATTTTGGTGAGCTGATCCTCGGTCAGGTCCTTGGCCCTGGTTGTAGGATTGATACCTGTCGCTTCAATGATTTCGTCGGAAATTGCCGGACCAATACCATACATGTATCGCAGCGCGATATCGATGCGCTTGTGTCCGGGAATGTCTACACCCATGATTCTTGCCATATAAAAGTCCTTTTAGTTCAGCCTTGACGCTGTTTGTGGCGAGGGTTGCTGCACACAACACGTATGACGCCCTTGCGTCGAATGATGCGGCAGTGCTCGCAAAGTTTTTTCACTGATGCTTTAACCTTCATAAATTTATCGGTCCATTTTCCTCAAAATGGTCGCCCTCGCCATGTCTGCCGGCGAGAAGAAAACGGCGACTTTATCCCCTGTCTTTAGCTCTGACAATTCAAATTTTATTTTTTTTTGAACTACGCCAAAGGCCTGATGTCCATTGGGCATTTCAATCAAAAACCGCCCATTGGCAACAGCCTTCACAACGATTCCGCTGGCTTCGAACCCATCCGGGTCGCACATGTGAGAATCTCCGGTTCACCATCGGTAACCAACACCGTGTGTTCAAAATGAGCTGATGGCTTTCTGTCTCGGGTGACAACAGTCCAACCATCCTCCAAAACCTGCACCTGCGCTGCCCCTAAATTAACCATAGGCTCGATGGCAATGGTCATTCCCGCCTTAAGTCGCGGAGAAGGGCCTCCATCGACATAATTGGGAATCTGGGGTTCTTCATGCATTTTCCTGCCAACCCCATGCCCAACAAATTCGCGCACCACACTCAATCCATTAGACTCAACGTGCTGTTGAATCGCCCTAGAAATATCCGAGACCCTGTTTCCAGCGACCGCTTTGGCAATGCCACGATACAAAGATGCCTCGGTCACATCCATGAGCGTCTGAATCTCAAGACTGCAGCTACCCGCCGCAACCGTGAGTGCGTTATCGCCAATGAACCCCCCGTAAACCACCCCCACATCCAGACTGATAATGTCCCCAAATTCAATCAAGCGTGAGCCGGCTATCCCATGCACCACTTGCTCATTGACCGATATGCAGGTATGACTTGGAAAACCTCTGTAACCGATGAAGGCCGACTTGGCACCTAATCGATCAATACACGCTGCCGCAAATTCATCGATCTGTTGGGTAGTGACTCCCGGTTCAATGAATCCAGATGTCTCCAGAAGCACCTGATTAGCCAATGTCCCGGCCAATCGCATGGCTTCTATCTCCTTCTCATTCTTAGTACGAATCATATGAAGAGTGGGAGGGAGAGAAATGAGAACACTGGCGACAACCAGTGTGCGAAAGCCATTCAATCAACGACCCTTGATGCGTCCTTTCTTGAGGAACCCATCATAATGGCGTGTCAGCAAATGAGATTCCACCTGACGCATGGTATCAAGCACCACACCTACGGTGATCAGCAAGCTGGTTCCACCAAAGAAGGTAGCCGCTCCAAATGGAATATTAAGGCCCCGATTGATGATCAATGGAATGATGGCAATAGCCGTCAAAAACATGGCACCAGCAAATGTAATGCGGCTCATGGTGCGGTGCAGGAACTCACTTGTGGCATTACCCGGTCTGACACCAGGAATATAGCCACCATATTTCTTGAGATCGTCTGCGATTTGAATCTCGTTGAACTGAGTAGCCACCCAAAAATAAGAAAAGAAAAGAATCATCAAGCCCTCAAAGATCATGTAACCAACACTACCGTATTGAATCATGGCAGCCATTTCGTCAAAGAGGGACACCTCCAAGGTTCTTGCCATGAGGGTTAGGATCTTGTCTGGGAACATCAAGATAGCCTGAGCGAAGATGATCGGCATGACGCCAGCATAGTTAACCCTCAAAGGCATGAATGAGCTGCCACCAGCATAGACCTTCCTGCCGACAGCACGTTGAGCGTATTGCACAGGGATTTTGCGTTGAGCCTGCGTGACCGCGATGACTACAGCTGTGACGATCAGGAAAATACCAATCATCGCCACGGCGGTAAGCGCTCCAAACTGAGCGTCGATGCCTTCTCCTGGGAAAAACATACCCAGGACTTCCTGCAGAGCCTGAGGAAGTCGAGCCAAAATACCAATGGTGATCACAAGCGAAATACCGTTGCCGATGCCTCGTTCAGTGATTTGCTCTCCCAGCCACATGAGAAGCAAAGTTCCAGTGGTTAAAACGAGCACGGTTTGGATACGATAAGCCCATATCCAGCCCGGATCGAACAAAACTAGGTTTCCGCTGAATCCTGGGAACAGCGCTTCGGGCTTTTCCCAACCAAGGGACATGAAGAAACCTTGTCCAAGACATAAGACGACAGTCAGGTAGCGACCAATTTGCACCACTTTGCTTCGTCCACCCTCTTCTCGTGCAAGCTTCCCTAGCCCAGGCAAAACCGCGGTCAACAATTGAATGATGATCGTGGCACTGATGTAGGGCATGATACCCAAGGAGCCAATACCGCATCGTTCCAGTGCACCACCAGTGAACAAACTGTACATGCCCAAAAGGCTGTTATCATTCTTCTCAGCTGCTTCAGCCAAAAATTCAGACAACAGAGACCCATCCAGGCCGGGCACGGGAATCAGAGAAATAAGACGAACCACAAAAAGAACCAATACCGTGAATAGGATCCGAGATTTCAGCTCAGGGATCTTCAGGCAGTTCAGGGTCGTCGAGAAGACACTGTTGATGCGGTCAAACATGATAGTGGAAAAAATTAAAGAGCCCTTGGACCTGTCTTGGGAATGCGATCAACCACCTCACAAGATCCGCCTGCAGCTTCGATTTTCTGCTTGGCTGAGGCACTGAAGGCCTGAGCTTTGACGATGAGTTTCTTGGACAAGTCTCCATGACCCAAGATTTTGACACCTTCACCGCTGCCCTGCGCCAAACCAGCCTGCCGCAACACATCCAAGGTGATTTCAGCATCGCCTTCAAACTGCTCTAAGTCACTCACGTTGACGGGAATGAAATAAATAGTGTGCCGGGCGTTGTTAAATCCGCGTTTAGGCAATCGCCGATGCAATGGCATCTGCCCACCTTCAAAACCTTCACGGACAGTGCCACCGGAACGAGCCCGTTGACCCTTGTGACCCCGGCCACTGGTTTTGCCCAGTCCGCTACCTTCACCACGTCCAAGACGCTTTTTGCGGTGTTTGGCTCCCGGTTGGGGTTTTAAATCGTGTAATCGCATAAAATTGATCAGGCTTCTTGGGTTGAACTTTCAACAGCAACAGGCGCCGCCTCCGCTGGGGTGGCGACTCGAACTTCCATACCACGTTTGGCGTAAATATCTTTCTTCAGCTTGAGCTGCTTGAGTGCCTGAAGGGTGGCTTTAGCGACGTTGGCTGCGTTCTTGGAACCAAGTGACTTGGAAAGAACGTTACTCACACCCGCTGCATCAAGCACAGAACGAACCACCTTCCCTGCGATCACACCTGTTCCCTGACAGGCAGGTTTGAGCAGAATGTTGGCACCATCATAGATAGAATGGACCTCGTGAGGAATCGTATCATTGCGCAGGGAAACAGGTTCCATTTCTTTGCGCGCATTCTCGCTACCCTTCTTGATAGCGCTGACCACCTCGGTAGCCTTGCCGAAACCAAGGCCCACTTTGCCTTCACGGTCACCTACAACCACCAAAGCACTGAAATTGAAGCGTCGTCCACCTTTGACCACCTTGGATGAGCGGTTGATGTAGATGACTTTTTCAAACAGCTCAGGTCCGTTGTCCTCACCCTGCTTATCTTGCCCATCACGGCCACGAGGCCTGCGGCCGAAACGTTGGTTTGGCCCTCTTCCCCCACCGCGGTTATCACGTTGCGGCTGTGTTCTTCTTGCGTTTTGATTTTCAGACACGATGTGTTTCTCCTTAAATCTATATTAGAAAACAAGACCAGCTTCTCTGGCTGCATCAGCAAGGGCTTTGACCTTACCGTGATACTTGGCCCCGCTTCGATCAAAGACCACTCGTTCGATGCCAGCGGCCTTGGCCCGGTTTGCTGCCTCGGTTCCTATTTTGATGGCACTGGCCACATTGGAGGCGAGGGTTTCACGACCATCCATTGATTTGTGGAGGGTAGAAACAGATGCCACGGTGGCACCTTTGCCATCGTCCACAAACTGAACATAAATGTTCTTGCCTGTAAAACGCACACTCATGCGAGGACGTTCAGCGGATCCCACCACTTTTTTGCGGGTGCGCCACCGGCGCTTTTGGACCTTGGATTGCCTGGAATTGGATTTCATGTTTTTAGGGACACGGATTTTGCCGTGAGCTCAATTCAAAATGGGTTTACTTAACAGACTTGCCTTCCTTGCGTCTGACTTGCTCATCGCTGTATCGCACGCCCTTGCCTTTGTAGGGTTCAGGAGGGTAGAAACTGCGAATTTCAGAGGCAACTTTGCCTACCAGAGCCTTATCTGGGCCTTCGATCTTCACTTTAGTACCGTTTTCCTCAATGGTGACATCGATTGATGGTGGGACTGGGTAAACGATTTCGTGGGAATAGCCCAGGTTAAGGGTGATTTTGGCGTTGGCCAGGCTTGCCTTGAAGCCAACACCCTGAATCTCAAGCTTCTTAACGAATCCGACACTCACACCTAGAACCATGTTTTGGACAAGCGAGCGGGTCAGCCCATGCTGAGCCTTGGAAGGCTTGGTATCATCCTGACGGGTCACAACAACCTTGTTGTCATCCACGGCCACCTTGGCCATTGGCGGGATTTTCAAGCTGAGTTTGCCTTTGGGGCCTTCGACCTCCACCGATTGGTTGGAAACCTGAACCTTGACCTTGTCAGGGATTTCGACGGGTATTTTTCCTATTCGAGACATGTGATCAATCGTTAAAGTTTACCAGATGTAGCAAAGCAACTCACCGCCTACATTATTGCGACGAGCCTGTGTTCCAGTCATGAGACCATGAGAAGTCGAAACGATCGCAATCCCCATTCCGCCAAGCACCTTGGGGATGTCAGCAGCGCCAACATATCGACGAAGGCCAGGTTTGCTGATTTTCTTGAGTCCAGCGAATACGCCCTTTCGGCCATTGAATTTGAGGGTGATTTTCAGTCTTTTAAGGTGATCTCCCTCAACCTTATAACCAACAATGTATCCCTCTTTCTGGAGGATGTTGGCGATACTTTCCTTGACCTTGGAGTGGCGCATATCAACCTGCGGCAAGAGTGCAGCATTAGCGTTGCGCAGGATGGTCAGCATGTCAGCGATAGGATCCATAACTTATTCTTTCTTTACCAACTGGCTTTGGTGACCCCTGGAATCAATCCGTGGAGAGCCATTTCCCTGAAAGTGAGCCTAGATACCCCAAATTTGCGAAAGTAGCCGTGCCTTCTGCCTGTAATCTTGCAGCGGTTCACAACTCGCGTTGGGCTAGCGTTACGTGGCAACTGAGCCAAACCTGCATAATCACGTTTGGAACGTAGCTCCGCCCGCAATTCGGCGTATTTCGCAACAATGCGTTGCTTTTTCTTGTTTCTTTCTTTCCAGGAACTCTTGGCCATAATGGATATGGGTAAAATAATTAAAAACGTGTTTACTTGGTGAACGGCATGCCCATGAGGGTCAGCAACTCTTTAGCGTCTGAATCAGTGGTGGCCGAGGTGACGATGGTGATGTCCATGCCCTGCTGACGTTTCACCTTGTCCAGCTCGATCTCGGGAAAAATACTCTGATCATTGATTCCCAGCGAGTAGTTACCCCGCCCATCAAAAGAGCGCTTTGGAATCCCCCTGAAGTCTCTGATACGAGGCAGAGCCGCAGTCACCAGTCGGTCGAAGAATTCCCACATGATTTGGCGGCGAAGAGTTACCTTGCAGCCGATAGCCTGTCCAACCCGAAGTTTGAAATTAGAAACACTCTTTTTGGAAAGGCAATAAACAGGCTTTTGTCCGGTGATGAGCATCAGATCGGATGCGGCATACTCGAGGGCACCTTTTTCTAAAGTCCCACTCACACCCATATTGATCACGATTTTCTCAATCGCCGGTACTTGGTGCACATTTTTGAACCGATCTTCAGCCATTAATTTAGGCCGAATCTCGTTTTCGTATTTTTCGAAAAGTCTTGGCTTCATGAAAACTAATCCTTGGTCGCAGTTTAGGCCTTGGCCCCTTTGCGTTGATCGTAAGCATCCTTCTTCATCACATTGGAAACGTGAATAGAACCTTCTCGTTCGATGATGGCGCCTTCAGGATGCTCTTGGCTTCGCTTGGTATGCTTTTTGATGAGATTAAGCCCTTCAACGATGACACGGTCCTTCTTGGGTAGGACTTGGATAACCTTGCCGGACTTGCCCTTTTCATCACCAGCGATCAGGACAACCTCATCGCCCGTCTTAACATGCAATTTTGTAGACATGATGGTTAGATAACTTCTGGGGCAAGGGAAACAATCTTCATGAACCGCTTGTCGCGCAGTTCGCGAGCAACAGGTCCAAAAATACGCGTTCCCTTGGGGTTTTTATCTTTATCGATGATCACGACAGCGTTGGAATCAAACCGAAGCACCGATCCGTCGGGACGACGAATGGACTTTCTGGTTCGAACCACAACGGCGTTGACGACATCGCCTTTCTTTACCGACCCGTCTGGCGCGGCTTCTTTGATGTGCACCTTGAGCACATCCCCGATCTTGGCATAACGCTGATTCTTGCCAAGTGCGCCGATCGCAGAAGCCTTTTTGGCTCCTGTGTTGTCAGCGACATTTAAAATGGAACGTAATTGTAGCATACAATCTGAGTATTGATTATTAGGCTTCTGAACGGTGGGTCACTTCAATCAGGCGCCAGCACTTAGTCTTGGACAAAGGTCTTGTTTCCTGAATGCGAACCTGATCTCCCATCTTGGCTTCACCCTTGGGATCATGCGTGTAGCATTTACTGAAGACAGTGATGATCTTCTTGAACTTTGGGTGACGAATGCGTCGACGGACTCGGACCACAATGGTTTTGTCCATCTTTTCGGAAATAACCTCTCCGACTCGAAGCTTGCGGTGTCCGCGTGTGATGTTCTCTTCAGACATGGTCAAAAATTATTGATTGGCTGCCTGACGACGCAGTGCGCTCAACCGGGTTTCAATTCTTGCAATCCCACGTCTGAGATCTCTCAGTCGTGAGGGCTTTTCCAGCTGACTGCTGGCCTTCTGTAATTTCAGATTGAAAAGTTCCTTACGGAAGTCACTGGCCTTGGCCAGCAATTCGGTTTGAGACAATTCGGCGATTTCAGAAAATTTGATAGCCATGATTAATCCTTATCTTTGTCGACTAATAAATTTAGTACGAATGGGTAATTTGGCTGCAGCCAGTCGGAAGGACTCGCGAGCGACATTTTCTGGCACCCCATCGACTTCGAAGAGCACATTGGCAGGGCGAATCACAGCCACCCAACCCTCAAGAGGTCCCTTACCCTTACCCATACGTGTTTCCAATGGCTTTTTCGTGTAGGACTTGTCAGGAAAAATTCGAATCCAAACCTTACCTCGACGTTTCATGTTACGGGTGATAGCAACACGAGCCGCTTCAATCTGCTTGTTGTTCAGCCAGCAACGCTCAAGGGCTTGAAGTCCGTATTCCCCGAAGGAAACGACTGCCCCTCTGCTTGCCAGACCGGCACGATTGCCGCGATGCATGCGCCTATACTTAACCCTGGATGGCATTAATGGCATAATTCAACCTTTCGTAATATTCTTAAATCAATGAATCAGGCAATTTCAGTGTAGGCAGCACGTTCTGCTTTTTCGACTTTCATGTCTCCTTTGCAGATCCAGCATTTCACACCAAGAATGCCATAGAGTGTTTTGGCTTCAGCGAAGCCGTAGTCAATGTTAGCTCGGAGTGTATGCAGTGGAACACGTCCTTGGTTGTAGGACTCCACACGTGCCAACTCCGCACCACCTAAGCGACCCGCACAACGTGCCGCTCGTCCTCATCGGTGCCGCGGTGCTGTGGTTCGGCTGGTTCGGCTTCAACGCCGGCGCCACCCTCGCCACCGGCACGGCCGGCACCAACGGCTCCGCCGCGCTGATCATCGTCAACACGATCGTCTGCCCGGCCGCCGCAGCGCTCGGCTTCATCGTCATCGAGCACTTCCGCAACGGCAAGGCCACGGCCGTCGGCGCCGCCTCCGGTGTCGTCGCGGGCCTCGTCGCCATCACGCCGTCGTGCGCCAACCTCACGCCGTTCTGGTCGATCGTCCTCGGTCTCGTCGCCGGTGCCGTGTGC
>JALRAZ010000453.1 GCA_023257935.1 Verrucomicrobiota bacterium
CTGAGCAATGGAACTCCAAATGCTTATTTCTATAACAGAATTAAGGCTGCAAGTGATTTATACAAAAGCGGGAAAATACAATACATCATCGTTAGTGGTGATAACAGTACCAAGGATTATAACGAACCTGAAGATATGCAGCTGGCACTGATGCAGGAAGGAATTCCACAGGATAAAATTATTTTAGACCATGCAGGATTCAGGACGCTGGATTCCGTGGTAAGAGCAAAGGATATTTTCAGCCAGACAAAACTGATCATTATCTCTCAGAAGTTTCACAATGAAAGGGCCGTTTTCCTGGCCAGAAAAAATGGTATGGAAGCCTTTGGATACAATGCAGCGGATGTGAATAAGTATGCAGGTTTAAAGACCAATTTAAGAGAGTATTTTGCAAAAGCTAAAGCCTATTGGGATCTTCTTTTTGGTGTGGAACCGAAATTTGGAGGAGAAAAAATTGTGATTCCTTAATATTTTCCCAAGGATTGCACAGATTTTCACGGATGATGCGTAAAGAGATATAGATTATTGAAGGTTGATACGTTTTGGCTAAAGCCAATGGATAGATGTTGAATTTTAAGCTGGCTGGGCTGAAGCCCACCCGGCCAAGCAAACCTTGCAGGATTATCCTCACCGTTTCCTTTGTCTGATAGAGGAAGAGGAGCTGAAAAAATGGATTGCCCAGTGCCGTGAACATCCTTTTATAGCGTTGGACTGTGAAACCTCGGACCTGGACCCCAAGCAAGCCCAATTGCTGGGCCTTTCGCTTGCCTATGAAGCTGGGTCAGCCTGCTACATCCCACTCAACGACGATCAGCCTATTCCTCTCCAGCGAGTTCGAGAGATGCTAGAGCCGCTTCTTTGCAATCCTAATATTGGCAAAGTCGGTCATAATATCAAATACGATATCAGTGTGTTGGCTTGGCAGGGTTGGAAAGTTGAGGGCCCGCTTTGGGATACCATGGTCGCAAACCGGTTAATGCACCAAGATCAACGCCATGGGTTGGATGCATTGGCTCGGTCTTTACTCGATTACGAACCCATCTCAATCGAAACACTCATAGGCCCCAAGGGTAAAGACCAGCGATCCATGGGAGAAGTTGATCTCGATACGCTTGCAGAATATGCCGCTGAAGACGCTGAGGTGACTTGGCGCTTGAGGCAAGTGCTTCAAGATCGGCTTAGTCAATCAGGGCAGGAGAGGATCTTTCACGAGATTGAGATGCCCCTGATTTATGTTTTGATCTCGATGGAGCGACAGGGAGTTAAGCTGGATACCGATGCGCTTGAACAGTTCTCCAAACAATTACTCGAACAAACAAATAAGCTTCAAGAGCGCATTCATGCATTGGCGGGGGTTGAGTTCAACATTGCCTCACCCAAGCAACTCGGTGAGATCCTCTTTGAGCGGCTGAAGTTGGTTGACAAGCCCAAGAAGACACGAACCGGCCAGTATGCAACCCATGAAGCCGTGCTGCAATCCCTTGCCGCCGAACATGAAATCGTGCAGACCATTCTGGATTATCGGATGGTGGCCAAGTTGCGTAATACCTATGCTGAGGCTCTTCCCCAGAGTATTTTCGAGAAAACAGGTCGTGTTCATACCACTTTTCATCAGGTAGCAACGGCAACAGGGAGGTTGAATTCCCAAAATCCCAATCTTCAGAATATTCCTATCCGGCGTGATTTGGGACAGGAGATTCGCAAGGCCTTTGTCCCGTGCCGAGCAGGTCAACATTTACTCTCAGCTGACTATTCCCAAATAGAATTACGCATCATGGCATCGATGAGTGGTGATCCTGCCATGAAGGCGGCTTTTGCTGCTGGGGAAGACATTCATGCCGCAACAGCTGCCCATGTTTTTCAAGTGCCATCCAAGGAGGTAACTCAGGAAATGCGGCGTCAAGCCAAAATGGTAAACTTTGGGGTCCTTTACGGTATTTCCGCCTTTGGACTTGCTCAAAGACTCGGGATTTCAAGAACTGAAGCTGCGGCAATCATTGAGCACTATTGGAAGAATTTTCCATCGATCAAGGCTTACATCGATCAGACACTTGAACAGGCTCGTGCCAATGGCTATGTCGCGACTTTGCTGGGGCGACGACGTTATTTGCCCGATATTCAGTCAGCCAATGGAACCATTCGAGGGATGGCTGAGCGTAACGCAATCAATACTCCCATCCAAGGAACCGCGGCCGACATGATCAAATTGGCTATGATCGGCATCGGGAGAGAAATGGCGGCTGGTGGTTTCCGGAGTCAGCTGATTCTTCAAGTCCACGATGAGCTGGTTTTTGATGTCCTTGATGAGGAACTTGATGAGCTTAAGGAGTTGGTAGGCAAGCAAATGAGGCACGCCCTTCCCATGGAAGTTGCCATGGAGGTGGAAATGGGGGTTGGAGAGCACTGGCTTGCTGCCCACTAAAGGGGATAGAAAAGGAAAAATGGCCGGATGAGCTGCTTTTTATCCCTCAAGAACGGGCTTAATCAAGGGCTCTTAGCCCCACACAAAGCATGTGGGATACCTCCTTATGACCGATAATAATTGTTTTTTTCCCTTTGAATCCTTGGACAAGCGAGATATAAACCTTTTGTCTCTGCGAGTGTAGAGACAGCGGGTTTTGGTGTGATTATCCCGTGTGTACACCAAGACCCGCTTTTTTGTGCCCAGGTCTTGTCCCGGAGCATGCATTCAAAAATGCTCCCGAAATCCAGATTAAGAAGGGTTTCCTACCTTGATGGAGGGTGTTTGAGGATGAATCCCTTCATTAATTTGAGCTCACAGGCTCACATTGCCTATCAGGCATCCATGATGCGATGAATGCTGTTGAACCATCCATCATGCAGTTGGCCCACCGACCATCGATAGCTCTTGTCCTGAACCTGGATGCTTAGATGGTCGCCCCCGGTAGTCCCAATGACCTGCGCGGGAATCCCTAGGATCTTGGCTTGTTCCAGGCATTTGCCCTGAAAGGCCTGTGGAACCGTAAGGATGATTCTACCTTGGCTTTCGCCAAAGAGAAGGCTGTCAAGCCGAAGGCCCTCTTGTCCCATCAAGTTGATGGTAGCCCCAATTAGATGGGGGTCATGCCGGGCTTTTTCCCCAGAAATACAGCACTCGGCCAGAGCCACTGCCAGCCCCCCTTCGCTGCAATCGTGAGCACTTTTGACAATACCCTGAGCGATCCATCCACGGAGGGCACCGTGAAGTGATTTTTCTCGATCAAGGTGGCAGCGTGGTGGCAAACCCGTTTTGAGTCCGTGTTTGAGCTTGAGGTAGGCAGAGCCCCCAAGGCCCTGACATGCATCCTGGGCGTCCACGGCTTCTCCTAGCAGGATGATCACATCTTCGGCATCCTTGAACCATTGCGTGGTAATGTGCTCTGGTTTTTCAATCAGGCCCACCATGGCCACTGTTGGCGTCGGGTCAATGGCCCCTCTGGGATTCTGATTGTAGAGGCTTACGTTGCCACCCGTCACTGGGGCTTCGAAATGAGTGCAGGCATCGGCGAGGCCTCTGACCGCCTCCTTGAGTTGCCAGAAGAGTTCCGGATGATGTGGGTTGCCAAAGTTGAGATTATCAGTGGTGCCTAGGGGAACTGCCCCTGAGCAGGCTAAGTTCCGGGCCGCCTCGACCACGGCGCTCTTGCCGCCTTCGTAGGGATCCAAGTAGACGTAGGAACCATTCCCGTCCACGGACATAGCAAGGAATTTCTCTGGCACTTCGGCATGTCGGTTGGGCGCATCTTCGGGAAGATCGGGTAGACTGTCCTTTTTAATGCGAATGACCGCAGCATCCGAACCGGGTTTGACGACCGTACCGTTGCGGACGGTGTAGTCATATTGTCTGAAAACCCAGTTCTTCGAGGCGATGGAAGGGGACTGAAGCAGTGCCATCAGGTCGGATTCTGGATCCTGAGTGTCATGGATTTGATCAGGGCGCCACTGCCTGGTTGTTTCCAGATAGGCCGGTTGGACGGCTTCCCTGTGGTAAATAGGCGCCTCATCGGCGAGCTTGGCTGCCGGTAGGTCTGCTACTGTGATCCCATGGTTCCTGACAATCATGCGTCCATGGTCGGCGACCATACCAATCTCTGACCATGGTAAATCCCATTTGTCGAAGATACGCTTGACCTCATCCTCACGCCCCTTGTGCACGATAATCAGCATACGTTCCTGAGATTCGCTGAGCATGATCTCGTAAGGAGTCATGTCAGGAGCCCTCTGTGGAACCTTGTTCAGTTCGATTTCAATGCCTGTGCCGCCTCTTGCTGCGGTTTCACAAGTCGAACAGGTCAGCCCTGCTGCACCCATGTCCTGAATGCCGGCAACCGCGCCTGTTGCTAGGAGCTCAAGGCAAGCTTCCATGCAGAGCTTCTCCATAAATGGGTCGCCTACCTGCACCGCACCCCTTTGTTGACTGGCTGATTCTTCGGTTAAATCCTGTGAGGCGAAAGCGGCGCCAGCCAGACCGTCTCGGCCAGTTGCCGGACCGACATAAAACACCGGGTTGCCAATACCTTTGGCTGCTCCGCGTGCAATCTGCTCGTGCCGAAGAACCCCAAGGCAGAAGGCATTGACCAATGGGTTGCCTTCGTAGGATTCATCAAAAAAGACCTCGCCAGCTACTGTGGGAATACCGAAGCAATTGCCATAATGACCGATTCCTGCCACCACGCCTCGAAAGAGGCGCCGGACCTCTGCTGAGTCCAGGTTACCAAATCTCAGGGAATTGATGGCGCATACAGGCCTGGCTCCCATCGTGAAGATGTCACGGATGATCCCACCCACACCCGTAGCAGCTCCTTGAAAGGGTTCCACGGCGCTGGGATGATTATGAGATTCAATCTTGAAAGCCACAGCCAGGCCATCGCCGATGTCAATGACTCCCGCATTTTCCTCGCCAGCGGGGACCAATACCCTCGGTGTCCGAGTGGGGAATCCCTTCAGCAAGGGGCGGGTATTCTTATATGAGCAGTGCTCACTCCACATGACGGAGAAGATGCCCAATTCAGTCAGATTGGGTTCCCTGCCCAATTGTTCAAGAATGAGCTGGTATTCCTCAGGAGTTAAGTTGTGCTGTTGGATCAGTGCTGGTGTGATCGGGGATTCAGGCATGGTTTGTCAGAGACTTTTTGAAGGCGCAATGGCAGTTAGGTTTCGATGTGTCATGCGGGTTCCTGTTCCATCGAAGATGAAACCTTCAGCTGGATTGAGTGAGATGATCCACGATGCCACTGAAAAGACGTTGGCCATCCTGGCTTCCAATTAGACTCTGGCAGGCACGCTCCGGGTGGGGCATCAGGCCTGCCACATTGCCATGCTTGGAACAGATTCCGGCAATATGTTCGACTGATCCATTCGGGTTGGCATGGTCCTCGAGAGCTCCATCGGCTGTTGCGTATTGCCACAGAATCTGGCGATTAGCTTTCATCTCCTGAAGCGTTTCCTGATCTGCGAAGTAACAGCCTTCTCCATGGGCTATGGGCACGCGCAAGAGAGTTCCTTCTGGGGTTTGGCTGGTGAAGGGGGACTGGTCATGAACCACCCTTAGGTGGACAAATTCGGAGCGAAACTGTAGGGAGCGATTGCGAATCAATGCACCCGGCAATAGGCCCGCTTCACAGAGGATTTGAAAACCATTGCAAATACCCAAAACCAGCCCTCCATTCTCTGCAAAATCCGCTACGGCTTTCATGACAGGACTCAATCGTGCGATAGCACCGGCTCGAAGGTAATCTCCATAGGAAAAACCACCTGGCACGAGGATGGCATCCAGGTTGCCTAGCTGAGTTTCCTTGTGCCAGAGGTATCCTGCACGGTGGCCCATGGTCTCAACGGCGTGAATGCAATCCTGGTCGCTATTGGAACCAGGGAATTGGACAACACCAAATTGGAGTTGTTTGCTGGATGATTTGTGCGAGGGCGAGTCGTTGGAGACTTGGAGCGTATCAGTCATGAGCAGCGTTTGAGAGGCGTCGGTCAGAGTGAGTGAGGGCAGGGCAAACTAGCTCTCGGCATTCTCTTCCCATTCGATGCGATAATCCTCAA
>JALRAZ010000547.1 GCA_023257935.1 Verrucomicrobiota bacterium
AGCTGGAGGTGGCCACAAAGAAGGTGGACGTCACCAAGCTCAAGATCGACGCGTGCCGGTCACGCTTGGCGGAGCTGCTAGGCTCCGGCCGCAAAGAGCACGAGGGCCCTGTGAGGACCGCACGCGCGAAGAAACAATAGCAAGCAAGCGCATTCTTCAAGCACGAGAAATTGAGGCAAGGCAGCAGTTTTGGAAATGGAGCCTCTGCATCGTCCTGGGCTTACTGCTGTTAGAAACCTGCTTTGCCGCCCGAACAAGCCATCGAGCCCAAACTTGAACTAATCAGGAAGGATACCTCGATAACGCATCCATTTCTCGGCTGCATCGGGCCATGTTGTGCAGGGAAAACGACTCGGGCGCAGGCCGAATCCATGACCACCACCATCATAAAGGTGAACCTCCGAACTCACTCCAGCTTCTTGAAGGGCTGCGCCCATGATCATGCTGTTTTTCGGGGTTACAGGATCATCCATTGCGTGGGCAAAAAACATTGGCGGTGTGGAGGCGTCGATTTGAATATCTGGACGAAGACTGCTACCCGATTCATCTACCAACCAGGCAGGATAAATCAGGATTGAGAAATCAGGCCGTGCCGAAAGGGTATCCAACTCATCCATCGCTAAATACTGCGATGTCTGGTGCAGGACAGAAGTCATGACGGCGGTTTGACCGCCGGCAGAGAAGCCCAAGATACCCATACGGTCAGGATCCAACCGCCACTCGGCTGCCTTGGAGCGTATGAGTCGCATGGCACGTTGGGCATCCTGGACCGCGGATTTCCACCGCACATCCGGATCCCGTGCCGGAACACGATATTTCAAGACAATCCCAGTCACCCCAATACGATTTAGCCAGTCTGCCACCTCAGTCCCCTCAAGGTCCCAGGCCAGGATGTGATGACCGCCTCCAGGACAGATCAGAATCGATACCCCTGTGTCGAGATGTGGCTGAGGCCTGTAAAGGGTGATGGTTGGCTGGCTGACGTTACCCAGTCGCATGACACGTTTGCCTGCCACTAAATTGGAATCTTCGGTGGTCGTGTCATATTCGGCCCCCAAAGTAAGCGTTTCATCGGGAGGCGACTGAGGCCAAAGAGCCAGCGGATCGTTGGATGTGGCGGCTGAAAGCGAAACCAACATCCCTATCATGCATGAGAAGATGAGGCTCCAGACCCAAAGTTTGCGCTGCTTCATGGTTATGGAATTAAAATTCAACAACTTCCCTAGCTTGAGGCACAATGATCTCAGATTCTGGAAGCAGTGATCTTAGGCTATTGGCAAAACCAAGGGACTGTTCTTCTTCTCCGTGAACCACAGTGATCTTGGCTAGACTGCCGGAGAGTTTCTTCACGTAATCGGTTAATTCCTGTCGATCCGCATGCCCTGAAAAAGCATCCACTGCAGCCACCTTGGCGCGCACTTTAACTGGATGCCCAAAAATATTAACAGGATCCTGACCTTGTATGATTTTTGAACCCAGGGTGTTGGCAGCACAGTAGCCAACAAATAAAATCAGGTTGTTGGCATCACCAATATGATTCTTCAGGTGATGGCGTATGCGCCCAGCCTCACACATCCCAGAGGAACTGATAATGATGGCAGGTGTTTGAAGTTCGTTCAGTTTTTTCGAGTGCTCCAAATGGCGAATGTAGGTCAGATTCTCCATCCCAAAGGGATTGGCTTTTTGATGAAGAAAATCATAAATCCCCTGATTGAAGCATTCGGGGTGAAGGCGAAAGACCTCTGTCGCGTTGACACTGAGGGGGCTATCCACAAAGATGGGCACTTCCGGCAACTCTCCCTCCAAAGTCAATTGGTGCAGGGTGTAGACAATCATCTGAGTGCGACCTACTGAGAATGCGGGGATGATCACCTTACCTTGCCGCTCAAGCGTCTGGTTGATCAGCGTTTTAAGCTGATCTTTAGCTGAAAGCTTATTGGCATGATCTCGCGCCCCATAGGTGCTCTCAATCTGAAGAAAATCTACATTTTCAACGGGTTGCGGGTCCCTCAAAATCTCATGATCACCCCGGCCGATGTCACCACTGAAGAGGTAACGAAACTTCCTACCCTCCTCCTCAACATCCAAGACCACCTGGGCTGATCCTAAAATATGCCCTGCGTCCACAAAACGTAAGGTGACACCCGGTATCACCATCATGGAGCGCTCATAGTTGATCGCGACAAATTGTGATACCGCACGCTCGGCATCCTTGATTGAATAAAGTGCCTCGACAGGTTCCAAGCCTTGTTTGGCTCGTTTCCTGGAAACATATTCTGCGTCATACTGCTGAATGTGTGCTGAATCGGCCAGCATGATGGCCGCCAGATCTCGAGTCGCGAATGTGCAATAGATGTTCCCGGCAAAACCCTGGCGACAAAGATTAGGCAAATTACCACAGTGATCGATGTGAGCGTGACTCAAGATCACTGCGCTCAGCGAGGCGGGATCGAATGGGAATTGGCGATTTCGCTCAATGGTCTCTTCCCGTCGGCCCTGATAGAGGCCGCATTCTAAGAGAATACGATGTCCATTGACCTCAAGGAGGTACATGGAACCGGTGGTGGTCCGAGTCGCCCCTAGGAACTGAACTTTCATCAAGGCCTAGTCTGTTGGACTCGATGAGTGTCGGCAAGGAAATCCAGTGACCACCCCATTGAGTTTTGCCCGCTATTGGAACCCTGGATCCCTAGGCCATACAGAGCCACGCTGAAGTTGAAGCAGGACTAACAACGCAAAGTCTGCGACTCAAAGAAAGGAAAGTGGCTTAAAATCAGCGGGGTGATCCATTTCGGCAATGGAGTAACCCGGCATCCACGTGTCAAGTTGCTCACGGGTATCACCGAAATGCTTTTGGAAGATCTCGCCAAAGACCGCCCTGAAATCAGTCGAGCGAGCCAAGTAGCGATCTCTGGCAGAAAACATGGCATGGTCACCCCATGATTGACCGTCGCAATTGTAAACACCACCTTTAACAGCCCCTCCAGCAACGAACATGACACTGGACTCGGCGTGATCGGTTCCAGCACTGCCATTCTCGCGAGAAGTCCTACCAAACTCAGTCATGGTGACGACGAGCAAGTCCTGCCACTGGTCCTGTAGATCCTGGTAAAGCGCGTTGATGCCTTCGGCCACTTCATTCAGCAAGTTAGGGTGCGAGCCCGTTAATTGCCCTTGCCGTTGATGGGTATCAAAACCACCTCGCCGCAGTCCGATCACCTTAGCAGGCGTTCGCTTCATGAGCATGGCAGCCTCCATGAGTTTGCGGCCCATGGAGGTGTCAGGATAAACCGCCCCATTGGCTGGACTGTAGGCTCCTTGATCTAGGGCATCTTGAATCACACTCATCGTGCGCCCGACTGCTTGCCCTGCGCCATGAACCAGCGATCGGTAAGGCTTACTGGAATCATCAGCCTGGCCACCATACAACCCCATGAGGGCTCGACCATCCACATCCAGCTCAGAGGGTGGCTGCCCCAGGAAATGCTGCCCGGCAGGGAACGTAAAATCCTGGGTCCGACTGAAATTAGGGATCATGTTTTTACCCTTCAATGCCAGCAATTGACTGCTATTCAACCCAGCTGCGACGAAGGCATTCTCAGGCAAATTAAGATCATAAGCCGCATTGATTCGGCGATAGAGAAAACCCTCTTCGGTGTCAGCATCCCCTGGGATCCCATTTTGCCAGAAGTGCTGGCTATCGAAATGGGATCTTGACTGCCCGTCATAACCAATGCGATGGAGGAAGGCCATGTTCCCTGCTCCTGGCAGCCCGTTGATCGAAGAGTGGTTATAGAGTTCACTTAATGGACTGAGTGCTGGGTGCAACTGAGCAAAACCATTTCCCGAATCCAAAGCAAGGTTCTCGGGCACAAACAAGCTAGGCCTGTTGGTCGTGTTGTAGTCAGCGTCCCCACGGGGAATAATCGTATTGATGCCATCATTGCCTCCCTGAAGAAAAATAAAAATCAGCTTCTTACCTGCAGGCATTTCAGCTCCAGCCACTCTATTTCGAAGCATGTTCGGAGCCACCATGTTGAGCCCCAAAGCTGAACAGGCCAAGGCACCTGTGCGCAAGAAACCTCGTCGGTCAAAAATTTGCATAATGGTATGATTTGGGTTGTTACCGATTCCTTATTGATAGTGCATTTCTGGAACAGAAAGTATCAGGCCGATCAAGGCTCCTGCACGCTCCATGTAATCGCTTGAAGCAGGATCCCATGGTAACCTTGTGCCATCTTGCCCGGTATGGGCAAACTCAAGAATGAGACTCTTGGCATGCGCAGGCAATTTCCCATCAAAGAGCAAATCATTGAAGTGCTCTAGGATGTCGCCAGCGGTGGTCAGCCCGTGAGAGCCAAGATAACGTCGGATCGACCAGCGATCCAAATGATCATTATTTTCAAACAAAAATGTATTATTACTTAAATCATTACTTGAAGTTTCATTTTCACTATTTATATTTTCAGGGTTTCTTATTTCAGTTGAAGGTAACTGATATCTACAAACAGGACATTCTGAT
>JALRAZ010000080.1 GCA_023257935.1 Verrucomicrobiota bacterium
GGTAGATCACGCTGTGGTGATCGAAAATGTTCCCATACTTGGGATCCTTTCGGACCTCACGCCCCCCCATGCCGATGGCCCTTTCGGGGTAGCCACCCTTGGCCCAGGCGCAAACATCCAGGTAATGGACATGCTGCTCGACGTTGAAATCGCCAGAAAGCCACGTGTAATAATACCAGTTGCGCATCTGATAGTGCATATCTGTCCAGTCTGGTTGACGCTCCTTGTACCAAATGCCTCCGCGGTAGTCGTTGGCATAAAGGGTGTGCAAATTCCCGATGGCACCTTCATGCAAGCGACGCATGATTTCCCTGAATCCATACCCATAACGAAGGCAAAGACCACTGACCACACTCAGTTTTTTTTCTTTGGCCAATCGGCATGAAGCCAACACAGACCTTACTCCAGGAGCATCCACCGCAACTGGTTTTTCAGCGAACACATGCTTGCCTGCCTCGATGGCTACCCTCAGATGTGTGGGTCTAAAGTGAGGTGGCGTCGTGAGGATCACGCAGTCGACCTCTGAAGCGATCACCTGCTCGAAAGCATCCCAGCCGACAAAGCGATGCTCTTGAGCCACCTTTACCCTGTCGGCTACATCAGATGCCTGTCTCAAGGTGTTGTGGCTGATTTCCAGTCGATCGGCAAACAGGTCTCCCATGGCAACTAACGCCACATCTGGATCCGCCTTGAGGGCTTGAGCTGCGGCCCCTGTCCCACGCCCCCCACAGCCAATGAGCCCGATACGAAGGGTGGGTTGTTTTTGAGATTGCAGAGCCAAGGGGAGCAGGGCGGCGGCGGTCGTACCAGTCTTTAGAAAAGATCTTCGGTTGGTGGTGGTATTGGTTTTCATGGACGCGGCTTGGTGGTGGGTTGGCAGGATGGTGAATGGCCCGTCCGGTAAGTCAAGGCAACAGCTCAAATCCGCGTGACAATGTTCGAAGACAGGATAGATTCTTTTTCATGCCCCCAAGCCTTTCCCGCCGTTGTTTTCTAAGTCAAACGCTTATGGGGTGTTCCTTGCCTTGGAAGCATATCATGGGCGCTGAACCGGCCAGGACCCGCTTTCAATTGGCCTGCATGACCTTGCCTTATAGCTCTTTTCCATTGCGCAGGGCTCTTGAGGGGATCAGGCAAGCTGGATACCGATATGTGGCCTGGGGCACCCAGCACCGTGAAACCGAAGCAGGACCTCCGGTTCCGGTCATGGCCATCGACGCACCTGTTCAGCGAGCACGAGATTTGGCCAGGGAGTGCCGGGACATGGGCCTGGATCCCCTGATGATGTTCAGCACGGTCTATCCTGAGCATCCCGAGGGATTGGAACGTCTTTCCCATCGGCTCAAGCAGGCTGCTGCCGCTGGCATCCCTCAGGTGCTTACTTTTGGTCATACAGAAGGAGGGAACCAAAAGCTCTGGTTGCAGCGATTCAAAGCCCTTGGGCCCATAGCTCGTGATCTGGGCGTCACCCTGGTAGTCAAGCAGCATGGAGGTGAGACTGGTACGGGGCAGGCTTGTGCCCAAATCATACGGGAGGTGAACGATCCCGGTATCCGTGTGAATTATGACGCCGGTAATGTTATGGACTACCTCAAGGTGGACCCACTGCCTGATATCCTCAAGTGTGCCGACGTGGTCCATAGTTTCTGTATGAAAGATCACCGCGATTGGCCGATAGATCAGGACTGTGGTCCTGGGTGGGGCGAAATCGATCATTACCGTCTCCTGCATCCCGTTGCCTGGACAGGGCGCCTGATGCCTTTGTGCTGTGAGAATATCTTCAGGCCACTTTTACCCAGGCCCTCCGATCCCGCAGCGATCGATCGCTTGGCAACGACAGTACGAGCTTACCTTGAGACAGTGATAGCCGGATTACACACACTGCCTACACCATGACTGGGCCCATGGCATGCAATGGTTGCTTACCAGGGGAGCTTATTTGAATGTATTCTGGATCATCCAAGTTCGGTGGAACCTGTGGCACACCCTGGATCTTCAAGGATTTTAGCGCGCCTGGACCTTCCAGAAGGCTTGTGAACCGTTTGTGTCGAGTATCCATTCAAGGGTGCTACCATTGCCTGTTCGCTGTTCGGTGACCGTCCAATCTCGCATGTTGATGGAGGTCAGTAATTCATAGGTCCGTCCAGTTTCGCTTTCAAAGCTCAAGGTGATCCTGCCTGATTGCCTGGTCACACTCAGGCTGACCGGTTCGGCTTGTATACCGTTGATTTGGATGATGTCCCAACCGATATCCTTTAGGACCATGGCATCCAGTTGGGTGATTTGGCCGCGCACACCATCTGTAGCACTGGCGAACATCAGGGGAGTATATTTTCGATTGCCCAACAGATCGAAGGACTTGACCGAATAGGACCAGTGGCTGAGATCGCCAATCAGGGGTATGTCACCATTGCCGCCTGCCAAGTGATAGGCCTGAACGGCATGGGGTCCTTGAAAAGCATTGCCCGACACCTGCTGTTCCCAGGTTTCCGAAGTCCCTATGCCCAAGACATGGCCGAGTTCGTGCAAGCAGGTAGCATAAAAGTCAATTTTGTCTGCGGGTACTTTCAACCGGTGATTCCAATGGAAATCCTGATACTCCGAATTGAAACTGATCACACCACCCCAAGGGGCAAAATCCTGCTTGAGGTCGAGTTCTCGAGTGCTGCCAGGACGGGTGATGCCGCTCTCGCCCCGAGAAATGTTGGCAATGATTGGGCTTCGGTTTCTTCCTGATGGTGCCCAGGCGTATCCTCCTGGGCCTCCTTTTGCCAGGGTTTGGGCATCCATGGGCTGAGAGGCCACGTAGACTCTCAGGGTGTTGCCAGGGATCGAAGGATTGCGATCCAAGCGCTCGACTTCACCTGTCTCAGGATGGATCCCATAAAGGTCGTAATAACCTCGGCCACCTATCGGGTTGATGGCCCCAATCTCGTCTGTGATCAGGTTGCCCCATACCTTTGCCGCTGCCTCCAGAGCGGCTCGTTTGATGGGGCCCAACCCCCCGGAGAAGAACCCTGAACTGTCCAGTGAATAGTCAAATTCAAAAGTCAGGCCCTGCGCTGCCAACGGGGCAAGCCAGGTGAATATGGTAAGCACCAGCCACTGCAGGCTTTGCAGGGGTGAGATCAATTTGAGGATATGCTGGCGTCGCATGAGCTTATTAAGGAACCAGCAAGCAGTAGAGCAAGTAGCTTGCCAACCCGCCTCCGATTGCCAGCATCAGGCCGCCACGCCGTCGACGCTTGAGGAAAAAGATCAGACCCAAGCCAGTCAGGGAGACCAGGCACATGAGGATCGCCGAGGCATCAATGATGAGAGACCAAGCCGGACCACTATCTCTTCCTTTATGGAGATCATTGATGATCGCAATCACGCCAAGTTGAGATTGTTCCAGCTCATACGCTCCACTCGAAACATCGATGAAAATCGATGCCCCATAGCCGGGGCCCTTGAAACCAACCAGGCATTCATAGGCGTCACCACTGAGATCACTCAAGGCACCCTTGACACCGTGTTTTTGTCGGAAAAAATCCTCCAGTTTATTTGTCGCCATCTGGTGACGGACCCCGTTCTCATCCAGTTTTCCTAGCCACTCGGTTGGTACAACCCCGGTCTCGATATCCGCCGCAAGGGCTTCATTGTGGAACCAATCCGCATGATTGAGTGTCAGCCCCGTCACAGCGAAGAAAAGCAGGATCGCGAAACTAACCATGGACAGGTAAATATGCAGCCACCTTGCCAGGGCATGCAGCGCTTTAACATTGAGAAGTCCTTTGAAGTAAGTCACAAGAAAGACTACTTTCTGATCAGAGTGTTCGAGCCGATTTGGGACTTAGTGTCACCGTGGCTGATCGAACTTCCTTGCTACCATTGAGATTGATTTGGAAGGGTTTTCCATCGAGCTTGAATGCCTCCTTGAGAACCTGGTACCCACCGTGTTCGCGAACCGCTTCGATGTGGACATGGTAATCACCTGATGGCACAAGTTGGCCCTTGGCATCTTTCCCGTCCCACTGAAGGCGGTAGGTTCCCGGTGGTTTGGTGGCTGAAGCAAGGGTGCGCGTGTTGATCCTGGCATCACCAGAACGTGCAAGGCGATACCACGAGCGGAGATCGCGAAGCCATTTTTCTTTCTGGATCCAGAGTGCCAGGGTGCGTACGGGTTCTCCTTCTGCGTCGGTAATCCAAACTGCCAAGTAGGGACGACGATAGCGCCTCCCTCTTTCTCCGATGACTTCGAAGGAAACACTGAATTCCATTCCTTCAGTCCAATGGGCATCCTGGTTAGTCAAATGTAAAGGGCTAGGCTGAGAATCAGTTGATGTGAAGGTCAGGCTTGGTGCTTGCCGCCTCAAATCCCACCCTCGGCTGATATGCTTGTGACCTTTTTCGTCAACAATGAGGCACTCAACCCCATCATGCTGATCAGCCCATGCCAGGGCTTCAGAAGGGTGCAGGATACAAAAGAGGGTTGCCAGGGCATCAGCATCTCTGGCTCGAGGCGCCACGACATTGGCGCATGTCAGGTGTGAGACGGGGTAACCGGTGAGTGGATCAATGATGTGAGCGTATCGGATACCCTTAATGGTGTATCCTCGGTGGTATCCCCCACTGCTCGCCAGGCTTTGCCCACCTTGCAATGTGATCGTTTCGATCAAGTCATTATCGCTGGCGCTCCTTGGGTTGGCGATATCTACCCGCGCTTGCATGGATCCCAGTGCGACCATGTCACCACCTATGTTGAGCAGGACACCATGGACTTGTGGGACTTGATCGAGAATCGCGTGCGCCGCCTGCTCGATGATATATCCCTTTGCTATGGCATCAAAATTGAGAGGTTCATTGCCTCCCAGGCGTGTGGCCCTGCGTTGGTGAGCATCCAGGGTCCAGGGGGAAGTTTTGAGTATGTTGCGAACCTGGGTTAGGCTCTCGCTGGAGGGAAGTTGCTGCAGACTTTCAGCCTCCTGCCAGAGTTTTGTCAGGCGGCTGATCCCGGGATGCAAGCGGCCCTCGGATTGTTCCATCCAATCCTGGTATGTGACCAGGAAGGCCATGCACTCGGGGCTGAGTTCAATGGCCTGATTGGGAAGTCGCATCCATTGCGATATTTC
>JALRAZ010000126.1 GCA_023257935.1 Verrucomicrobiota bacterium
AAAAATCATTTAGGGCAGTCAGCGCCTGATCACGAGACGCAGCCATGGATACAGGAGGTATCATGAAGGGGATCTTTCCTCCCGATCCATGGGCGTTTGGCCATCTATCAGTTCGCTCAATGCCTGGTGCGCTTTCAACCCTTGGATCCATGGCCCGGGAATGCCCTCCTTACCCACTGCCGCCCCAAGCATGGCCCCGAGCATCATACCACGATGACAATTATCGCCACCTAGATGCGTGTTAGCTAGGAGACCGCCTCTTAGGTCATCAGCATATTTCCAAGCAAGATAGAGAGTCACTGGGAAAGCGTGTTCAATGTAGCAAGCAGCACTGAAATGGTGGTCCATGACCGAGGCGTCACTCTGATCCAGCCACCTGCTGGCTTTACGCGCTGAAAAAAAGTCGTTTCCATGCTGCTCGATCGCCTCTCTCAACGGTTCACCCTCATGAACGGCCCAGAGGACACGTGCCATCACCTCGGCTGATTTCAGGACCCCTTCGTGGCGATGAGTCAGACTCACTTGTTGGCTTACCCGCTTTCGCAATTCAGGCCACGTAAGATTGAGCATCGCCACCATAGGGGCCACACTGAACAGCCCACCAATATGACCATCAGCAGCACCACATCGTTCAAGGGCCTTACCTCGAGCGTACGACTCGAAGAAACGCCGGTGACATTCCTCCACGTAGGTGTCGTGATGAGCCCCTGGGGTGAGCATGAAATCTAGATAGCGCTGGAGAAACTTTGAAGCATCATAGCCCTGATCCTCTTTGATTTGTTCGGCCAGCATCAAAGCCAATTGGGCATTGAGCGTGTTTTCTCCTGCTTCGAGAAATTGGTGGTAGTGAATGCCGCGCACCCCCCAAAAGGCAGACTGATCATGGAGGATATCACCCCGCTTGTTAAGAGGCTCATATTGGCTACGCCAAAGGATGCTATCGGGGTGAGGGTTCTTGGGCTTAAGGTAACCGGCGATCGAGCCATAATCACGCAGAATGGCATCCCGCTGGTAGTACCAATGAACAGGCATGGCGAGCGCATCGCCTACCAAGGTTCCCCAGAGCATTCCAATCTGGGATGGGTTCAGGGTCATCATGGAGCAAGCGTAGCTTAGCTACAACGGGCGCTGATCTCCGGAAATTTGATAGCTTTTTTTGAAAGCAAATCAGTAGGAAACCAAATACTACCCACTTTTTTTAGAGGCCGTCTTTCGACGATGAGGTATGGCCAGTTACAGGTTGCTGCACGGGGCGGCTACCAAGACACCAGACTGGATGTAATCCTCTTTCGTCTTTTCGTCCTTGGCCAACAAAACCTTCTTAAAACAACTGGAACAAAAGCGTGTGTAAGCATTATCCCCTTCAGAAAGGGAATCCCAGGAAGCATCGCAGTCTGGCTGAGGGCAGTTGAGTATGGTGATCATGATGTAAGGAACACCCTAAAACCCAAAGGTCAAGTCTTGTTGCCGAAGTTAACCTCGCAAAGCGTTTCAGAAAAATCTTCGACAAGAATGATTCAAAGGACTTCTCAGGCGGCTACTAAGCACCTTCAACCATCAGACCAAACTGTCTAGCTTCAGAAAAGGTGGGTGCAGGCCGGCATGCCGCACCTCACTGTGAGACTCAAGATTGGTGAGGCTCAAAAACCGCCGCGTATCTCACCTTTGGTCTTGACGGCATCTTCAACCAATTTGGCCAGCTTAATTGCCTGAGCCACCGATTCCTCAATGACCTGCGCCTCATTTTCGGCGTCAACCTTACCCGAGGCGACCTTCGCTGCAAAAATTGCGGAAGCTGAATCCAGCACACCAATCTCGGTGGGCTGCAGGTTGATATAAGAAGGCTCCAACATGGCCAATTGCATACCAAAAGCAGGACTTGGTGGCAACAGCTAAGCCATCCTGGCAAAAGCATCGTTGCAGGCCTCTGATGCCCTCACTTAATATGGTTGTCATGAAGCGCATCAGCCTGCTGCCAGATCACGTCGCCAATCAAATAGCGGCAGGTGAGGTCGTTGAAAGACCAGCCAGCGTCGTCAAGGAGCTGGTTGAAAATGCCATCGATGCTGGGGCCACTCGGATCACGGTGGAATTGGATGCGGGCGGACGCAGCCTGATTCGAATCACCGACGATGGGCACGGGATGAACCGCGACGATGCCCTCATGTCTCTTGAAAGGCACGCGACCAGCAAGTTGAAGGAGGCATCAGACCTGACAAGCATTCGGAGCATGGGATTTCGAGGAGAAGCTCTACCAAGCATCGCCAGCGTGAGTCGTTTTACCCTTACCACCAGGGAACAAGGCAGTGAAAGCAGTGAGGCAACCCGCATCATGGTGGTTGGGGGCAAGCTCACACAGGTGGAGGCCGCAGCGGGGCCTTCGGGCACTTCCATCGAGGTCAGGCAACTGTTCTACAACTTACCAGCTCGGCGCAAATTCCTTAAAACCAAGGAAACCGAGAAAGCCCATATCCAAACCTACTTAAGATTGGCGGCTCTGGCTCATCCCTCTATTGGTTTCAAATTAGTACAGGATCAGCGTGTGCTTTGGCAATTAAACCCCCTGAGCTGCGATGAAACTCTGGATTCCAGAATGCTGGCCCTAGAAGAGCGCATGCGCCAGCTTGAGAAAGATTCCTGGCAAAGGCTCCCTGTTCAGTTTCGTGACACCATCCGCACACGCATACGCGGCGAGGACGTGGACAGATACGAGGAAGAACCCATTTTGATTTGGGGCTATGTGGGAGCGCCTGGCGTTGGGCGCTCTAACCGCAATGATCAATGCTTGTTCATTAATGGTCGTCCAGTTGAAAACAAGGCTTTGAACTTCGCCCTCAGAGAGGCCTATCACACCGCCCTCATGAAAGGCATGCATCCGGTATGCTGCCTTTTCCTGGAGATTTCCCCTGCCTTTGTTGATGTCAATGTGCATCCCGCAAAAAAGGAGGTTCGCTTTCACAATGAGCAGGCTGTCAAGCAGTGTGTCATGCGGGCTATCAAGCGGTCCCTGACTCACTTTGCGATGGCACATCACTCAAACGATCCAGGGTTTCAACCCGCTTCGGAGGATACCACACCTTCCTCGAACCCAGCTGATCCCATGCACCAGTCAGCGTTAAGAGAAGGTCCCCTTAGGGGCTCAGGCAATCAGATCATGGATCTACCTTCGTTTGATCCCACACCAACCCTCGCACAGAAAAACTCAGTATCCACAGCCAACCCTCCATCAATGGAATGGAAAGCGGGCACGGTGCACCCGGCTGCGGATTCAACACCCAAAAGCGGGATGCGGGTTGCCCAAACTGCCTCCATTGACTTCTCCAATACCCCTCAGGATCACGACCGCATACGTCCTATACTGGCCAGACAGCTTCGGCTGATTGGGGTGGTATCGAGGCTTTACGTCCTCTATGAATCCGAATCAGGGCTAGTGCTTATAGACCAGCACGCTGCGCATGAGCGGGTACTTTTCGAACAGATGCTCTCAAGGATGGAACAGGGTGATGTCGCTTCCCAAGGGTTGCTTGTTCCCGAAACCATCGAATTGCAGCCTGCCGATGCAGCCTTTCTAACTGATTCGATGGCATGCTTTCAAAAACTAGGGGTTGGGATTCGAGCCTTTGGCGACCAAACCTTCATCCTGGAATCCATCCCTCCGTTCATCAAGACAGGCCAAGCCCGCTCGTTCTTGCTTGGCGTATTGGATACCCTGAATCGATCCGGTGAGGTGAACAAGATGCGCCTGGGTGAGGAGATGATCGCCAAGACGGTATGTCGCCATGCCGTGAAAGCCAATGACTCGCTGGGCAAGGAGGAACTAGAAAAACTCCTGGAAGACCTCAAGGGCTGCACCATGCCCTACACCTGTCCACACGGTCGACCGACTGTCATCGAAATGAGCCTCAAGGAGCTTGACCGACGTTTTGGCAGAATTGTCCCCTGAGGCCATGCCCCTGAGAAGGGGGTTCTTCACTTGGCATCGATGCAGCTTCTTGGCAAAGTGTCGGGAGATACATGACTAGCGGGCTCTTAAGAATTGGATGGGTTACTTTATGGTTGTCAGTGTTCACTGGGCAGGCAGCCCAGCTCCTGGATGCCCAATGGGAGATCATCCCTCAGCGGGATGGGGCCTTTGCCTACCATCCAGAGACCAACATCACAGTCGCCTACGATGGGGTCCTCATACGGATCAAAGAAACCCAGTGGGGATCGGCCTCAATTCAAGCCGATCGGGTGACTGTCGATGGGGAAAGTGGTGAACTGCTAGCAGAAGGCAATATCATCATGCACCAGGATGGCCTGGTGTGGAGAGGGCAGCAACTACGCTACAACGCCCGCACCCAGCAAGTGCAGACTTCGTCATTTCGAGCAGGTCGCCCTCCCTTTGTGATGTCCAGTGGCCCGATTGAATCCAGTTCAGCAAATGCCACCTACACGATCAGAGACCTCATGGTGTCCACCGATGACGATCAAGACCCGCAATTGAAAGCGCAAGTAAAGCGTATGGAGCTGGAGGGAACGCAGTCCATGAAAATGCACGGGACAACCCTTCAAGCGGGAGGTTTACCCGTTTTCTACCTGCCCTACCTGAAGTCGAAGAAACAGGGCAGCTCCAGCGGTTATCACTTTACCCCCGGCTATCGATCTAGATACGGGCTTTTCCTACTCAATGAGTATGATTTAGCCATCAACGAATCGACCACCGCAACCTTTCACCTGGACTACCGAACCGCCAGAGGGCTGGCTGGTGGCGCCGACTTTGGCTACGACATGGGTCAAAGGTTTGGGCAGGGCCAGCTGCAGAGCTATTACATGTCGGACATGGAGTCCATTGTGGACCCCCGCCCTCTGAGCATTGGGCCTCGTCGAGAGCTGAATCAGGAACGCTATCGTTTTGCTTGGTTTCACCAGGCCGAAATCGCTCCATTTTTGACCGCCAAGGCCTCGGTTCAAAAATTAAGCGATCCATTGATGAATCGCGATTACTTCGAAGCCTTTCACCGCCAGAACACTCAACCACGCTCTTATGTTGAGTTGAATCAGCAGTGGTCCAACGCAGCGCTTTCGGTATTGGTTCAGCCCCAGCTCAATACTTTTTTCAACCGTATCGAGCGCCTGCCCGAAATCAAGTTCACTGGGCTAAGACAACAGCTTGGATCATCCCCGCTTTATTATGAGAGCGAATCTTCGGTCGGCTATTTTGCTCGCCAGTATCGCTATCAACCTGAGTTATCCTTGGAAGCTGCCCGACTGGACAGCTTCCATCAAATTTTACTTCCCCGTACCTACATGGGCTGGCTCAACGTCACCCCCAAACTAGGAGCCCGGTATGGATATTATGCCAACACCTTCAGCCAGAGTCAGGATCTACGCGAGACCACTCGCTTTGTTTTCAGCAGTGGAACGGAAGTTTCGACCAAAATTTCACGGCTCAATCCCAGCCTCAACAACCGCTTGCTCGATCTTGATGGTCTGAGGCATGTATTCATCCCATCCATTCAGTATGTTTTCGTGCCTGAGCCTAATGCTCGTGCCACAAGCCTACCTCAATTTGATTACGAAATACCTTCCCTGCGCATCCTTCCCATTGACTTCCCTGCTTTCAATGCCATTGACGCCATTGATAATCGGCATGTGATGCGTGTTGGTATGCGTCATCTGCTCCAAACCCGGAGAGGAGAAAACAAAACCGTTCAAGAATGGGTCAATTGGAATCTTTTTGCGGACTGGAGATTAGACCCCGAACCAGCTCAGGGTGATCTGGCCGATCTATCCTCTGCGATCAAGCTCCAGCCAAGGGATTGGTGGCACCTTCAGAGCATGGTTCGCTACAGCCTGGACGACTCGGATCTGCGAGTGGCCGACCAAGGCATCACCCTCCTGCCCAATGATCACTGGAGCATTCAACTCGGGCATATGTATGTCAGGGATGAGCCGCTATACTGGGGATCAGGTAACAATGCGCTCTACTCAAGATTCTATTATCGCATCAACGACAACTGGGGGGTGCGACTCAATCAGCATTATGAAGCACGAGATGGGCGCCTTGAGGAGCACGCCTACACCCTGTATCGAGACTTTCGAAGTTTTACCGGAGCCTTTGATCTGCGCCTGCGCAATCCCAGGGCAGGTCAAGAAAACGACATCACCCTCTCTGTCGTGCTATCAATGAAAGCATTTCCTCAGTTCGGAGTTGGGCAGGATGTCAATCAAGCCTCCTCCTTCTTTGACAGCAAATAGTTGGGGACATTTCAAACCAGACACTGCACGACCCTATTAGCGCCATCAACTGCTGAGTCGCTGACGAGAGAGTTCATAGAAAAAGACGGCTGAGGCACTGGCCACGTTAAGCGAGTCAGTCCCCTTGGCCATGGGGATCATCACCGATGTCTGGCAGGCTTCAAGCACAGATGGAGCTAGCCCCTCACCTTCGCTCCCCATGACCACACATACCGACTCATTGAGTGGCACCTCATCAATCAGGCAAGCCCTGGCATGGGGATGAGCCGCGATGGTGCGAACACCAAGTTGTTGCAGCTGCCGCAAAGTGGATTCCAGATTCCTTGCTTTGTGAACAGGAAGCTGAAAGATGGTTCCCATACTGGTGTGTACCGCTCTCCTCAGATAGGGAGGACAGCAATTGGGCCCCACAATCAGTCCATCTGCCCCGAACCCCACGGCATTACGCACAACAGACCCGACGTTGTCCGCACTGGTTAAACCGTCCAGGGCTACTAGAAACAGGGGGTGATCTGTCGATTGAAGGATGTCCTCCAAGGAACATGGTTGCGGGGTTGAGGCCAGGGCTTTGATCGCTTGAAAACAGCCAAAACCGGTCAGGGATTTTATCCCATCCCGAGTGGTGAGAAAGGTATCAATGGTTTCCTCTCTGGCTTCGATAACTGGTCTGAGCCTGTCCAGCCATTCCTGACTGAGCAGTAGTGAATGGATTTTAAGGCTGGTATCAAGCAAACGGGTCACCACCTTATGGCCTTCAGCAACAAAGAGCCCTTGCCCATGGGCATCTGTCATCTGACGCATCTGTCGATAGGGCAACAGCGCAGGATCATTGAGATCCTCAATAGCTCGCAAACGAACCATTGTTTACTCGAGGTGGTTCAATCCCAGATAGGAATCCGCATTCCC
>JALRAZ010000204.1 GCA_023257935.1 Verrucomicrobiota bacterium
TTGTCTCAGGAGCCCAAGGGGTGATGATTGTCGCTGGACTTGCTTGTCCCACAAAAAACCTCAGGCGGCAAGGATTTAGGGCGTGATTCTGGGCGCTTTCAAGGCTTTGGGCAATCTGTTCTAGGGATCAGAACTCATCCAGTGCTGCCAGGAGCCTGCTTGCCATAAATATAGGACCCTGCAGCAAGCGGCCAAAAGCCCTCGATGGACCAGGTGAGCTGAGCAGGGAATCGGAACAACCCCACAGCAAAGACTGGTCAAGAAGGTTCTTTGCTGATTGGATGCTCCGATCGATGCCTACTGTGCCTGAATCCCTGAGGAGCGACCTTCAAGATCTGGAGGCCCTGCGCGCCCACTATGCCGAGTATGTTAGGCAAAGTGGCGATCAAAATCAGCGATGGATCGAGGCTCTCTCCAAGACCGCTCATCTCAAATCCAGAATGGAAGCCCTGGAAGAAGTTGCTGAAAAAATTTCGCCAACCATTGACTCACTTTGCCGCCAGGTTTCCAAGCCTCAGGACCAGGATAAGGATGCTCCAAATCAGGGAAAGCAATCATCACCCATCAAGGCACAGATTCAGGCCCTGGAGCAGACTATGGCCCGCCTCCGACGACTGAACTTGGAAACCATTGGATCCCTGGATCGAAGTCGCTCTGAGCTCAAGCTGGCCATCGAAGATTACCAGGCTGCACGTCATGCAGAGATCATCGCAACCGACCGCATGTTCCAGCATGAGGCCTTTCTCAAGCAGGAAATCTGCGCCTATTTATTGCAGCAAAAAGATGACTGGAAAGCATCCTTCTTTGCCGTGGAGGCTGAACGTCTCTGCCAAATGTTTGCCGACCAGTGTCATCAATGGCATGCCCATGCTGAGTTAGCTTCCTTGGGCGTGCTTCAGCTTCCTGAAAAAGAATTGAAGCTCACCGAAAAACCCTCTCCAGAGGCATTCGAAGACCAACTCAGGATTGCTATCAAAAAGAAACGCCTTCCCGAGGGAAAAACCCTGGTCGAATGTCGAATCTCTGAAAATAGCACCCAGCATGATGCCATCCTTATTTCACTCCCCATCGATGGGCTAAGCTTTCCCTTAAGACTGATTGACCACCTCTACCACTTGCTGGAATGTGGCAGACAGCGCCGGACCACGACCAAGGTGCTGACTTTCAGCAAATCGCGAGGCACTTCGAAGTCGACGCAGCAATCGACCAGAAAAAGCCATCAGGAACCCGCCTGAGGTTTTTCTGCGTCACCCCATCCCTTCCCATTAGCTCAGGAGGTCCACGGAAACTTGCCTTCCAAAGCAATGAAGGGCTTAATGGCTTGGCTCCTGATGCTCTCGTATTGCTACCATTTCGGCCCGAGGAACAAGGCCTGCTACCATCGACGAGATAGGTTGATGCTCCTGTATCTGGTGTTGTTCAGTGCCTTGATTGGAATGTCGGATGCAGAGCCGGTTGAGGTGCAAGATCCCGGCAAAGCCGCGAGAGGATTGCTCAACCACTTCTGTCTGGAATGCCATGATCACGACGCAGCCAAAGGGCAGTTCAACCTCGAACAGCATCTAGGGAAACTAAGCTTCGATGCCACCTTACCTTTTGAGCGAATCATCACCCACGACATGCCACCCCCGGGCAAGCCTCAACCCAACCCCAAGGAGCGTCAGCTGATGCTCAACTATCTGGCCAACCAACAGGTAGAGGAACCAGCCCCTTCTTCTCGCCGTCTGAATCGTCATGAATTCATGCATGCGGCATGCGATCTCCTGGGGATTTCGGTAGACCTAAGCAATTTATTACCCCCTGATAAAGGATCTTTTGCCTTTGATACCAATCGCAGGATCCAACCCACCCAAAACTGGATGGCCTTGATTTTTAAAATCACCGATCAATTGCTTGATTGGGCTCTACCGGAGGAAGGATTCGCTATCGAGCAGGAGTGGGGTCTCACTCGAATCTTGGATAGCCATCCGACATACGACATCTACACCCGCAGCACGGAGGAAGGCATGATCTTCTCATGGACCCGAGCGAACAACGGGAATAATTATGCTTATTTCTACAGCGACTTCCAAACTCCAGTCCGCGGCTGGTATGAGGTTGAGGTGAACGCACAGCAACTGGGACACTTTGAAGGGGAGGTCACCATCGAATTGTTTGCTGGCAGGTATTACTTTGCCGATGATCGACCTCAGCCTCAACGTCTGATCGGGGTGGTTTCATTAAATGGCAATCACCCAAGCAACACCCCATTGAGGGTGCTGCTGGATGAGGGAGATCAACTCTCAGTGCATTGCCACAGCCCGGAAAATTTTCGTGAAAAAGCTCCCACAAGGGGCGCTCTGATCCGACATCTGCGCGTGCGTGGCCCCATCCTGGACCATTGGCCACCTCGCTCCTTCACACAGGTTCTGGGCGGCCTAAAGTTGGAGGCACCTCATCGAATCACCCGTGCTGTACCCCATGCTCGATCCAATCTCGAAACCTTGGGTGGCAGCCTGAGGGGCAGCAGTTCCGAGTCGGGGTTCGGTGTGGACAACTTGCTGGATGGCTCCAATCGCACTTTTTGGCAAACAAGCCCGGCATCCCAAACCGCTCTCACGCCTCATCATGTCCTCATCCAAAACCCCAATGAACATCCCATAAACGGGCTGAGTTACGCGACCCGATCTGGAGGAGGCGATCAGGGAAAAGTCACGTCCTATCGTGTGGAACAATCCAAGGATGGCCTGCAGTGGGACTCAGTCTGTTTGGCAGAAGGGTCTTTGGATACCACCCTGAGCCATGAGCAGGTGATCCCCTTTCATCAGCCCTCCAACGATCGGTTCCTTCGATTCTTAATCACCGACTCGGTAGAGTCCGACAATGACTCACGGGTCACCGTTGGCAGCCTGGATGTCATCACTGCATCACCCAAGAAAACCATCTCCTTTCAGCGGGTTGAAGTGGTTTCCGATTCGGAGGAGGCGCTACGCGAGGTTTTAGCCTCCTTTGCCAATCGTGCTTTAGGGGAATCCCTGGGGGAGGAAGCACTCCAACCCTATTGGATGGTTGTTCAACAATCTCTGACCAATGGGGATTCAACACTGACTGCGATCAAGGCAGGCCTCAAGGCTATCCTCTGCTCGCCTCGCTTCCTGCTGACACCCGGAGAGGGCACCACGAAAAGCGTTTCCCTTGCCAGGAACCTGGCAAGAAGCCTTTGGCTATCCATACCAGATCAGGCACTCCTGGACCAGGTGGGCAATGCTTCCTTAACTCGGGAAGGGCTGAGCCAGCAAGTTCATCGCCTACTGCGTGACCCACGCAGCAGGCGCATGGTTCACTCACTGGCCGGT
Organism: Verrucomicrobiota bacterium; assembly: GCA_023257935.1. Taxonomy (GTDB): domain Bacteria; phylum Verrucomicrobiota; class Verrucomicrobiia; order Limisphaerales; family AAA164-E04; genus UBA7971. The sequence goes on from JALRAZ010000204.1 coordinate 3,336, forward strand.
CAGTGGCTTGGTTTGGATGCTTTTGATACCATCACCCCATCACTCAAGCTTTATCCCACCTATGACACCTTGCTGCACCATTTTCTCCCCCTAGAAACCGAACGTTACCTGGAGCACTTGATCCATGAAAACCTCTCACTGGATCATCTGATCGCCTCAGATTTTTCCTTCCTCAATGAACGATTGGGACGTCATTACGGCTTGTTTGGCCTCAAAGGTCAGGCAATGCGAAAGGTTTCCCTCCCTCAATCCCTGCACCGAGGCGGGCTCATGACTATGGGTAGCATCCTCAAGATGACCACTGACGGCTTGGAAACCTCTCCAATTCGCAGAGGAGCCTGGATTTCCCAGCACTTGGTAGGCAACACGCTCTCACCCCCGCCACCAAACATCCCCGCGCTAATTTCTCACCCTGAAAATCAACCCATCACATTGCGGGACAAAATCAAGCAACATACCTCCCAAGCTTCTTGCCGAGCTTGTCACCAACATATCGATCCCTATGGCTTTGCCTTGGAAAACTTTGATGCCAGTGGCCAATGGCGCGAGCGCTATCAGCTCGCGCTGCCGCATTCAGGAACCTTTCAGTACCGTCCCGAAGGCTATTTCAAGGCAGGCAATGAAGTGGAATCTTCAGGATTCCTTGAGCAGCAATCCTTCGATGGCATTGATGAACTGCAAGGCTTACTTCTTTCAGACCTCTCCAAGGTCGTCTACCATTTTGCCCGGATGTGGTTCGAGTATGTCAGTGGAGATCAACCCAGTCTCAAGCAACGGCTGGATTTGATGAGAATCATTCCCGAAAACCCCGCTGAGGCTCGTATTGCTGATGTGATGAGCGACATACTCCTACAAGTCCTTCTGCCCGAACCGTGATGAATCCAATCAATCGAAAGCGCTTCCTCAAGGCTGGTGCCATCTTACCCATGGCACTGCATTGCCTGCAATCAAGGGGGCATCAGGCAATCAAAGCTTCACCGCGTCGATTGGTCGTCATCTGCAACTCTCTTGGATTTTACCAACCTTATTTTTATCCAAGCCAGCGGGGTGACTGGTCAACCTCACGTTACCTTCGAGACATGCCATGCCAGCCCAAGATGACTGTCTTTGAAAATTTTTTCCATGCAGGGATGGAGACTAGTAACCATGACTCGGAAAAATCCTTCCTCACGGGCCAGCCTCATCCTGAATCATCTCATTTTGTTAATGGTATTTCGCTCGATCAGCTCCTGGCTGAAAAGCTTGGGGATCAAACACGCTTCCCCAGCTTGAGCCTGAGCCTCTATGATCGCGGCTGGGGATGTTCCTGGGATCGCCGAGGCTCGGCTATTGCTCCCATGAACAATGCAGAGAAGATTTTTGAAACCCTTTTTGGAGCTGAAGATCTGGCAGCTCGACAACGCCAGATCAGGCAAGACCAGACAATCCTGGCAGCTTTGAAAAAGGACCTGGATCGAGGTCAGGATTCAGGGCAATCAAGGGCTGAAATAGAGCTTTCACGACAAGTCTTCGAACAGCTTGAGGCGCGCCTGCAACACGAAAGATTCTGGCTGAACACACAAAAACCAACAGTTGATCATCAGCTGATCAGCGATCCAGAGTTTGAGTTTTCAGCCAAAATTGCCAATTTATTTGACCTGACAAAACTGGCCTTGCAAACCGATTCCACCCGACTCATCACCTTGTCTCTGGACTGGGTCTACGGTGCCATCCGCGTACCAGGCGCCACCGGCGGCTGGCATACTCTTTCCCATCACGGTGGAGAGCAATCAGTCATCGAAAAACTCAGTCGCATCGAAACTGACATCATGAAACACTTCAGGCGCTGGATTCATGAGATGGATCAAGTGGATGAAGGGGATGGAACTCTTCTGGACCACACCACAGTTGTTTTGGGGAGCAATTTTGAAGATGCTTCCAATCACACCTGCCACCGACTTCCGTTGTTGGTAGCCGGGGGGACTCATCGGCATAAGGGGCACACGGTGCTGGAACAACCTACCCCCCTGAGCAACCTCTACCTGGAACTCTTGAATCACTTCGGGGTGGACGCTCCATCTTTTGGCAATAGCCAGCGCAACATGGGCTTGCTCACAGCCTGAAGACCCTCTGCGGGCATCTTGGCCACTGCTAATCGATCCTAATCTTGATCACCAGCTTGCGGACCGAGGATGGCTGCCCTACTGCCAGTCCGGGCATGTGAGCGTCCTGCGGGAAAAATATGGCGAACTGTCCAGGGCGCATCAGGATTTGATCACCCCGCCCATAAAGTTTCTGGAAATCCTTCTCAGCATCATAGGGCTCACCTGTCATCGAAGCTGTGCGAGCAATCCCTATCAATTCCTCTCCATGCAGGACCGCCTGGATATCGATATGACGCCGGTGAGCTTCCCAGAACCCATCTGAGTGTGCCTTGGTTTGGTAGTCATCCACCCCGGCGAATACGGCCTCTCCTTCAATTGGATGGGAACCAGGCAGCAGGCCCTCTGGGTCAACCCGACAAAGAAAATCCAGAGCCTGCTTGAATTTCGCTCCGAGTGGGTGGTAGAGCGAGGCGTTGTCCAAATCATCCAGAACCATAATCTGAAAATGTCCAGGAGCTCAGAGGAAGGGAAGACAAATCTCCTCTCCCCTCAAAACATACCCCCTTAGCCCTAAGGCTCTAATACTTGACCATAGAGCCGCACATCATCCCAGCTACCTGTATCATCAAAGGATCCGAGACCAATTTGTCCCGAGAGAAAGGTACGATCGGTTGCCCTCATGACCGGTGTTTCCATGTCATCCCAATAAACGTGAATCGACCCCGAGGCCACCCTTCGACTGATTTTT
>JALRAZ010000247.1 GCA_023257935.1 Verrucomicrobiota bacterium
GCTCAGAGTGTGTTTGACTTTGGGGATGCCATGATTTTTGCGATGTGTTTCCCCAATGTGTTAGGACTTTACGTCATGTCGGGTGAAATCAGATCCGATCTCAACGACTATCTCAGGCGCATTCGGTCGGGTGAAATCAAGCGATACAGCTAGGCGCCGATCAGTTGCTGATGAGACGAAAATAATGAGGCCCACCTGAAGAGGGCATTGAAAGCGTCAGGTCAACCGTCCGATCCGCTCCCAGCAGATCCACTTCCCAAAACACGGACCAGTGAGTCAGGTCCTGACTGATTTCCAGCGCATAGCCATGGCCTTGCTTGGCATCGAAGCCTAGAGAGATACCCAGGTCATGAAAACTGACTGAATGGAGGAGAAGCTTTTCATTGGGATCAACAGGACTGGTCCCAGCCAGGAATTCTTCCAGGTTGGTAGCACCGTCTGAATCTTGGTCGGCCAAGATCGGATCATTCGCAAAGGGATCAAAACCGTAGAGTGCCTCCCACTCATCGCCAAGACCATCCTCATCGCTGTCCAGCCAATTGACGCGTCCGGGACTGCCTCCGCTTAAAAGTCGCTCAGCCTTAAGAGAGGAATGAGGGGGGCGACCGTAGGACCAACCAGACTCTTGGCTGCCGAACACAACCGAATCAATCTCATTGTTGAATTCATCCAGCAGATAGATGCTTTCACCTGATGCGGACAGGCCAAAGGGAAGTTCGTCTGGCTCAGGCTGTTTACCTCCGTCCTCAAGCACCACGTAAGCGTGGCTACCAATACCGATAAAAGATAGAGGCCCGAAAACATGAGGTTCGTCATCCAGCAGAGCATCTTGAACCCGGATTCCTGCTAGCGATACGGGATAGTCGCCAGTGTTTGAAAGTTCCAGCCAGTCAGCCCCAGAATCAGGGTTGGCGACCCATTCATTAATGCGCAGCCCCTTCACCACACCCATGGGTTGGCTTAAATTAGGTCTACCAGGAGTGGGAATTCCCAAATGCCAACTTCGGGTGGCTGCATCCTGGATCAGGGAACCCGAGGGGGTTTGCCGGCCGAAAGTGACCCCGTCAACAGGGAGCGGTTGCAGCGAGTCCTCCAGGTAAAACAACCATATTTGATCGCCCTTTGCCTTAAGCGCGAAACCCGATCCATTTACCTCTGAAGATGAAAAATCATCCTCAAGCCAGATCACACGCCGCTCACCTGGATTGAGAGCAGGTTGCCCATTGAGCAGGTGTTTTCCTGGTTCAGCAGGATCATCAGTCAAGCTCCATCCCTCAAGGGCAACTGGCTGCGATCCGTAATTAAAGAGTTCGATCCAGTCACTGAACCTGAACTTGGGACTCAAGCTCTGCCGATTATCAGCCATAAGCTCACTGATCATCAGCCTGGGAGTCGAGATTTCTCCGTCGCCTAACCAACCTGGAGTCGGTTCCTTCACGAGCCAGGAGCTACCCAGACTGGATGCAGGCTGAAGACTGAGCCCAGTCACAGGATTAAGCATCACCAAACGACCCATGATCGAATCATCGAAGGCATGCAGGGCCAGGGTTGTCAGTTCATCCTCGGGCTCAATGGAAAAAGACTCCCACGACCCCTTCAGTGGCATCACCCAAGACTCACCCGGACCTATGAATGAGAGTCCCGGCAGTCGGTGGGCCTGCTCAAGAGAATGCGGATAATCCGATAGATACCATTGTCCAAGGTTGACAGGCAAATCACCCTGATTAGTCAATTCGAGATAGCCCTGAGGATAAGATTCATCTCCCGAAGGCATCCACTCACTGATCCAGATCTTGGAGGGATCACCACTTTCCACCGCATGGTTGTCCGAAGCGGGAGTTGGGATACCGACCTGCCATTTTCCGCGGGCATCTCGGCCTATCGACCAACCCGGGGCCTGTCGACCGAAACATACCTCATCAACAAGATGCGGCACACCCTCTTGCCATTGAAATAAGTACAAGGTCTCGCCGTCATCTTTGAGGCCAAATGGCAGCACCCAGCCCTGGTAGGAATGCTGCCCCTTTTCCCCGATGACAAAATGCTGACCTGGTTCCACCAGACTATTGGTAGGAAAGCGAAACCGCCCGGGATCCTCTGCGTCATCACTAAGAGTGAAATCTTTGAGCATCAGATGAACCGGGCTCAAGTTGACCAATTCGACAAATTCAAATCGCTTGAAGGCATCTCCATGCCAAGCCACG
>JALRAZ010000090.1 GCA_023257935.1 Verrucomicrobiota bacterium
CCTGTTAACGATCCCACCCAAGTGGATTCCTTCCCAGATCAAATGCTCGATCAGGGAGACACCTTCCTCTTCATCCTCACCTTTGAGGATGTGGACTCTGACCTGGCAGACCTGACTTTTGAGGTAAGCCATGATGCCGATGTCGCCACCAACATCAAGGGTACCAAAGTTGAGGTTCTTCTTGAAAAATTGGAAGTCAAACCAAACCTGGACTTGCGAACTATTTCCATCTCAGGAACCCTTGTCTCAGTTGAGTCTTCTGCTGTGATCACCATGTCAGTGCAGGTTGGGGATCAACAGGATGAGGGTGTGGTGGGCTCAACTAGCTTCCAGATCTACTGCCGGGCTCCGGGTGACTCAGTGGATCCAAACGTGCTGGCCCCTTATTCGGTGTCTATCCGTCAGAAGCAGCCTCATGAATACAAAGAGGGAGAGCCCATGGAGGAACCAACGCTCTCACTGACCTGGTATGGCAGCGCACGCTTGCAGGTCTATGATTCGATTGAGTCGCTGGGTGATCCGCAGGCAATGACTGAAGAGGTGATCCTCGGTGATGTGGGGCAGGTTCAGTTCCCCATCGACATGAACAAGGAGTTTAGGTTCTACATCCTGCTACCGGTTGATCCCAATCAGCCTTGATGGAAGGCTTTTGTGAATCAAAAGCCTAAGGTGGTATTGCCTGGATCCCAATACGCCTGATGGTGCCAGATAGTGAGGGCTGTGTTCCAGTTGGGGGTGAGGTTGCAGGACAAAGCCTACGGATTTTCCTCCAGCGTCATGACCAACCTAGAAGGGGTTGGGATGCCGCGCTGGAGGGGGAGCGGACTTCAAATACCTGGTCCGTAGGGGCTTATGCTCTGAGTGTGCCAGTTTGGTTACTGCCCCGGGTCTTGCTTGTCCTCGGGCGTCTTCTGGCTATTTTCTCTTCTCAGCCTTGACTATCACTATTTGTGAGGCAACTTCAATAATACCCATCCTTGTTATGGAAACGGCTTCCCTGCTCTCAATCGGTATCGCTTTGACTTTGCTCAACGTTTGGATCCTCAGAATCAATCGGGCAACCCAGTACCGAGGAGGTCAGGCTCGTAACATGAGGGAGGAATTTGAAGTGTATGGTTTGCCCTCTTGGCTATTGCCTGTTGTGGGGGTCACCAAAGTAGGGCTGGCCATTGCCTTGATAGCCTCCATATGGTTGCCCCAATTGCTTCAGCCCGTGGCTCTTGGAATTGCTTGCCTGATGCTTGCTGCCTTGCTCATGCACATCAAGGTAAGTGATGGGATCAAGAAATGCTTACCTGCTGCGCTGCTGATGGTGGCGGCTTTGTTCCTTGGGCTGGGGCTCTAGTCCGGCGCTTATTCACCCAGAGTGCGAGGCGCCCCGAGGCCCTAAGACTTGTGGGACAAAACTCAAAGCCCTTTTTCAAGAGGCACTTTGGCCTTGTTCGACGCTCCTTCGTTTCGCTTGATTCATTCACTCGTGGCATGGGCTTGGCTTCTATTGACTGATGCGATGAAGCATTCCTAGGGCCCTTTCAATTCTTATCGGTGGTCCGCTCAATCATCCACCATGCATCAGGGTTGTTTGGGCTGGCGACATTAAGCTGCATGGAACCTGTGTAGGCAATCGGTGGGGTGGTGCGGCCATCCCGCCAGCGATGGATTTCCGCGTGGCCATCTACAAAGGAAAAGCCAGCGGCGCCATTGTGATAACTGGCCGGGAAGTCGATGATGCGGGTCTGGGCAAGCTGATCGGTAGGTTGCACAGCAAAGCCAGCGCCATTGATGCTGTCTGGGTGTTCATCCAGTAATACTGAAATCATGGTGGTTTGCCTGACTTCGGACAATTTATGCATGATCCGCCACTCAGGCCCACCGCGTTTAACCCAGCTGGCCGTCGCATTCCATCCCACGGCCTGATTCATGGCAAGGCTACGAACCCTTCTGTGCACGGTATTGCCTATACGGACCGTACTTTTGTCGGCAGGGCATTTGTAGACCGAAGCGGTGTTGTGGTAAGGGGCAAGTTTGGCGTATTTGGGATCAATCAGGAAAAGGGTGTTGGTGTTGTCTGGATTGCTGGCGCTGAAATCCAGCAATCCACTGACCCAGCCGGTGCCTACCACGTTCTGAGCCCTGCCTTCCGGGTTGGGGGGGTAGGTAGCCCTGATGGTCGTCCGGATACATCAGCCATGCCAGCTGGAGTTGTTTCAGGTTGCTCATGCAGGAAATCCCTTGGGCCTTTGCCTTGGCTTTGCTGAGCGCGGGAAGGAGCATGCCTGCCAGGATCGCAATGATCGCAATCACCACCAGGAGTTCGATCAGGGTAAAAGCCTTTTGTTTCATGAGATCATTCAGGGTGCGGTTGATTTTTAAATGTGCCAAGTATGTTTTAGCCAAGCCAGCATGCGGATCCCGTTGCCATACCTCAGCGCTTTCCTTGCAAAACTTGGGCTCGCCCCAGTGCTTGGGTTTGCCAGGTGGTTATGGTCTGGAGGTGCTTGCTGCTGATACCAGGGCGGAGTTTAGGAGCCAAGGGGACTCCTTGCCGTTGCTGCGAGCCGGTTTTTGCGTTGAGGTTTTTTTGAGGCTGGGTCAGTTTGAGAAGCCCGCTGTCACCATGCACTCCCAATCACCATCTTCCCGATTTGTAGCGGGGTGGCCCCAGACCTGGAACCGAAATAGCTGGCCGTTCATGCTGTGGTGCATGGTCGGGGCTTTCGGTGCCTATTTTTGCATGTATGGGCTTCGCAAACCCTTTACCGTGCATGCCTATGATGGCTTGCAGGCATGGGGCATGGATCTGAAGGCAAGTCTCATCGTGTTTCAGGTTATCGGCTATACCCTGTCAAAAATGATCGGCATCAGGGTGATCAGCCAGACCTCTCCTGAAAACCGTGCCCGGGGAATCCTGGGTTTGACCCTCGTTGCTTGGCTTGCCTTGCTTGGTTTTGCTGCGACGCCCCTGCCTGGTGCGGTGCTGTTTCTTTTCCTCAACGGCCTGATGCTGGGCATGGTGTTCGGCCTGGTGCTGGGCTTTCTGGAAGGAAGGCGGATGACCGAGTGCCTGGCCGCAGGGCTTTGCGCCAGCTTTATCTTGGCCGATGGGGTGACCAAGTCCGTAGGGGCTTGGTTGATCCTCAAAGGCGTGCCACCGATGTGGATGCCCTTTGCTGCCGGAGCGGTGTTCATGATCCCCCTGGGCGGGTTTGTCTGGATGCTTGGTCGCATCCCGCCCCCCGATGCCAGGGATCAGGCTGAACGCCAGCAGCGTCTTCCCATGCAGGCAGAGGATCGACGTCGCTACCTCAAACATCATGCACCCGTATTGGGTCTACTCTGCCTGGCCTACTTGTTGATCACCTTGACCCGGAGTTTGCGGGGTGATTTCGCCACCGAACTCTGGCGCGAATTAGGTGAGACCACCACGCCTGGCTTGTTCAGTTATTCCGAATTATGGGTGGCACTGGTCATCATGTTGGGGAGCGGCTTGTTTTCACTCTATCGCGATAATCGTCGTGCTTTGATGCACGCTTTGGTGGCCTGCATGCTTGGTCTGGGCTTGTTGCTTGGCTGTGCCCTCGCGCTGCGAACCGGCCGAATCGGTGCTTTCCCATTCATGGTGCTTACCGGGATGGGGTTGTATTTTCCCTACGTGCTGGTGCATACCACGCTCTTTGAGCGGATGATGGCGTTGACTCGTGATCGCGGCAACTTGGGTTTCCTGATGTACCTGGCCGATTCAGCTGGCTACCTGGGCTATGTGGCTTTGATGCTTGTTCGGCGACTGCTTCCCTTTCCCGAGCAATCCCTGGCATTCTTTGTCTTGCTCATCACCGTTGTGGGGGTGATTGGCATCCTGTGTTTTGCGTTGGCGCAGCATCACTTTCGTCGCATCCTGCCAGTCAAACCCGTGCTTAAGTAATTGTTTTCTCATGAACTGTTCCGACCCGTCTCAATATGAGGGCCACGTGGTGCTCTTCCATGGGCCAGGCAAACCACTGGCATGGCAAGCCACCCAATGGTCTTGTCCCAAGGTCGGGGAGGTGCTGGTTCAAATCACCCACAGTGCCATTTGCCGCAGCGATCTTCATACCCACTGTGGGCACCGTGCCGTGACAACCCCCACGGTGCTGGGCCACGAAATTATCGGTAGGGTGGTGGCCTTGGGGGCGCAAGCACCCGAGGTCGACCTGCGTGGGCATCCCATTGCTGTGGGAGACCGGGTGACCTGGTCAATCTATGCGCATTGCGGCCGATGCCCCAACTGTCAGGCTGGCTGGCCTCAAAAATGTGCCAAGCTTTTTAAATATGGCCACGAGCCGGTTGCCAAGGACGGTCAGCCATCAAGTGGGGGTATGGCTTCCTACATCCTGTTAAGGCCCGGTACCGCAATCCTGGTGTTGGAGCCGTCCTTGCCTGACCAGTATGCGGTTGCCCTCAACTGCGCGATGGCCACGGCGGCTGCGGTCACCCGTCAGGGGGAGGTGGCCCGACGCAAGGATCCTGTGGTGGTGGTTATGGGAGGAGGCTATGCTGGTTTGAGCACGGTGGCATTGTGTCGGGCTCAAGGCGCAGGCAGGGTGGTGGTGGTTGAGACCCAGCGCAGCTTGCATGCGCGTGCCCTATCTTTTGGTGCGGACGCAGCCTTTCATCCAGAAGACGATTCCTTGAAGGCCTGGATAAGCGATCACTCCTCAGGGCGTGGGGCCGATCAGGTCATGGAAATGGCAGGGTCCAGCGCCGCCGCTCAGTTAGGGCTGGATTTGCTGGCAGTGGGCGGTGTACTCATGCTGGCCGGAACGGTTTTCCCTTCCCCTGCGCTGGCTCTGGATCCCGAAGCTTTGGTCCGGCGCTGCCAGATCATCAAGGGGATGCACAACTACGCGCCTGAAGATCTGGTCCTTGCCACTGAGTTTCTGGCCCATGATGGGGCTGAGCTTCCCTGGGACTCGCTGCATGGCGGCCTATTTCCCCTGGCCGAAAGCCAAGCGGCCTTTGAGCTGGCGCTTCAATTGCCTGGCAAGCGAGTGATCCTGATGCCTTGAAACCTGATCCAAGACTGGTTCAAGCTCATAGGGGCTGGCTTGACCACGGGTTGCAGGACAAAAGGCATACCTTGGATTTTGCTGGAGCCTGAACAAGCCAGGGAGACGGCCCGTTCAACCTACCGCTCAATGGAGATCGCACTCAAAGCCAATCGGTCCAGAAAGGGGGACCCCGAAAGATCAAAACCTAGCTCTGTGGGTCCTGCGCTCTCCCGAGTCTCTTAGGTGGGCTGGGTCTCAATGGGAGTGTCGACATGTGGGGGGATTGGGCAGTCCAGGGCATCGGCAAAGGCTCTCAGCAGCTCGGCTTCCTTGAGGGTGACGCTTCCATCGGCCCCGACCGTGTGGGCCAAGCTGAAGATGATTCTTTGGCGCAGGCCAGGGGTAGCCAAATTCAAGTGCTCGATCGCCTCATTCATTTGAGGCAGGTTGCACTGATCAAAAGGCAGGAGTGTGAGTTTTTTCCCGAGTTCCCCCAATTGGGCTATCCCGCGCTCAAAGGCAAGCTGGGTGGCAGCGGCTTGATCATGCCCAATATGAGCGAATCCCGAGATCAGGACCTGGGCGTGAGGTAGCAATGGTAGGATGACATGGTGGGAAGGGGCTCGTCGGGACTGAGGCACAAAATGATGCCTCAGATGACGCTCAACCACTTTTTGCAATGCAAATTCAAACAGGTCAATTTGATGGTCGGACTCAATCAACCATTGCAGGGTTTGACTGAAGGCTTCGAACTGAGTGGGGGAAAGTTGTCGCAAGCTTGGGATGGCCAGATCAACCAGTGGGAGCTTGGTGCGAGCATCCATGGCCCGGATGTGTGGGAGCAGGCGCCCCATCTCCTGAACCAGGGCTGCATTGGCACCACCACGTAATCCTGCGGATTGCGGCTGAGCCCGTGGTGCCAGTTCTCGCCTGTTATGGCGCTTACCTTCCCGGTAGCCACTTTGACGGCGAACGGATAGCATGCTTGGCGGTCATCGAGGT
>JALRAZ010000093.1 GCA_023257935.1 Verrucomicrobiota bacterium
CTGGAGGCATCCGAAACAGCCTGAGAGCGGGTCGAAGGCTTGTCGACCGAAGCTTCGACCGCATGTGATGAAGATGACTTCTTTTTCTTGCCCATTTGCTAACCTATGATGTCGGAAAGAATGATCCGCGCTGCTTGCTGCCAAGAGCCGCGTTGGATCGTCTCTCAGCAAGGTCCGAGGTCGGTCTGCAGGCTAACTCTAGCCCGTGATAACCCTGACCGCAGCGCGTTGTGATAAGGCTATGCCTAGCATGGACCTAGCTTGATTGGCGAACAAATTAGTCGACAATTCCCCTCGCCATGAGGAGTAACTCGGGCATATTGAACCGAAGTTTTGGCCATGCAGGATCGTTTGTTTATTGAAGGCAGGCTACGCGAGACGGCTCGGCGCATGAGGCTCCATGCCGTGTGGGTAGCCGGCTGGCGGGCGATGCTGCTGGGAGCTGGGCTTTGGGCAAGCACCTTGGTAGCCTACAAATTGATCCCCTTCTCCTCCCATTGGCTGAGCCTGGTGGCCTGGTTCTGGGGAGGGCTGATCTTCTTGAGCTGCCTGCGCCGAGGCTTACAACCCATCCGTCTGGAAAGCGCCGCACGCTGGTTGGACCGAGCCTGCAAGCTCAAGGAATGCCTCGCCTCCGCACTGGAAGTTTCCGAGACCCATCGCTGGTCGACCCCGCTCTGGCGCGATGCCAGAGGACGACTGACTGGTATCCAGCTCGATCGCGTGATGCCCCTTTCCCTCCCCATTCAAGCACGATACTGCCTGCCCTGGCTTCTGCTGGCAGCGATCCTGGAGTGGGTACCAGCCTACCGCAGCCAAGCCTACCTGGAAGAGGTTGCTGACCAACAGCGCATCGAAGTTGCTGGCAAAAAAATGATCGAATTTGTGCGGCAGGAACGCCAGGAACTTCCCCCTGAGGCCACCTCCGGCCAGGAGTCCCTTGATGCCCTGCAGGAGCTGGGAGAACAGCTCGCCGCCGGCAAGCTCAATCGGCAGCAGGCGCTCAAGGAAGTGGTTTCGGCACGTGAGCGCATGGAGGAAACCTCGCGGGCGTGGCGGGAAGATCCTGCCATCAGTCGACTGCAGCAGGCCGCCAAAAGCCCATTGGGCATGGTCAATCCCTCATCCAGCAAGCAGCAGAACCCGCTGGAGTCCGCGCTTGCCGCCATGGAGTCAGCCACCGATGCCGATCCGCAGGCCATGAAGCAACTCAATGACCAGCTTCAGTCCCTGGCCGACACCATGCAGCAGGCGAGCCAATCGCAGGCTGGAATGGACGCCGCAACCCAGCAGGCCCTTGGCGATCAACTCAGCCAGTTGGCAGAGCAGGCCGCTGCCCTGGGGCTTTCCAGTGAGGCGCTGCAGCAGGCCATGCAGCACCTGGCGCAAGCTCAGCCTTCCCAGCTCTTGAGCGATCTCAAACAAGCCCAGCTCGACCTCGAAAACATGCTGGCGCTCAGCGAGGCCCTTAAGGACTTCCAAGCCCAACAGGCCGCCGCAGGTCAGGATTTAGCCGAACAATTACAACGGGGACAGTCCCTCCTGGCCGAAGCGCGTCTGCAGGACATGATCCGAGATTTGAAAGCCCCGACTACGGATCTGGCACGCCGACAGAGCATCCTCAACGAACTCAAGCAGGCCCTTCAACCAGCAGGCGACTATGGCGAAGTCGCCAAATGGCTGGAAAAAGCCATGGGGGAACTAGGCAATGGCCAGCAACTAGCCGCCTCCGATTCCCTGGAGGAGGCCGCCGCCGCCCTGGAGTCACTCACCCAGCAATTCGAGGGAATGGACGCCATGATGGCCAGCCTCGGCATGCTTGGAAAAGCCCAGATGAGCCTCGGCAACCAGATGAGCTGGGGCCAAAGCAGTGGACCCGCTAGCGGCTTTTCAAACGGCAAGTTGCCAGGAGGTGGGGTAGGTACTTGGGGGCAGGAGGGCGGTGATTGGGCCTACCGTGATCCTGGAGCACGCAGCACTGACAACTCGGGCGTTACCCGCCCAGAGCTTGAAGCCCGAGGGCTGACCGATCGCGGTGAGGCCACCCTGAGCGAGGGGCTCATTCCCACCCAGGTTCGAGGCAACATGCAGCAAGGCAGGCCCATGGCTAGCATGGCCATCAAGGGGCTCAACCTTCGAGGTAAGAGTCAGGTCAACTTTACCGAAGCGCTGGAGGCGGCTCAAAGCGAGGCCGCCAACGCCCTCAACCAGGACCGTGTCCCCAGAGCCTATCAGGATACGGTTCGAGATTATTTCAGTGAACTTGAATAGGCAGCCTGCCCATCACTTTTCAAACCATGAGCGTCGAACAATCCATTGAAGCATTCCGCCAGGACTACCAGCAACTCAAGGCCGAGATCGGCAAGGTCATCGTCGGCCATGAAGCCATCATTGATGGCACCCTGTCGGCCATCTTTGCCGGTGGACATGTCCTCCTGGAAGGCGTGCCAGGGCTGGGCAAGACCCTGCTGGTCCGCACTCTGAGTCAGGCCTTGAGTCTCTCCTTCAGCCGCGTGCAATTCACCCCGGATTTGATGCCGGCAGACATCGTCGGCACCAACCTGGTGGTCGAGCGCAGCGACGGTAGCAAGGCGTTTGAATTTCAGCATGGGCCCATCTTCGCCCACCTCATTCTGGCGGACGAAATCAACCGGGCCACCCCCAAGACCCAATCGGCGATGCTCGAAGCCATGCAGGAGCGCATGGTCACCGCTGGGGGAGCAACCCGCCCACTGGATCAGCCCTTTTTCGTCCTGGCCACTCAGAACCCAATCGATCAGGAGGGAACCTATCCCCTACCCGAAGCGCAGCTTGATCGATTCTTCTTCAAACTGGTTGTCACCTACCCCACGAAGGAGGAGCTCAAGGAGGTCATCCGTCGCACCACCGAAGGCTTTGAAAGCTCGGTAGCGCCAATCCTGGATGGCCCCACGATCCAACGCTATCAGGAGCTGGTGAGGCAGGTGCCAGTAGCTGAGCACGTCCGCGATTACGCCGTGCGCCTCATCCTGGCTACCCATCCAGACACCGAAAACGGCGCCCCCATCAGCCAGCAGTATCTTCGCTTTGGGAGCAGCCCGCGCGGCGCACAAACCCTGATCGTGGCCGCCAAGGTGCGGGCCCTGACCGACGGACGTTTCAATGTCAGCTTCGAGGATATCGAGGCCTGCCTGCTCCCAGCCCTCCGGCATCGCCTGATCCTTAATTTCGAGGCGGAAGCCGAGGGCATGACCACCGATCAAGTGCTTGAAAGCATCCTGGCCAATACCCCGCGTGAGGCCGTGAGGGCAGAAGCTACACCCCAGGCAACCGGCTCTTGAGGGACATTTGCAGGCTCCTGAAAAGCCTGATGAAGGCTGAAGGTCTTCAATCCTGTAAGTCCGTGAGACCCGCAAGCTTTGACTTACAGACGGTGCCAGCGTCGAGCCTTCATCTCAAACCTGGGCAGGCTTCCTGACTCCACCACTTCGACCGGCACACGCAAGGCCAGTGACACCTGAAAATCACGAGCCAGCTTGGCAGCGAGGGCCTCGGGCTGAGTCACACCCACCTGGGGCTCGATGAAGACTTTGAGTTCGGTCAGGCTCTGGAGGGTGAAGACATCCACTCGATATTCAAGGATGCTGGGG
>JALRAZ010000317.1 GCA_023257935.1 Verrucomicrobiota bacterium
CTTCTTCAACCATTTTACGGGCTAATAGACAATTATTGGCAAAACTTTCTTTACCCGGCTCAACTCCATACAATGACTTCCTGAGTATCGGCGTCGGACCTGATGGGGAAATCTGGTTTGGAACCACCATGGGTTTGATTCGCTTTCACGATGGAAAGTGGGCCTATCGACAAGGTAAGCGCTGGCTACCAAACGATGAGGTGAGATCACTGGCTGTGGATGGTCAAGGCCGTTTATGGGCTGGAACAGGCAATGGTATTGGCCTCATCGAATCCATCCCCATGACTCTGGAAGAAAAAGCTCAACACTATGAAAAAGAAATCGAGCAATTTATCAAACGAACACCGTTCGGTTATGTGTCCGAAGTCAGCATGATTCAGCCTGGCAGCCGTGAAGAGATCGTGCGTCATGACAGTGATAACGATGGCTTGTGGACGAGTATGTATGGCGCAGGAGAGTGTTTTGCTTATGCTGCCACGAAGGACCCAGATGCAGCCCGAAGAGCTCGCCAAGCATTTCATGCTTTAGCGTTCCTCCAAGATGTAGCCAGCGGAGGCAACCATCCGGCCCCGAAGGGATTTGTGGCCCGAACGATACGTTCAACCCAACTTCCTAATCCCAACGACGGCAGGCTAGCCTCCGACTATCAAATCAAGGAAACACAAGATTCCCTCTGGAAGACCTACGAACCTCGATGGCCGCGGAGCGAGGACGGTCAATGGTTTTGGAAGAGTGACACAAGCTCTGACGAACTGGATGGGCATTATTTTTTCTACCCGCTTTTTTACGATTTGGTAGCAAATGCCGCCGAGAAAGAGCGAGTCAGACAGATCGTCAGGGATTTGACAGATCATCTCATCGATCATGATTTTCAATTGGTTGATCACACTGGCAGTGTGACTCGTTGGGGAACCTATCGACCCGAGGACCTAAACCACAATCCCGACTGGTGGGCTGAACGTGGCCTGAAGTCGCTCAGCATGCTCGCTTACCTGGCTGTGGCGGCACATATCACAGAAGACAGCCGCTACTTGGAAATTCAAACCCGACTTATTGAAGATCATGCCTACGATCAGAACGCCATGATTTACAAAATTCATCGCGGCCCAGGTTCTGGAAACCAGTCAGACGATGAGATGGCTTTCATGTGCTACTACACACTCTTGCGCTATGCACCTGACGGTCCTTTGAAGCAAAAAATACTCACTTCCTTCTACGCTGCTTGGCTCAATGAGCAAGCCGAGCGTAATCCGTTTTTCAATTTCTGCTACGCAGCTTACGCATTGAGCAAAAAGGTAACCGATCCATGGGGGCCTCATGCTATCAGCCCTGCTGACAATTGGCTGGATGATGCCCTGGCAACGCTCAAGGGCTTTTCTCTGGATAGGGCCAACTGGAGCAGCTTGAACAGTCATCGGCTGGATATCCAAACCCTCGGTGAAACAAGTCGTATTGATTTATTCGATGCGGATTCAAGCCCCAGGGGACATTTAAACAATGGCATGGTACTCCCAGTTGAGAACACCCATTTCAATCACTGGAATACCGACCCTTGGAGGTTGGACTATCATGGGAATGGCACGACACTGGCAAGTGGCACGGTGTTCCTACTCCCTTACTATATGGGCCTTTACCATCAGTGGATCCGGTAGAAGCGTTTCCCTCCGAGATGCTAGAGGTGCTAAGATTATCCTCTGAAGCGATCGGTAGAATCGGATTATTCGACGAAGGTGACGACTCCAGAACCTGGAACGACCTCACCAATGATCCATGAACGATGTCCTTTTCGTTTAATGGATCGGATGAGCCCATCGGCAATTGCAGGGTCCACGGTCAGGGTCATACCAATCCCCATATTGAAGACGTGAAACATCTCCTGCCTGCTGATTTTACCCGCCCTGGCGATGTAATCAAAGATGGGCAACTCGTCCCAGGTGCCCAATTTGATTTGAGCATCCAGATGGGCTGGTAAATTCCTTGGTATATTATCCTGAAAGCCTCCCCCAGTAATATGGGACATTGCACGGATTCCAGGGCGCCTTCCTTGGTTGTGCTTTTTCAGCAGTGGGTGCAGGGTTTTGAGGTAGCTCAAATGCACTTTCATGAGGGCTGAACCAACACTTTCACCAAGTTCAGCCAGACGTGTTGATGGTTTGAGCCCTGCCTGGTCAAACAAGACCTTGCGGGCAAGCGAATACCCATTGGTGTGAAGACCACTTGAGGCGACCCCTAAAATGACATCACCTGCTTGCGTTGCTTGGCCATCAACCATTCTAGGACGATCGACCACACCCACAATCGTCCCACTCACGTCATATTCCCCCTTTTGGTAAAAACCCGGCATCTGGGCGGTTTCTCCCCCGATCAGGGCACACCCATTTTGCTGGCAGCCACGGGCAAACCCTCGAATGATGTCTTCAAAAGTTTTGGGATTGAGCGTACCAGCACCCACGTAGTCTAGAAAGAAGAGGGGTTCGGCACCCAAAACCAGGATGTCGTTGACGTTGACGACATTGACGTCCAGTCCGCATCCGTGAAGTCAACCGCGTCTACTACCTCCCACACACCCAAGCTTGCCGCCGCTGCTACGGTGACAGTCACCACGCTGTAGCCTTTGGCGCTCAGACTA
>JALRAZ010000329.1 GCA_023257935.1 Verrucomicrobiota bacterium
ATGGCGTTTACTATGCTGCGGAAATGAAGGCCTTCTTTGCCTCCATCATGCATTGAAAAGCAGGGTCGGCCAAGGGGTATGGCGTGCATCATAAGCCCCCAGATTCGTTTGAATCATCGACGCTGAGATCCGCAGACTCCGTGTTTGCAAGAACAACCTGACCTCATCCCCCTGTCATCACGTGGGGTCGGGTCGGCAAGAGAGCAGGCTCGACTCGAACCGCTCGAAATCTTCCTTGCGCTCGGCCAGCAGGATCAGTTGATCGCCTGAGCGAAGCATGACTTGTTTATCGGGATTGAGATAATGCGCCCCCTCATGAACCAGTCCGACGAGCTGAAAATTTTCGGGCTGCTGCAACATCGCTGACTGCAGTTCCCCAACCCGCATATCTCGCAGTTTTGTCTCATGGATGAAGAAGTGACTTCCCTTGCGATTGGTGATGAGCTGATCAAAGGCGTGGTGAATTCCAGGATGAAGGTATTCCTGCACAATCAGGGAGTCGTTCATGTCCTGGGTATGCAGGATGGCATCGACGTTACTGCGACGCATCATGGCCACATTGGTCTTGTCGACCAAATCCACCACCGTTCGAATGGGCCGCCCCACTTCTTCACTGATCATTTCCACCATGGTCCCTATGGTGAAGGAGTGAGCATCACTGGCAGGATCGCCACTGGCCAGGGGAAGGATGAAGACACCTTCACACTGGCTCAGATTGGCCTGCTCCAGGACGGACTCGGTGGTTGGCTGTCCATGGACAAAGCAGACGTTGAGGGCCGCAAGCTCATCGGGCAGCTCGCTGAACTGATCGGTGATCAGCACGATCCCTCGTTGCTGGTAGGTTTCCTTGCCCCGAAGCTGGGTGATGAGCCTGGAAACCCGCTGGATACCAGGGCAGTTGCAGATGATGACATGATTTGATTGGGTGATCGGCATGAGACCCTTTCTTCTTCTTGAGGTTCGATAAAAAATATTTTCAGCTAGCTCGGACACCACAAAACCCAAAAAGCCGATGCCGATGAGGAAGCAGGGATAGGCAATGAGGTAGCGCCCTACCCATGTGTGGGCCACGACATCTCCATAGCCAACGGTGGTCATGGTGACCATGGCCCACCACAGGGCATCGGAAAAGGACAGCCCAGGCTGAGCCTCATGCTCAGCCCAGTAAAAGAGCGTCCCAAACAGGGCATTCAGACTGACCGCCCAAAGAACGATTCTCAGGAATCTGAGGCTCGTCCTTCTCGGGACAGACGCTGATCGAATCATCAAATCCGAGAACATACCTGGGTGTTGGCGATGGTGGCCTCTCTGATCTCGGCAGGCAAGACAGGAGGATTCACGATGAGCCTCGGTGTTGGGCTCTCTGTGAGAGGCAAGCTATCTTAAATCGTGATCAGATCCAAGCTTGCTCGGCCACGATGCGACCAGGCACCAAGTGAGACAGGTGCGACTTGAATGAGGGTTTGATCCTGAAGACAAGGGTCATCCACCCATGACATCATTGATTCCCAAATTGTAGATTCCAAGTGGCAAACAGACCATGGGCCTGGTAATCGGCTGCACCTTGAAAGAAAGAGTCCTGATAATGATAGAAGCCATACTGAAGCCCAAGGGTGGACTGTTCACTCATCTGACGCGTTAAGCCCAGATTGAGGGAGTGGAGATCAAATCGAGGCCCCAGGGGGAGCCCCAGGGGAAGGGATTGCTCATAGTCCACATGCTGCCAGCTGTATGAGGCTTGGAGGGTTGTTTGCTGATTGAGCAAGTAGGTCAGTGCCAAGGACTGCGCGAGTTGCACACCCTGATAGTCATCCAGACGCTGATGGTCCACCATCGACGAGCCAATGCGACTACTGGAAACCGAAGAAGTCAGCGAGCTGAACCAACGGGCTGCTGGAGTCCAGGTCAAGTTGCCCTCCAGGTAGTGCGCCCGTTGCCTACCTGCAACCCAACTGGCCCCCGGCCGATCCAGGGGAACATATTGGAAGGCACTGTTCCAAGTTTCCTCGGTGAAGCCTCGCCAACGACTCCAATAGCGCTGCTCTTCGTATCGATAGGTCAGCCGTGTCTGAAGCCATGAAACGGGCTTCCACCCCAGCCGTAACCCCAGATCATGGCCTTGGGTCGAACGAGCATCCAGCATGGCTGGGTAACCATTACCCGGTAGTGGCCCTAAATCGGTGTCCAAATGATTATCATAGGTCCAGTCTCGTTGACGGTAGGTCCAGGTAGGGCGCAAAGACCAGCCGGCAGCAGGGTAATAAGTCCAGCCTGTTTGGGCCTTGAGATGATTTCCATTGGCTAGTGAATCGCGCATGAAATCATCCTCCGACTGCCAGGCATCATCCAACGTAGCACGCTCATTGAGCCCAATGCGTTCCTGCTGCCATCGCACATCGCTCTGGAGCACGCTTTGCTGCCAGCCCGTGTAGCGCAGACCTATGTTTTCCTCCACCTGAAAACGATCGCGATGGGTCCACAATTGGCTTGGAAAACCCTGTATTTCAGGCTGACCCACCGCCTTGCGCCGAGACCACTCGCCCTGCACCCCTCCATAGGCAACCCAGTGATGCCACGGACCCAAGAGGCTGTTGAGGTTGACCACGTGGGATTGGCTTTGCAGGGAAATACCCCTAGCAAGGGAGGGGTTCGCCAGGTAGGCAAGGGACATCGGGTCCAGGCTCCCCAGGCCGATTTCGACCTCACCGCGCGAGGTAGAAACCAGGTAACCACCACTGGCGAGCCACCATGGCTTGAGACGTTTTTCAAGACTCAGGGCATTGGAACCTGTCCATTGATCCTGATCGTCTGATCGTAAAGAGAGGCTATCAGGAAGGGAGGCTCCGGGCATGACGTAGTCAGCCGTGTACAGACCGTTAGCCTGCTGATAGAGGTCCAAGTTGGACTGATTGTTGAAGCGGTAGCCATCCCAGTCCCGGGCCAATTCCAAGCCAAATCGATGCTGCCGCATCTGGACCGACTTCCAGGCAGGCCAAATGCCGTATTCATTGAATTGACTATCCAGCACGGGGCCCCATTGCAGCATGGATTTATCCCCTTCACGCTCCTGATAGGCATAAGAAAGGGTCCAATTAAGCTGCTCAGGTCGCCGAGTGCCCAAAGCAAGCCACAGACGTCGCCAATCCAGAAAAAGATCCATGTTGAGGGCCGGTGCAGGCAGACCAAGCCCAGGGGCGTATCCCCCAAGGTCCATGTCGTAGCTGCGCGATTGCTGGTATCCAAATTCGAAAAACCCCTGATCGGGAGCCTCCCACAGTGCCTCGATTTCGTAGCGATCATAAGGGCCCATCACCGAACCCCGTCCCGAAAAAACCCGACCCTGCTCATCCTGCTGCTCCCATTCAAACGACTGCATGCCTCCATTCAGGCCATCTCGCATCCAGGTATGCTCTCGAAAAGCCGCTGCGTTGCCACGCACGTCAAAAAAACGGAAAGATGGGGTGGCCGAAAAAACCCATGAGGCTGACTGAATCGGACCGTAGACCAGTCCCTGATCAATCCAAGCTCGCAGGAGACCGATGGCCTCATCGGAAAGTTTTTCTCCCTTGCCAATCGGGGGCATTTCATAATCAGGCTCCAGGTGGGCCACATAATCGATGAGTAGACTCTTGGCACTATCCCCGACAACGATGAGCCCCTCACCATCCTCGCCACCAAGGGCCGCTTGGCGAGTGGTCATCTGATAGTCTCCCTGAGGGTCCTGTTCACCGTGACACCCAAGGCAGGATGCCTTCAGGATGGGCAAGATGTCTTGAGCGAAATCGACCTGTCGGGTCGCGGCGGGAGGGAGGGCCTTGGCCTCCTGGGCATGGCATGCCAGAAATGGGATCGACCCCAACCAGCAAGCGATCAAGCCAAGCAGAGCGCTCAGGCAAGCAGCTCCGGTGCGCTGGGATTGGCAGGAGGCATGCATGATCAGAAACGCAGCTTGGGATCGACCATGGACCCATGCACTTGAGTATGACAGCCTGCTGTCCAGCAGCTTCCAGCCTGGACCTTCTGGCCATGGGGCACCTTACCGATCAACATATCCGAAGGGTTGCCAAATTGCACTTGGGCATGGCATTTGAGGCAGAGGTTGGCGTCCCCCTGGACCAGTAGCTTGGACTGAATCGAACCGTGTGGATCATGGCACTCGGTGCAACCCTCGCGCATGGCTTCATGCTCAAATACGAACCGGCGAGCCTGCTCCTGGTGGCACGGGGCGCAGGATTCATTGAGGGAAGCATAGAATGGCCCCCCTGCAGGACGGAAAATATCCCTGCCATGGGGGTCATGACAATCCACACACTGGAGCAACCCCTCCAGAACCGGATGATGGTTAGGCAGCCGCAACTTGGTATGAATTTCCTGATGGCAATCCAGACAAGTACCCGGCTCGCGACGCGGGTTGTGAATCACCGCGGGGGTGGCCATGCCGCTCTGAGCATGCAGGCTTCCGGGCCCATGGCAGGACTCGCACCCAGCCTGACCAGCTGGCGCACCCGGAACCTTGAATCGGGCGTGGGCGCTGGAAGCAAATACATCGGTAATGGCCTGATGGCAATCAGCACAGACTTGGTCTCCAACGTGGCTAGCTCCTTGTATTTGCGGAGGCCGGACTACGGGTTGCTGCACCGACGTCCCACAGCCTGTCCAAAAGGAAACCAGTAGCATACAGAGCACGCCACAGTCCATGGGCTTGAGAAGCTTATTCATGCGTCATTTAATTCATAGGTCATGGACTATCAGGACACCATGGTTTTACCCACGTTGACACTCACGGTCCGGTTCAAGCGCTGGCGACCCATCAACCTACACTCGATGACTATACGAAATCGGATACCCGAATACCAAGACCAAGCTGAAACCTTAATAAAAATTAATCTTTGATTAAGGTTTTGTTTACTCAGAGCCAGCTAGGGTCAGGGCCAGGCTTCAAGCTGCCATGAAATGATTTTAGCTCCATGCACCATCCTCAAATGAAACCAACACAACACCTTCTCCTTCATCTCGGACCCTTTCAGCTTTTGCCGACACTTGCCCTGTTTCTGGCTGTGACAGCCCAGGCGGAAGAACGTTTTGTC
>JALRAZ010000348.1 GCA_023257935.1 Verrucomicrobiota bacterium
GATACCCACCGCGCGACCATCGATTCGCGCGAATGCGGTGATTGCTCCGGGTGCGAAGCCGCGACCCAAGGGTCCGGCTGTTCGCCGGTTAAAGCGGTACGCGAGCTGGGTTCAGAACGTCGTGAGACAGTTCGGTCCTTATCCACTGTGGGCGCAGGAAACTTGAGGGGTTCATTCCTTAGTACGAGAGGACCGGGAATGACGCACTTCTGGTGTGGCAGTTGTTCCGTCAGGGGCAGCGCTGCGTAGCCATGTGCGGACGAGATAAGCGCTGAAAGCATCTAAGTGCCAAGCTCTTCCCAAGATAAGGTTTCCCTGAAGACCCCAGGTAGACTACCTGGTTGATAGGTCAGGCGTGTAAGTGTGGTAACATATTTAGCGGACTGATACTAATTGGTCGTTCGGCTTGATCGCTTTTTTTTCACTTTCGGGTGATAAAGCGATTTTCAAAAGCGAATGTAGGTCTATTGGTTTTCCCTGTATGTAGTTTTCAGAGAACTTGATTCTCAACGGTTTTTTGGTGGTTATAAAGCTGTGGTCCGACCCGATCCCATCCCGAACTCGGCCGTCAAACGCAGTATTGCCGATGGTAGTGCTTGTATAGCTTGTGCGAGAGTAGGTTGCCGCCAAATTCTTTCTTAAAGTCGAACTCTAGGGGTTCGGCTTTTTTTTTAAGTCAAAGGAATAGTTATGTCACAACATCGTAGTCTAAGAGCCTCTGGTGGTATGTCCTCCAAACGTAGTGTCTTGAAACGTTTTGAACGTGTTGAAATCCTCAAGAAGCGTGGGCAATGGAGTGAAGGCGATCGGGTGATTGGTCTGCGCAAGACCAAGCCTGAGGCTTGATCTCAACTCCTGCATGCGCTTGAGATTACAAAAATTTATTGCTCAAGCAGGTATTTGTTCCAGAAGGGCGGCTGAAGTCCTAATCAAGGAGGGTCGAGTTGTCATCAATAATGGGCAAATTGCCCAGATCGGCGATAGCGTGGACCCATCCGTGGACAAAGTCCAAGTGGATGGTCAGCATATCGGAAGCCTTCAGGAGCAGTACCTGATCTACCACAAACCCCCTAAGGTCATGTGTTCGAGGGGGGACACCCATGGTCGACATACTTTATATGACGATCTCCCGTCCCACCTTCATCATTTGTTCTATGCCGGTCGACTCGATTTTTTGAGTGAAGGACTGGTCGTCCTGACTAACGATGGGCACTTCAAACAACAGCTAACCCATCCACGATTTAGGATTGAAAAACAATACCACGTCTGGGTGCGAGGACTACAAGATCCACATTCCTTTCGAGAGTTCGCCCGAGCAGGGATTCGTGACGGTGAGGATTTGTTAAAGGCCAAACGCGTGTCTGTGATCAGCCAGCAAAAGGGGCTACTTCAACTTGAAATCATCCTGGAAGAGGGTAAATACAGGGAGATCAGACGCATGATTCATGCTGCTGGAGCTAAGGTTGTTCGATTGCTCCGATTACGAGTTGGTGATTTGTCCTTGCGAGGTCTCAAACCAGCCCGATGGCGAAACTTTCAGGCTGATGAACTTAATTTTGTTTCTCGTTTAAATCGGGATACCTCCTATAAAACCCAATGACCCACAACAAATTGCATATCCCTGGCCCAGTTGAGGTCAGTCAGAAAACCTTTCAAGCCATGACTCAACCCATGGTTGGCCATCGAAGTCAGGACTTTCAGGATCTTTATGCTCGTATTCAGCCATCTCTGAAGACTTTATTTGGCACGCAGCAAAACGTCTTCCTAAGTACTTCGTCGGCCTGGGGTGTGATGGAAGGTTCCATTCGGAATCTCGTGCAAAAAAAGGTGCTTAATTGCATGTGCGGTGCTTTCTCCGATAAGTGGCTCGACGTTTCGCAGCGTTGTGGCAAACAGGCTGAAGGTTTGCAGGTGGAATGGGGATCACCGGTGCTGCCTGATTTAATTGATCAACGTCTCTCCACAGGGATGTTCGATGCCCTGACACTGGTGCACAATGAAACTTCTACGGGTGTGCTCAATCCTCTTGCCGACATTGCCGCACTTAAAATCAAATACCCTGATGTGATGTTCATCGTGGACACTGTGAGTAGTTTTTCTGTCGTCGATATACCCTTTGATCGGTTGGGTATTGATGTGCTGCTGACAGGGTCTCAGAAAGCCTTAGCGATGCCTCCTGGTTTAGCTCTTTTTACAGTATCCCCTGCAGCCTTGGAAAGGGCCTCAACCACTGCCGATCGAGGTTACTATTTTGATTTCCTCGAATTCCAAGCTAATGGATCCAAGAACATGACGCCCAGCACCCCTTCCATCAGTCATCTGTATGCTCTGGAATCCAAACTTGAAGACATATTTGATGAAGGTTTGCAGGCACGCTTCGATCGCCATGCTCGCTTATCTCAGCGAACGCGGGACTGGGCAGCCAATCAGGGCTTCGAGCTTTTTTGTGAAGCAGGATACGAATCGCGGGCCCTGACGTGTATCAATAATGGGGCCAAAGAAGGTGGGCGTGTGGTTGATTTGTCAGTCCTTCAAAAGCGAGTTAGGGAGGCAGGCATCATAATCGATGGTGGTTATGGCAAAATCAAAGGAAAGACATTCCGCCTCAGTAACATGGGTGATGAAACCGACCAGAGTATGTCTCACCTCTACCAGGTGCTTGATACGGCACTTGAGGGACTTTAAATCCAATCCATTGCTGGGTTTTCTAGGCTTTCCCTGGCTTATCTCCTCTCTCTACATGAGGGCTTGGACAGCTGACGGGTCATTTTTTAGATAGCTTGATTGAGCCATCGCTCCACCTCAGGGATGGTTGCTCGTGGGTTTTCATGAACAATGCCTGACCATCCTTTTTGTCGTGCAGCCTCTATATTTTCCTTTCGATCATCGATGAATAGAAGCGAGGCGTGATTGACTCCGGTCATTTGGCGAGCGATGTCGTAAAGTGCTTGCTCTGGTTTCATCATTCCATGCTCGTAGGAAAGGCAGCATTGATCAAAAAGCTGAATGAACTCAAATTGCTTTCTGATATGACACATGGCTGAGATATTGGTGTTAGAAAACAACAGCATCGGCATCCGCCTTGCCTTGAGTTTGGTCAAAAACCCAATCATGGATGGGACCGGAGTGAATATGTCAACAAATGCATCGCGGAGCGTTTCCTCGGAGGCCTTGATCTGGCATACCTGGCTCAATTGAGTGAAAAATTGAGTTTCAGTGAGCAGCCCGCGTTCAAATTGGTGAAGCAGGGCTGATTGATCGATGGCTTGCTGGATCTTGCAAGGATCTAGCGGGCTGTAGGCAGCCATGGCCTTGGCCGCTATGGCAAAGTCAAATTCAAGCAGGACTTTGCCAAGGTCAAAAACAACCCACTTTACTTCAGCCCTCATGGTCGAGCGCTATGCGGCCCTGAAGTGCCCTGTTTAAGGTCAGTTCATCCGCGAAATCCAGATCACTACCTGCGGGAAGCCCTTGAGCAATCTTGGTGATCTTCAGCCCCTGCCTGCCGAGTCGCTGTGCCAGGTAGTAGGATGTAGCATCCCCTTCAACATCAGAGCCCAAAGCCAAAATGAGCTCCTGGACCTCTGATTGATCCAGGCGTTTTTCAAGAGCTGCAATATTCAGATCCTCTGGGCCAACCCCATTAAGAGGTGAGATATGGCCGCCCAAGACGTGGTAGTGGCCAGCGTAAGAGCCAGTTTTTTCAAGACTCAGGATGTCCGTGGGTTTGACGACCACGCAAATTAATCCTGGCTCTCGTCCTGGGCTATCACAAATTTGGCAGGGCTGTTCTTCAGTCAAGCCACCACAAATATGACAGATCTGCACCCGCTCGCTGGCTTTTTGCATGCAGTCTGTTAGCTGTTTGATCACCTCCTTGGGGCCCTGAACAAGGTGCAAAGCCATCCGTTCGGCCGAGCGCGGACCTATCCCCGGTAGGCGATTGAGTGCAGCCTTGAGCTCGATAAGGGTCAGCGGCAGAGCGGGCATGAAGTATCAGGCTCTCGGGGAGTAGGGGTTGTCGCTGTTTGAGCCAAGGCAAGTTGCATGGCAGGCTTGGAGCAGCCCAAACTTCAATCAAATCAGTCCAGGAATACTCAAGCCCTGGGTGAGCTTGCCCATTTCCTCGTTCGATATTTCCTTGGCCTGCTCCAGAGCGCTGTTGACAGCACTCAATACGAGGTCCTCAAGCAGCGAGATATCGCTTTTGTCAATCGATTCGGGATCGATGGCAATCGATTTCAGGGTGCCGTCACATTTTGCGGTGACCTTGACTGCGCCACCGCCACTGGTGGTTTCCACGGTGCGATCTGCCAAGTCAGCCTGAGCTTGTTCCATCTGCCGTTGGATACGGCCGGCTTGTTTCATCAATTTACCAATGCTCGACATAGTGCTGAGGATAGTAGAAGCCGGAGGTGGACAATTCAAGCGGAGGATTCGATATTGATCAGCCTACCCTTGAAAGTTTCCAATGCCTTCTGAATCAGGGGATCCTCAAGGAAAGCGGCCGGATCAATGGGCACTATTGGAGCTTTGTGGGCAGTGGAGGATTCGGTGATTCCACTGTTCTGATCGGATGGCTGGGAGACTGGAGTAGTGGCTGAGGGTGTCTCATCATCATGCTTAGGCTTGATTGGCTCGGCGACTTGTTTGGACACCACGAACCTCAGTCCAAGACCGGTGAAGCCAAGTTGTGCCAGCAGCTCCTCCAGGGTTTTGTGGTGTTTTTTTTGATCAACCATTTCGATTTGATCAGCCAGGGAGGGCGCAAAACCTATCGTGAGTCGCCCATGACCCATTTCGATCGGTTGACCGTTGACCAGGTAGCTATGCAGGAAAGGGTTTTCCTTGGAGGCCAATTCAAGGACACCCTTCCAGGCTTTTTCAGGGTCCATGGCCTCCCCTGAGGTGCTGGGCGTTGGCGCTTCTTGGCTGGTATCAGGGGTTGAGGTTGATTTCGTAGGTTGAGGCGTTACGGAAGGCTCGGCTGCCGCACCGGATGAGACCGTTTTTTTGGGTTTTGGGCGAGGCGGGGTGG
>JALRAZ010000102.1 GCA_023257935.1 Verrucomicrobiota bacterium
TGGATTCAGGCTGACACACCCTCGCGAATTCGGGCATGTCTATGCCATCGGTCGGGAACAATTGCTAATTTTTGTCGCGACGCTTGTAGGGGTACTGGCAACGGATTTACTGATAGGCATCGTGATTGGGATGGCTGTGAAGCTCCTGATTCATATGAAGCATGGCGTCTCCATAGGATCCTGTTTCAAGTCCAACATTGAAGTCGATGATCAGCAGAGTGAGTTTGTCCGGATCATCGCTCATCGCTCTGCGGTGTTTACCAACTGGATCCCCCTGAGTCGTATACTGCAAAAACATGGCCTTCAACCAGGCAGAAACATTGCATTGGATCTGGGCAACTGCAGTCTGGTCGATCACAGCGTGATGGAAAAGCTGCATGAAGCCATCGCAGATTTCGATCGTAGCGGCTTGCGACTTGAGGTGCTTGGGCTTGAAACCCACTTACCTCTCTCAGGGCATCATTTGGCTGCAAGGCGTAAAAAATAGCGGGAAGCCCATCTGCTCGTGGTCGCTAGAGGATGCATGGTTGAAAAGTGTTGCAACCAAAGACTGTGAGGGAAAAGTTAGTGCAACCCGTAGCGGCTCATCTTGTAATGCAGGGAACGAACACTGATCCCCAGTAGATCAGCCGCTCGCTCACGATGGTATCCGGCATGAATCAAAGCCTGGCCCAAGGCCTGTCGTTCCGCCTCCTCGACCGCCTCATTGAGGCGCCGAACCGCACTAGTCGCTCTGGAATGATTCGCTTCCTTAGGTAGATCTTCCAGACGAACTAGCGGACGATCAACGGTCACAACCAGGCGCTCCACATAATTTTTCAATTGCCGGATGTTACCAGGCCAGGGGCGATCAATCAGGTTCAACATCACTTGAGGTGCCAGCTGCTTTGGCTCCTGACGATGGCGTCGAGAAAAGGATTCCATGAAGTGATTGACCAGGAGTGGGATATCATCGCGCCGTTCTCTCAAGGGAGGTAAGTGTATGGGCACGACGTTGAGTCGATAGTATAGGTCCTCGCGAAAACCTCCGTCCTCGACCAATCTTTCCATGTCCTGGTTGGAAGCTGAAACAACCCGGGCGTGAAAAGGCCGGATCGTTTCTGATCCAACCCGTCGGAATTCCCTCTCCTCTAATACGCGCAATAGGGAAATCTGGGTCTTGGCTGGCGTCTCGGTGATTTCATCCAGAAAAAGCGTCCCGGCACCAGCAGCCTCAAAGTGCCCGACCTTCTGCCGATGTGCGTCGGTAAAAGCACCCTTTTCATGTCCAAAAAGTTCGCTTTCAAGCAAACTTTCGGGCAATGCGCCCAGATTAACCCCGACAAAAGGGCTTGCCTGGCGATCACTCAAATGATGAATGGCTCGAGCGGTCAATTCCTTCCCTGTCCCACTTTCTCCCAATAGCAGGACAGTGGCATCAGAATGCGCCACCTGGACAATCTGGCGCACGAGATCACGGGTAGCAGCCCCATTACCAATGAGATCGGGCACCTTACCTAATGATGTGAGTTCATCCCTGAGTTGACGGTTCTCGTTGACCAATCTGAGATGCTCCACTGCCTTGTTGACCTGGTGACGGATCATCCCAAGATCCAGCGGCTTGGTGATGAAGTCAAAGGCTCCCAGACGCATGGCGTCCACCGCCGTTTCAATGGTTGCGTAGGCGGTGATGACAATCACCTGGGTCTCAGGCTTCTCCTCTCGGATAGCACGCAAAATGTCCAGCCCATCCAAGGTCCCTGGCAAACGCATGTCCGTGATGACCATGTCATGACGGTGGGCTCGGAATAGGTTGATACCCTCCTCGGCATTTCCGGCAGAGTGAGTCTGCAAGCAAAGGGGCTGCAGACCCTTGAGAAGCCCACTTCGGATATTGGGCTCATCATCAATAATCAGGAGTTTAAACTCGTGAGTTTGCATGTTGATTCAAAGGTAGGATCAGACGAAAACTGGCTCCACGTTGAAGATTCCTGAAATCAAGCTCGCCACCATGAAGTCGAGCAATTTTTCGACTCACCGCCAACCCCATTCCAAGACCATCCTTACGAGTCGTAAAATAAGGGTCAAACATGTGCTCACGGGCTACCGAGGAAACCCCTGGCCCTTGGTCAGCTACCTCAACCACCAGTTTGTCTCGCTGTAAAGTCAGGCTGATTTGGACCCTCCCGGGAAGGTTCATGGCCTGAATCGCATTGAGCAGAAGATTAATCAGGACCTGTTCAATTTTAGGGACGTCCAGCTGCATATATCCATCCCACTGGCCTACCTTCAGCTCCAGTTCTATTCCCTTCTGAGTCGCCTGAGGCAATATCAACTGGACGGCACGTCGCAATATTTCAACCGGTCGGATTTCACTGAGCTGCAATACTTGTGCGTGGGCATAATCATTGAACCGCTCCAGCACATCCCCGATTCGCCGGATTTCGGTGAGCAGGATGTGGATCTCCTCATTCACCTCGCGATCGGGATGACCTGAGAGTTTTTCAGCAAGCAGCTGCACATGCAGGGAAAGGGCTCCCAGTGGATTCTTGATTTCGTGCTGCAGCCCGGCTGCCACCGGCCCCAACCCCATGTAACCTTCCATGCGATGCATGCGCTCTTCAATATAGAAGCGTTCGGTCACATCTCTGATGTGGAGCACGGTTCCCTGGATGTCTCCTTGTTCATCCCTCAGCAAATGGCCATTGATGATGAGATGGGTTGGATGCCCATTGAGGCTAAAATGCACTTTGCGATCTTCTAGAGCCTCCTGGGTATGTAACATTTCACCAGCCATTTCGGCCAACCTAAGACCAGTTGCCTCATCCAGATCCTGGTAGGCAATCTGAGATTCACTTCTCTGGATTCCGAGAATCTGCTGTGCCCTTCGATTCATGCTGATCAAACTGCCCGAAGGGTTACCCGTCACCACTCCCTGTTCCATGCTCTCGAGGATGTCATTGGATTGGCGGGAAAGATCTCGAAGCGAGCGCTGAGAGTTGAGGTAACCC
>JALRAZ010000472.1 GCA_023257935.1 Verrucomicrobiota bacterium
AGCTGGGAGATACCATTCGGGACCAGCCTCAGGAGGCCATCAAAAAAATCACGCAACAGCTCAATGCTTCATCCAGCGCCATCCTCAGTTACACTCTGGGCTCTCTGCATTTTCAGGAGGGGCAGCATGAAGAAGCCATCAAGCATTTTGAGGTGGCTTTGAGTCAGTTTCCTGACTACCTGCGAGCCCATAAGAATCTTGGCATCGTACTGATTCGTGAGGGTCGTTATGAAGCATCTGTGGAGCATTTGGTCGAGACCATCAACCTGGGAGGAGCCGATGGGACCGTTTATGGCCTGCTCGGCAATGCCTACCTTAATCTGGAAAAGTATGCCTCCGCCCGTCTTGCTTATCAAAACGCTACCTTGCTCGATGCTGAGAATCCATTGTGGGAACTGGGTATCATTAAATGTGCGATTGCCACAGAGCGATATCAGGAAGCAGTCAGCCTTCTGGATGGTGTGCTCAGCAAACAGCCCGACAACGCAGCCCTCTGGGCACTCCAGGGTAATGTCTACCTGCAAATGGAAGAATCAGATAAAGCGGCCGTCAACTTTGAGATTTTGCGCAAGTCAGGTAAAGCCACTCTCCAGCACCTCATGCTCCTTGGTGACATCTATATGCTCAGTGAATCCATCGACCTGGCCCTGGCGGTTTACCTCGAGGCAATTGAACAAGATGGCAAAGGAGATATACGACGTTCGCTTAACGCTGCACGTATTTTGCTTAATCAAGGTGCATGGGAACCCGCTTCAGCCATGTTCACTAAAATACGACAAGCCCATGAACCGACCCTCAGCGAGCAAGAGACATTCCAACTACTTAAAATGGAATCACAGGTAGCAATAGCTAATGGCAAGGGGCAAGAAGCCTTGAGTGTTCTTGAGCAAATCATTGAAAAAAACCCGCTTGATGCCGAGGCCCTACTGCTTGCCGGAGATTTTTACATGCAGGCTGAAGACTTTGAAAAAGCACTTTTTCGCTTCGAAATGGTCGCTCGTATTCCAGGTTCAGAAAGTGATGGCTGGGTCAAACAAGCCACGGTACTGGTCAAACAACAACAGTATACCAAGGCGATTGAGTTGTTGGAAAAAGCTCAGAAATCTAACCCCAGAGATAATATTCAAAAATTCCTCGACTCGGTCAAAAGGGTGGCTAACGCGGCGACTTCCTAGTCCTGCTCTGATGCCCTATCTCGCGACTTGACGATACTTCCAAAGATGAGCAGTCCATTCAACAGTATGCTTGAGGCTAGAGTGTGGCTCTGGCTTGTTCTGGCATGGGCTTGGCTGGCTGGACCCAAAGCAGGCAATCTGCTGGCCCAATCTAGTGGAGGGATTCAAGGGAATGTAACCGACTCCTGGGAAGGTAATCCTCTTTCGGGGGTCAACGTCACCATCAGAGGTACTACTCTGGCAACCCGCGCTGATTTGCAGGGCAAATTTTTGCTATCTGGTGTGCCTCAAGGAAATCACATCATTATTTTTACCAAATCTGGCTATGCGCGAGCGACTATCTCGGACGTTCGGGTGCTGGCCGGCCAAATAGCCAATGTGCAATTGGAAATGAAGCCGGAGTTCTTCGATCTAGAACCTATGGAAGTGATTTCCGATCCGCAGCTCGAACAAAGCATAGCACTGCTGAGTGAGCGACAGGATGCAGCTGCATTGACCGACGCAATTGGTTCAGAGTTTTTCAGTCGCGCTGGCGCCAGTAACGCTGCGGATATCATGACCAAGGTAACTGGAGCTTCGGTGGTTGGAGGGAAGTATGTTTTCATTCGCGGACTGGGAGAACGCTACTCCAATACCACCCTCAATGGTGCCGAAGTGCCAAGTGCTGATCCTGACAAGCGTGCAGTGCAGATGGATATTTTCCCTTCCAATGCGATTGAAAGCGTCGTGACAGCTAAGACCTTCACCCCAGATCGCCCAGGAGGATTCAGTGGTGGTTCGGTGGACATCATCACCAAGACTTTCCCGGAAGCCTTCACAGCTCAATTTGGTTTGGGAACCAGTTACAATACCCAGTCCAGTTTACGAAAGGATTTCCTCAGTTATCCGGGCGGCAGCCTTGATTGGTTGGGTTTGGACGACGGGACGCGTGCCCTGCCCGATGCTTGGCAGGGAGGGAATATCGTGAGTCAGGAGTTGATTGATGCGACTCGCTCAGGGGGAGGCCGAAGTGTGGAATCCAGAAACCAGGCAGCGGAAGAACTCATGCGGCTGACCAAGGCATTTGATCCAACCATGCGACCCCTTGAAAGCTCTTCTGGTCTCGATCACAGCATCAGTGCCTCGATCGGAGACACTAGAAAAGTTGCTGACAGGGATCTTGGTTTTCTTTTTGGACTAAACTATGACCGAGATTACTCCTTTTACGGTAACGGCATCACGGGACGGCACATGGTGAGTGCTGCTGGAGTGGATACCGATCTGTATTTGAACGACACCCGAGCTATTCAGGAAGTGAGCTGGGGCAATTTGGCTACATTGGCCTACCAGGTTTCCGAAAATCACGCCTTTGGTTTTAATTTTCTATTCAATCATAGCAGTGAGGATGAGGCACGCATCCAGGAGGGTTTCTTGCAATCTTTTGAAGACAGTAATTTCAACACCAGTGTATTGCATTATACCATAAGAGAATTGAGATCCATGCAATTCAAGGGGGATCACTCATTTCCTGAGTTACTGGATTTGAAGACGGACTGGGTTGCCGCGTATTCCAGCACTTCCCAAGAAGAGCCGGATCTTAGGTTTTTTTCTTACGACCAAAACAATGATTCGGGCCGTATCAACATAGCCCTTTCCGGGTATGACCCCCCAACGCGGTATTTTCGAGAGCTCACTGAAGAAAACCAGAATCTTAAGTTGGACAATGAACTCCCATTTTCAGTTTGGGAAGGCTTGGAGGGTAAGTTCAAGTTTGGGGCCTATGCTTCGGCCACTCAGCGCGCCTATAACGAGCGAAGGTTTGCTTACAACACTACCACGAACCCACGTTGGAATGATTTGGTGCAATCTGATAACGCCGATGGCTTCCTGGCTGATGAAAACGTTGTCTATGAGGCCCCAAGCCGCGGCACCTATCGCTTCAATAAATATATTTACGAGCTGCCCTACAACAATTACACGGGAGGTCAAGATATCCATGCTGCTTACAGCATGTTTGAAATACCCATCATTGAGCCATGGAAGGTGACCGGAGGGGTTCGCTACGAAACCACGGATTTGTCAGTGATCAATTCGGGGGAACGGACCGGTGACTCCTCAATCAGCGAATCAGCCCTACTGCCAGCTCTGAGTACGATCTATGAGCTCAAGCAAGATATGAACCTTCGTTTCGCCTATGGAAAGACCTTGGCGCGGCCAACATTCAGAGAAATTGCGTTGGTGCCAGTATTTGATTTCATGGGAGGTGATATCCTGATTGGCAATCCTGATTTGCAAATCACTTCCATTGATAACTACGACCTGCGTTGGGAGTGGTTTCCTGAGGCAGGCGAAGTGCTGGCTGCCAGCCTGTTTTACAAAACGCTGAGCTCTCCCATTGAAAAGCAATACGTGACCGCCAATCGTCAGGTGCAATACCGCAATCGTGATGAGGCCACCGTTTATGGACTCGAGCTAGAGGGCCGCAAGAACCTTGAATTCATATCGACCTACCTCAAAAATTATTCCGCTGGCGGTAACTTCACATACGTCGTTTCGGAGGTCAACGTCACCCCATTTGAGTATGAGTATACCATAGGCAATGACAGTAGGCCTTTGGCCGGTCAATCTCCCTACATCTTCAATTTTGACCTTTCTTACAGCAACGAAAGATCTGGCACCATTGTGAGTCTGTTCTACAATATTTTTGGACCTCGCTTGGCTGTAGTGGGGAGTAGTTCCCCTGCAAGGCCCAATGCTTATGAACAACCTGTAGCTACTTTGGACATGACGGTTTCGCAGCGACTGACCGATCATTGGAAACTGAAATTTTCGGCCAAAAACCTACTCAATCCCGATGTAGAAGTGCTGCAGCGATATGGTGGTCAGGATTACATCTACTCATCCTACACCCGGGGACGTTCCTTTGGGATGTCACTCAGTTACGATTTTTAGGCTTTAGCTTTACGAACCCCTAGTGGCGTGCATACCTGCTTGCCGGGTTGTTTGCCGCAGTATGCTTTTCCTTGAGTCAAAAAGGGAGTTCAAGCCCGCCATGGTCCTGTTAACTAGGGGTTGCCAAACGTCTCCAAACCTGTAACAAGAAGCTCCATGGAACTCACTGTCTTTCATTACGTCATTGGTATTCTTGCACTCATCATGTTGATTTGGAATACCGTTGAGGTTGGCCGCAATGATGCCGCCAACATTGTGAACGCGGTGTTTGGTGCCAGGGTGATGACTCGAAGGAAGGCCGTTTGGCTAGCGGGTATTGCCGTTGTGGTGGGAGCCATGGCTAGCTCTCCGGTGATGGAAACCGCTCGCAAGGGTATTTTTGACCCCACGACCCTGCCGGGGATCGATGCTGCGATAGCGGTTTACATGGGCGTTTATTTGACCAATACCGTACTGCTTTATTCTTTCTCAGCATACGGCATGCCCGTTTCAACCACTGCCTGTTTGGTGTTCGCCTTATTGGGAAGCGGCCTTGCCATAGGTGGGGTGGACGCCATCAACTGGGATAAGAGTCAAACAGTCATCCTCGGAATCATCTGCTCCATCATTGTGAGCGGGATCGCTGGATTCTTGATTCAAAGGGTTTTTCGTGGGGTGGTGCGTGATCAATGCGAAGATCCTAAGACCATCTCTCTCCATGGTCCCTGGATGGCTGGTGCTCTCATGACTGGCTTGGTTTACTTCATGTTGATGAAAGGCATGAAGAATGTTGCTTTCGTTAAGGCCATCAAGGCCAGCACTTTGGATGTGGTTGGTGCCCCAGTCGCCTTGCTTTTGATTTGGGCGGCCCTCTCCTTCCTCACCTTCCTGGCACTCAAGTTTCTCGGTCAACGCTTTGCCACCAGGCTCTTTGGAAGTATGGCCATACTTGGCATGATCTGTACTGGGATCGCCTTCGGGCAGAATGATCTAGCCAATTGCGCTTCTCCAGGTCTGGCAATATGGATGATCCTTTCCAAGGGTGAGCTAGCTGGCAAAGTGGCTGTTCCTTTGTTTGCCTTGTTTGGTTGTGGTGTGCTGCTGCTTATGGGCATGACTACCAAGACAGCCCAACGCGTGACTCGGGCTGAGGTCAACACGGGTAGTCAAGGCGATTTGGTCCGCCTTTATGCACCGAAATGGTGTGTGGCTGTTGCCAGAGTTCTGGTGCCCAAGCCTGGAGCCGATCAGGCACTGGCTCCCAAGACAAATGTTCAGGACGCTACCAAATTGCAGCATTATGATGCTCTACGCGCAGCAGTCATCACCTCGGTGACCGGTAGTGTGATTGCTGTGGCATCGGGTTTGGGGCTTCCGGTATCCACCACCTATGTAGCCTTCTCAGCGGTGGTAGCGACCGGTTGGGCGGATAAGATATTTGTGCGCGGGGATGCCGCTTTAAAAATGGGCCGAACGATTTGGGTTGTTTTCTGTTGGTTTTTCTCGGCCTTCATTGCGGCAGGTGTGGCTGGCTTGGCAGCCAAGGCCATTGCGCTCTGGGGACTGGGTGGGTTGGCTCTTGGATTAATCGCCAATATGATCATACGTTACGTGATGCGCAAGCGCGCTGATGAGCACGAGGCTTTGATGAAGGAGCAGGCTACAATCCGCAAACAGCAGTTGGCTGAAGCTTCCGGGCGGAATGATCATTTTGCTTCGGATGAAGATGAAGAAGCCCTGTAGGGTTCGATAGAGTCTGTTCAGTCATTCCTAGACTCTGAGTGCATGCACTCAGAGTTTTTTTGTGAGACAGTGCAAGCCCAGTTATTCGGCTCCAGCTGTTGCGGCTAAGACCCTCAAAGCGGTTGTTACACCACCGTCGCGAATGTTACACCACCGCCGCGAATGTCACACGTTCGTAACACGACTGCAACATGGTGGTGACTTTTGGGTTAAAAAATTAGCCATCTGATTAGATACAATTATCTCAATCCAAGCTTTAAACTCATAGCCGTTGAAGGGGAAACCAATCGGCAACCTATAAAACCAAATCAAGCAAACAGACAATGATACAATTAAAAACCAATAGACGTATCAGGACATTCCTTTACGCGGGTCTATTCAGCGCATGCCTAGTAAATGCAGAGGAAGACAAGGTGGAAGTCGTTGATGAGAGTTCGTCCGTGGCACCTTCCAGTGGTTGGAGTATCTTCGACAAAAACACTTTGTATAAGAGCGACAGCGGCTTCATCAGAGATGTTAAGTTGAAAGGTCGGTATCATGGTCAATACATCAGCCAGGACGAGGAAATCGATGGAGCCAAAGACAATGAATACGATGTTTACCACCACCGTCGGGCGCGAATCCAAATGGACTTCGATTTTGCTCACAATCTTTCCTTCGGTTTCGACGCAAACATTTCCGATGGTCATGGTTCCAGAACAGCTCTTAGCGATGAGGGTTCTTTCATCAACAATTTCCAAACGTTCAACCTACAATGGAAACCCAGCGATAATTATTACTTCATTGTCGGTAAGGATAAGCAGGACATCACCCGTGAAGATATTCAATCGTCGAGATACATCAAAACGGTCGAGCGTTCTGCCATCGTGAATGAAATCGGTCAGCAGCGACCTTGGGGAGCCCAGGTGGGATTCTTCACCAAAGGTATTGAGCACCGGCTGGGTGCCTGGGTCTATGGTGCCCATGAGGATGGTC
>JALRAZ010000026.1 GCA_023257935.1 Verrucomicrobiota bacterium
GTGGCTATGGTAACGTCCTCACTCGTCTCAGCCCACTTTTGATTGAGGACTGCCTGCATCCCGATCTGCTCAATCGCCTGCACAATCCGGCTCAGTCGGCGCAACTTTCCTTTTGCCTGGATCACATTCTGGCCGCCTCCATTGCCGATGAGGGTGGTGCCGTTTCGAAGGCGAGTCGCCCCATCCACTTCAGCGCCAGTCTTGTATTCCCAGAAAACCTGCCCGTTCAAATCATACTCCCTGACAGCCTGGTCGGCTTCATGGCATACCAAGTAATGACCATTGAGAAGTTTACGGGCCATACGCGTATCGCGGTGAGCATCTGGATGATCCACTTTCAGAGCCACTTCTTTATGCAGCACACCGTGTCTATCGACTTCGATGATACGCCTGGTGCCACTCTCGGCTATCATGGTCAACCCATTGGCCAATCGCTGAAAAGCATGTACTTCCACTCGCTTGCCTTCATTGCCGTTCATTTGGCCTGCGTCATAGCTCCAGAGGGTTTCCCCTGCTGGATTCATTTCAAGCAACTGTGTCCAGGAAGTCTGAAATAGAACGTTACCATTGGGCAGAACATGCAGATCATGGATATCCCTAATCGGGTGTTCCCAGGAAACAGCTCCTGCCTCATCTACGATGGCAATGCGTTTTCGGGAATAGTCACCCGCCAGAATACGACGCCCAGTCAAACCAGGAGAACTAGGAGGCTCGTATCCGGGAGATGGGGACCCATCCACCTCCAGTTGGCCAACCGCCCAGAGCAAACCTCGACTGACCATATCCAGATAAATGGGTGACTGCATCGTCTCATTGTGATGCCCCAGGGTCGTGGTAAAAACACGGGATTGCCCTTGGTAGTTGAGCCAAGCCACCACGTGGTCCTGCTGGGTATCCTTGCCGTAGGCCTTGGCAAGAGGGATGGCATCAGGCCACATCTTTTCGATTTTATAAAGCTCACCATTGGGGGTGTCCCAAGTGGGTGGGAAATGTTTCATGATTGGGTGATGGGGCCTGAGGTTTTCAACCTTGAGGGGCCGAGCCCTCTCGTGGCTTGTGGACCTAGCTCCCATGAGCGCGCGCCAAGCATCGGTGTCAGCCCCACGGTAACTGTGCAAAGAACAGTGAATGAACACGGCTGGAACCCCTCCTTCAGTGTGGGGTTTGACCACGTTTTCAAGCCAATCAGCATCTTCGACGCCGCCAAAGCATTCATTGTGAACCACCACATCATAGCCTGCTGCCCAGTTTGGATCGTCATAAAGAGGGATCTTGACCGCACGATCGGAGCCGCCCTGTCGAGCCAGCGTCCACTCAACATGAGCTCGCTGAGAGATGCCTTCGGAAAGAATCAGATGCTGGTTGGGGTAATCATGGCAGCAACCCCCAGAAATCATCAGGGCACGGATGGGACCCACAGGCTCACCCGCATGACTGACTCCCAAACAAACGAGCCAACTCGTCAAGGTCAGCAAGGTGAAGTAGGGTGCAAAGGCTTCTTGAAGGCTTTTGGGGGCAATGGTTTTCATGGCTTGGCCGAAGCTAGAGCCAACAGACTCAATTTAAAACCTTTTTTTATGAGGCCACGAGGTCCTGAAAAAGAAAAAGGCGATCCCTTTGGAGGGATCGCCTTGGTTCAAAATAACCGAATCAAATCTATCTGAATTTCAAAAGCTGCCAGCTGGTGCGGGCGCTGGTTTCTCCTGATTGAGTTCATGGACCGGCTTAGAGGCTGGTTTGGCCTCTGGTGGGTGAGGCACCACTTTCCAAAAGCGAGGCACCTCTTGGTCCCATTGTTGCAGCAAGGCTGCCGCCTTGGGCGAGGTGGTCATTTCGAGGTGGTCAGCAACCAGCTGACGCAGACTCTGAATCTCATCGGCCTCAGTGAGCCGCTCAAGATCCACCATGGAAGCGTTTAATCGCCCGGGGAAAGTATTCTGCACATCGTAGACGTAGGCAACACCTCCGCTCATACCCGCCGCAAAGTTACGGCCGGTGTCACCAAGGATGACTGCTACGCCACCAGTCATGTATTCACACCCGTGATCACCCACCCCTTCGACCACCGAGACGGCCCCGGAGTTCCGGACACAGAAACGCTCACCAGCCGTGCCGGCAGCGAATAACCGTCCTCCTGTGGCCCCATAGAGGCATGTATTGCCGATGATCACATTTCGGGACCATTCAAAGCTCACTCCATCCTGAGGCCGAACGATGATCTCACCTCCGTTCATGCCCTTGCCGACGTAATCGTTGGCTTCGCCGAAGAGACGAAGCACGATACCGTTGGCTAGGAAGGTACCAAAACTCTGCCCCGCGCTGCCCTCAAGGGTCAGATCAATGGATCCAGCCGGAAGTCCCTGATCACCATGGCTGTAGCCGATGATACCTGAAACCCGCGTGCCTATATTGCGACAGATATTGTTGATACGATACTTGAGAGAAACCTTGCCTTTACCTTGAAGGGCCTGCTTGGCATCGGTGACAATACGATCATCCAAGGAGCTATCACCAAAGCGCTCGTTGCGCTCCCGGGTGTG
This sequence comes from Verrucomicrobiota bacterium, assembly GCA_023257935.1. Classification (GTDB taxonomy): domain Bacteria; phylum Verrucomicrobiota; class Verrucomicrobiia; order Limisphaerales; family AAA164-E04; genus UBA7971. Next base: position 2,541 of record JALRAZ010000026.1, read on the forward strand.
GATTCTGGACATGGCACCGCTATCGTCAGCCTGCCAGAGCAGTTTTTCCAGATCTAGCGCAGCGATCTTGCTTTGGATGGCCGGATTGAATTGGGAAGCAGGAGCCACCTCAAGCAATTCGGTACGCCCTACCAAGTCGTTAAATTTACGAATGCCCAGCTGAGCCATCAGCTCGCGGACCTCTTCAGAGACCGCATCGAAGAAAGCCACCACATTTTCAGGTTTGCCACGGAACTTGAGTCTCAGATCATCCTTCTGAGTCGCCACCCCGACCGGACAGGTGTTGAGATGACAGACCCGAAACATGGCACAGCCCGCAGCAATTAAGGCAGCGGTGCCAAAGTTGAACTCTTCAGCCCCGAGCAGAGCTCCCATCACAATGTCTCGACCGGTCTTGAGGCAGCCATCTGTGCGAAGCACAACTCGAGAGCGTAGATCATTGAGCATCAATGTCTGTTGTGCTTCGGCCAAACCCAATTCAAAGGGAACGCCCGCATTTTTAATGGAACTCTGGGGCGAGGCGCCCGTGCCACCATCGTTACCACTGATCAGGATGACGTCGGCGAAAGCCTTGGCCACACCGGCTGCCACCGTGCCAACTCCAGCGCAGGCAACCAGTTTCACACAGACCTTGGCGCGCGGGTTCACTTGCTTGAGGTCGTAAATGAGCTGGGCAAGATCCTCAATCGAATAAATATCGTGGTGAGGAGGCGGTGAAATAAGTGGCACCCCTGGCGTACTGTGACGCAGGCGGGCTATCAGGGGAGTGACTTTATGACCCGGCAACTGTCCACCTTCACCTGGCTTGGCACCCTGAGCTACCTTGATCTCTATTTCCTGCGCGCTGGCGAGGTATTCTGGGGTCACACCGAAGCGGCCCGAGGCCACTTGCTTGATGGCTGAACAAGCATTATCCCCATTTTCGCGCGTGGTGAAACGCTCGGCGTCTTCGCCCCCTTCACCCGAATTGGACTTGCCACCGATGCGGTTCATCGCAATCGCAAGGCACTCATGCGCCTCGGGAGAAAGGGCTCCCAGACTCATTGCCGCGGTAGTGAAACGGGTGCGAATGTTTTCAATCGGCTCAACTTCTTCGAGTGGGATGGGCTCGATACCATCACGAAATTTGAAGAGATCCCTGAGGTTGATCGGGTCGCGTTTCTCGGCAGCTTCCAGGTAGTCCATGAAGGTGTCGCGATCCTGACCTCGGATGAATTTGTGCATGGTTTGCACCACCTTTTTATTGAAAGCGTGCAGCTCACCACGCTCGCCGGGCAGCACCTTGTAAAAACCACCTTCATCCAGGCTCGCCTCATCTGGATGACCGTATCCCTGATCATGACGCAGGCAACAATCCTTGGCGATGTGCTCAAAAGTAGCCCCGCCGATCTGGGAGGTCGTTCCAAAGAAACACTCCTCAACCACCTCATCAGACAATCCAACCGCTTCGAAAACCTGACCGCCTCGATAACTACTCATGGTCGAGATTCCCATTTTGGCCATGATTTTCAGCATCCCATTTTCAATGGAAGTACGGTAGTTGGCGACGGCTTCCTCGATGGTAATATCCAGCTCGCCATCCTCTGTCCACTGACGGATGAGATCGATAGCAAGGTATGGATTCACTGCGGAAGCTCCGCACCCAACCAGGCAGGCAAAGTGATGCACATCACGAGCTTCTCCCGTCTCACAAACGATGGACACTTTGAGGCGCTTACCCTCGCGAATGAGATGATGGTGCACCCCACCCACTGCGAGCAACATGGGGATGGGCACCTTTTCGGCATCGGTACCTCGATCGCTCAAGATGATGATGGTTCGCCCCTTATCAACTTCCTCAGAAGCCCTGCGACAGACCTCCCTTAGAGCTCCCAGTAGAGCTTTGCCGTCACCCCCGCGCGGAAAATGGCAAGAGAGCGTGGTTGGGTTGACATCGGGATGATCCATCTTGGCCAGGGCATCCAGCTCGTATTCCAAGAGAAAGGGAGAGTCAATCCGCACCAGACTGGCATGCTTGGGAGACTCCTCAAGCCATGAGCGCCGGTGCCCCATGCAAGTGGAGAGGGACATCACAACCTTCTCCCTGATACTATCAATGGCTGGATTGGTGACCTGGGCAAAGAGCTGCTTAAAGTAGGAGTAGAGTAGCTTGGGCCGCTTGCTGAGCACCGATAGGGGTGTGTCATCTCCCATCGAGCCAATGGCCTCGGCTCCCGTGATAAACATGGGTTTGATGATGGCATTGAGTTCCTCGTTATCCCAACCGAAGGCAATTTGCTGCAGGGTCAGGTCGAGAATATTGATCGGCTTTGCGGAGGACTCGATGGGCCTGGCATGATCCGATAATGAAACCAGGTGCTCCTGACACCACTGTCCATAGGGCTTTTGGGATGCCACTTGTTTTTTGACCTCATCATTGTCCATGAGGCGACCCTCATGCGTGTCGATGGCCATGATCTTACCGGGGCCTAAACGTCCCTTGCTGACAATTTGCTTGTCATCCAGTTCGACCATGCCCGCCTCGCTACCAAAGACCATCAACCCATCCTGGTATAATTTGTAGCGAGCCGGGCGAAGCCCATTTCGATCAAGGGTCGCACCCACATAGCGACCATCAGTAAAGACGACCGCAGCTGGGCCATCCCATGGCTCGTTGAGGCAAGCGTGGTAGCGGTAAAAATCTCGGACCTCACCGTCCATATCATCCATCTTTTCCCATGCTTCAGGAGCCAGCATGAGCATGCTGTGAAGGATGTTGCGTCCGCTGAGACGAAGGATCTCCAGGGCATTATCCAAGGCAGCCGAATCAGAACTTTCGGGCTGGATGATCTGCCGCAGGTGTTCGATATCTTCTCCCCAGATTGGAGAGGTGATTTCCTGCTCGCGAGCCCGAGTCCAATTTTTATTCCCCAGCAAGGTGTTGATTTCACCGTTGTGAGCAAGCGTTCGATAGGGGTGAGCCAGTCGCCAGGTAGGGAAGGTATTGGTGCTGTAGCGCTGGTGAAATACTGCCAGCGAGGTCTCGAAGAGCGGGCTGCGCAAATCAGCATAAAATTGCGCCAGCTGAGGAGCGTTGAAAAGTCCCTTGTATACAATGGTTTTTGACGAGAATGAGGCAATGTAAAAATCCTCAACGCCTTCTTCTCGCACCCGCTGCCCTGCTACTTTACGAGCTAGGAAAAGTTGTCGCTCAAAGGTTTCATCATCCATCCCCTCACCCCTGGAGACCAACACCTGCTTCATGGCTGGCAAGGTGGAAAGAGCCTTATCACCTAGGCATTTTGGTTGAACCGGCACTTCGCGCCAGCCTATGACTTCCATCCCAAAAGATCGGATGGATTCTTCCATGGCTTGGGTTGCCGCTGCAGATAATTTAGCCCGCTTGGCAGGAAGAAACACAAACCCCACTGCGATGTCCTGATCAGGCATCACATCATCATTCAATTTGGCGGCCTCAGCCTTGAAAAAGGGTTGCGGCAGCTGGATCAGCACCCCAGCGCCATCTCCAGTCTTGGCATCGGCGTCCAGAGCACCACGGTGAGCGAGGTTACAGAGGGCTTGCAGAGCATGGTCCAGGATGCGCCGCTCTTTGCGACCATGGACATTAGCCACGAACCCGACACCGCAGGCATCATGCTCGAATTTGGATTGGTAAAGAGACTTCTTAACGTTGGGAAACATAGGCAAAAATCCAGTTTCACTTTCAGAGCCGGTGGACCATACTTGGTCGCCAAACGGGGTGCAATGGCTTTTTTTGCTCAGAAAGAGCGGAGATACTCCGAGTGAAGATCAAACAAAAAGCCCGGATCGAAGTCAAGCCTGCCACCCGACGGTCGTCTGGGGGGGGCCTCCGCCCAAGACAAATATCGCAGCGCCTGGGGTCATGGTGAGCGAGTGACCTGCTTTTGTGGAGTAAGCCAGTAGGATGATGGATCCACGATAGCATCGAAACCGTGCTTAAACGGCGCCAAAAAGAAGTCCCTCAGCCCAAGCAACGCGAAAATCAGTTACAAACTTGGCCGAGGTAGCATCTTTTTGTGATTTACCGCTTGCAAGCCCACGAACCGATCCTTATATTCGCGGCTCTTTTGAATTA
>JALRAZ010000049.1 GCA_023257935.1 Verrucomicrobiota bacterium
AGGCTTCCTTGCCCTCGGGCTGATCACTCAGGTTGTAGCCGCGCTGGTCCATGGCGACAACGCGATAGGATCGGCTCAATGCCTGCATCTGATCGCGCCAGGTGTACCAAAAATCAGGGAATCCGTGTATCAAGAGAACCAGCGGTCCCTGACCCATGGCAGCATAATGAATGCGCAACCCAGACTTTTCACTGTAGTGATGACTGGCCTCGGTCCATGGATCCGCCTGGAGGTCACAAACCAGGAACATCCATGCCAGGAAAAAAGTTAAGTGAGAAGGTTTGGACTGATGGTAGCGCTTGCTGGTTAGGGATGATCGGCTCATGATTTGGTTTCAGGCATGCATGACCTGGCCTCCATCGATATTGAGAACCTGGCCTGTGATATGGCGAGCATGATGCGATGCAAGGTAGGTAACCATGCTGGCGCAGTCCTCTGGACGCTGCCATTGCCCCATGGGTGAGGTGCGCTTTAGCTTCTCTTCACCCCATTGGGCATAGGAGATTGTTTCCTTGTCGCTGAGCCCAACCTGAGAAGAAGCCCAAACAGACTGGTTTAATGCTGATGGGATCATCCCGGGGGCAATGGCGTTGGCTCTAGCGCCATAAGGCGCAAAATCCTTGGCAACGCATTGCATGAAGTTGATCAATGCTGCTTTGGCAGCACTGTAGGGCGGGTCAGTCTGAGAGCCAATCTGGCCGGCTACCGATGCCATGAGGCAAAGGGTCCGTCCTGGTTTCACCGTGGCCTCAGGCGCGAAAGCGTGGGCTAAATGGACAGCTCCCATGAGGTTAACATCCATAACACGAGGCCAGTCGCTTGGGCTTAGATTCCAGAAGGGGAATCCGTATTTGCCCGAGCCTGCTCCCACAGCGTAAACGGCGTGATCCAGTCCTCCAAGGTGTTCCTGGCAATAGGCAACGGATCGATCCACATCGGCCGCATCTTGTACGTCCCCCTTCAACGCATGACATCGATCTTTTAAATGGATCGGCATCTCAAGGTTTACCTCCCTTTGGTCTAACATGACCACGAAACAACCTTCCTTCAGGAATGCCAAGGCCACTGCTTTGCCAATGGTGCCCGCTGCCCCTACTACCAAGACACGATGTTGATTGAGTTCGAGATTCACGGCATGGGTTTGGGTTTCAAAACCAGCGTACTTTCTCCTTCATCGGGCTTCGTCGACTCTCGGGTATGCTGACGCCCTCTTTGGGCCAGCCAAGATAGAAGAGGCCGAGGCAGGTATCCTCCTCTTGTAATCCGAGAAAAGCTTTCATCTCGGGTGAACTCAGGATCGGTGGCGAGGACCAGAAGCCACCCAAGCCTGCGGCTGAGGCGCTCAGGTGTAAGTTCTGGACCGCACAGGCCACGGCCTCAACCTCCTCGAGCATGGGGATCTTAGATTGAGTCCCTCGCTGCATACAGATGGCTAATACTACCGGTGCGAGAAGTGGGTTACGTCCTAGTTTGTCGTGTTTTTCCTGTTTGAAAGCATGAGCCGGGGTGAGCACCTGGTAGAGCCCTTGTAAAAAACCCGCTAGCTTGCTGCGAGCGGGGCCCGTGAACACTGTGAAGCGCCAAGGTTCGGTCAGGCCATGCGTGGGCGCCCAGTTGGCATTTTCCAACAAAGTGTCCAGAAGCATAGGATCCACTGGTTTGTCGGGGTCCATCAAGTTGGGTTTGATCGAACGCCGAGAGCGAATGATCGCCGAGAGTGCTGATAAGTCGCTATCCTTGCTTCCCATGATTCAGCATGTTGCCTCAAGCAAGCCCTCGAGGGCAATGGCAAGATATCATCTCTACTGAAGCTTGAAGCGAAGCGTTTGCCTCTGGCCTTTTCTCAGGATGCTGACATCGATGATGCTTCCCTTAGGGCGTTCCCGCATCACGTAGGCAAAAAGGTCGGTTTCTCTCAGCAGATCCTCTTTCCCATCGAAAGCTGTCACGATGTCATCTTTCAAAAACCCTGCTCGCTTGGCCGCCCTGTTGTATAGTTTTGCCGCTTCCCTGTACAAGGTCACGACCATGAACGAAGACAGCTTCAGAGCTTCGCTAGCCGCCGGCGGGTATCCGGAACCCGAGCTGATCGAGCGCGAAGCCAACCTTTTCAATGAGCGCCATACCCACGATTTCTCGGTCAAAGCGTTGGTGCTTGACGGTCAGATCAGCGTCATCACCGACGACGGTACGACTACCTGCTGCGCGGGTGACGAGTTTTCACTGGATAGCGGGATCCCGCATTGCGAGCAGTACGGGCCGCAGGGCGCGCGTGTTCTGGTGTCGCGCATCACCCCCTGAACTCAAAAATATTGTGCTGGCAATCTGTTGAGCCGTGTCCGTGCGGCTGACGCGGTCGCAGCTCGACTGCTATCGGTCCGATGGCCTGATTTTCCTGCCTGAGCTGTTTTCCGCGGCGGAGGTCGCCGCTCTGTACGTTGAACAGGAGCTCCTG
>JALRAZ010000066.1 GCA_023257935.1 Verrucomicrobiota bacterium
TGATCGTGAGGGAATAGCACCGTTAGGAATCCACCACTTTGCCCCTTGCCCTCACGCGATTCAAAGATCCTTCCGGCTGCGGCGCTGCGGTGGTGTCCATCGGCAATGTAAAGGAACGGGATGGCTGCGAAGCATGCCTGGATACGAGCAATGATTGCGTTATCTCGGATGGTCCATGCTGTGTGCCGCACGCCATCCTTGCCGGTAAAATCCACGTCGGGTTCTCCAGAGCACTGGTCTGCGAACAATGAGTTTAGCTCGTCCGTGCTGCGATAGGTCAGGAACACGGGTCCTGTTTGAGCATTGAGGGCCTCGATGTGTCGCACTCGGTCATTTTCCTTTTCAGGCCGAGTGAACTCGTGCTTTCGGATGGTTCCATCCAGATATTCTGTGCAAGAGGAAGAAGCAACCAACCCTGTTTGACTGTGATTCCCCATGATCTGGCGGTAGAGGTAGAAGCAAGGGCTTGCTTCTTGGTGGAGGGCACCTTGATCCAACAAAGCAGCGAAGGCGCTGGCACCTTGCTTGTAGACACCCTCCTCATACGGGTCGGTATCTTCTGGCAGATCTATCTCGGGTTTGCTGACATGAAAAAAACTCAATGGGTTGTCTTGGGCCTGTGAACGCGCTTCTGCAGATGAAAGGACATCATAGGGTAGTTCGCAGATTTGCTCTGCCAGCTCGCTGGCTGGACGGATTGCCTTGAATGGTTTGACGGTCGCCATGACCTGATCATCCTAAGCCAAAGCCCGAGAGTCAGGTCAATCATCGACTCCTAAATTTGCAAAATTTTGGTCATTATCGCCCCCGGAATATCATTTTTGTCAAAGTGTCGACGGTCACAAAGGTGATTTTGACCTCTAAGCACCTCAAACAGACTTCCTTTTCCAATCATCTTTCCCTACTAAAGAGTTTGCCCTATGCCTGCGTGCTTTGAACATACCTCTTCGGCAATGCTCAATGGAGTCATTGAAGGATTCTATGGCCCTCCTTGGACGGACGCTGAGCGTATTCAGGTATTGGATTGGATGCAGTCTCTCGGGCTGAATACCTATTTTTACGCTCCCAAGGATGATCTCAAACAGCGACTGCTTTGGCGTGAGCCCTACACGCCTTCTGAACTAGCCATGCTGGCAGATCTGAGGCAGGCCTGCCTGAGCCGAGGCGTAGACTTTGTTTTTGCGCTCAGTCCAGGGTTGGATATGTCCTATGCCTCTTCGGTAGATTTAGATCAACTCAAAGAAAAATATAACCAACTGCGCTCATTGGGAGTGGTGGACTTTGCGCTCCTGCTGGATGATATCCCTGATGGGCTGAGTGCCAATGACCAGGCCCGCTTTGCTGACTTTGCTTCGGCGCATAGTCATCTAGCAAATAGCCTTTATCGCTGGATCCGCTCGGAGCATGCAAGGAGTCGATTTTTATTTTGTCCCACCCCCTACTGTGATCGCATGCATCGCTCTCACCTAGGCGGAAAGGGGTATTTAGAAATTCTGGGTCGTCAGTTGGACCCCAATATCGACGTGTTCTGGACTGGGCCTGAAATCATCTCATCCGAAATCACATTGGAAGAACTGGCTGCCATCACCCGCCTCCTGAGGCGTAAGCCTCTGATATGGGATAACCTGCATGCTAACGACTATGATGGTCGTCGCTTTTTCTGTGGTCCCTACTCAGGTCGTCCGCTTGATCTGCGTCAAGGCATTCGTGGGATCCTGCATAACCCCAATAACGAGGCTTTGCTCAACCTGGTTCCCTGGACGACTCTTGCAGATTATTTGCAGACCCAAGGCGAGAGCTGGGACCCCAGGGCCTCTTATCTCAAGGCCATGCGTCAGTGGTATGCTCAGTTTGAATCCTCAGGGAACCCCATATCTTGGGAGGCTTTTCTGCTTTTTGGGGATTGCTTCTACCTCCCACAGCAGCATGGGGACCAGGCCCAGTGCCTGCTGGATGAGGCATCCAAAGTTTTCACGCATCCTTTTGGGAGCAATGGTCATGACCCAGGCTTATTTCGAGCTCTAGCCACCCGGCTGCGGGATGCCTGTCGAGAAGTCGTGCATCTCAAGCAGCGCCCACTTTTCAATGCCCTTTATCGACGAAACTGGGAATTACGCGAGGAAATGGATCTGCTCTTGCACTGCCTTGGATTACTCGAGCAAAATCCTCTCTCGCCCCTGTGTTCGGATTATCACCTGCCAGGAACCTATCGTGGCGGTCTGGTGCGTGATGTCCAGCGCCTGCTGACCCAAGGCGAGAGGGGTGGGTTTGAAATGCAAACAAATCCCTCAGCTCACAGAGTTAACAGGCCTGTCTCGTTGAAGGCAACAGACGGTAGGTCTAAGGAATGAAATCGTGAATTTCAGGGGTGATGCTATGAATCAATACTCTATCAGGACCGGCTCCATGGCTGATCTTGAGGCGGCTTACCACATCTGCCTGAAGACTGGAGATCATGGCAGTGATGGTA
>JALRAZ010000072.1 GCA_023257935.1 Verrucomicrobiota bacterium
TAGATCACTCATGACAATCCATCGTTGCGCTTTAACTCCCATCTGTGTTCCGATTTGGTATCACTGGTAACTTACGGAATCGGGGTAAAGCATCTGAGATGCCAACTTTCTAGCACGCCTGTTCCAGTTGTTAGACGCTGACCTTAATAGTTGTTGTTCAACTATTTAAAAACACTCTTAAACCACTCAATCAGTTTGGATCGGACAAAAAGCGAAGGAAGAATCCTCAATCCAAGTGACACACTGCCCCATTCCCCACAATGTGTTTATTAATCGCCATCTCTCTTGCCCCATAGCCTCAGAACGGGCAGATTATTTTCATGTACCACGCATTTCTTCAGAAGACGCGGCTGCTCACACTCGCCTTGATGCTAGCAGGTCATTTGCTCGGATGGGCACAAGAGACCCAACAAAATCCCGACCCTCTGAAGGCTGGGTATCATGAAATTCAGTCCAAGCAAGCCAATGAAATCCTCAAGGAACATGAGGAAATGGTGATCCTAGATATTCGAACTGAGAAGGAGTATGCGGCTGGTCACATCAAGAAAGCCAAATGGGTGGATTTTTATCAGGATGACTTCAAGGCCAAGCTCGACAAGCTCGACAAAAAAAAACCATACCTTGTCCATTGTGCATCAGGCGGTCGCAGCGGCAAGTCAATGCAACTCTTCAAGGACCTTGGCTTTACCCGCGTTTACCACATGAATGATGGTTTCAGGGGGTGGGAGAAAGCCCAGCTACCAGCCGAACAAGGTAAGCCCAAGCCTGAACCCTCAAACCCATGAAACTGCCCCTGCCAAGCAGTGAATCAGAAGCCCCCATGGCCCTTAGTCAATCTCACTGCCTCCCTTGAGGCTGCGTGAAGCGCCCTACTCTCGGGTTTTATTTGCTGCCCGGCTTGACAGCTTGGCTACCCCGAAGGTCATCAGGAAGCTGATCGGGTTCGAAGGTCTCCACTTTCATACGGATCAATGGGTGAAAGGGCACACCAAAATCAACGCTACCATTGGAGCGATCTACCAGGAGGCCAATGCCTCGGACATCAGCTTGATGCGCGCGCGCAATAGCAAGCGTCTCGGCGACTCGCCCTCCCTTGGTGACAACGTCTTCAACAATGAGCAAGGGCTCACCAGGTTCAATGCGAAAGCCTCTTCGCAAAACGAGCTCTCCAGCTTCCTTTTCAACAAAAATAAAACGTAGCCCCAGCTGGCGGGCGACTTCCTGGCCAATCACCAATCCCCCCATTGCGGGGGCCAGGACGGTTCGCGCCCCAAGGCCTCGCAGGCGATCGGCCAAACCAGCCCCTAGTTGCTCGACAATAGGCATCTCCTGGAGGGCCAGAGCACATTGAAAGAATTCACGGCTGTGCAAGCCGCTACGAAGAATGAAGTGTCCCTTGAGAAGGGCGCCAGTCTTTTCAAAAAGTTCTAGGGCTTGATCCTGCGTCATGACTCTGGGGTATCGTATTTTATTCCTGAGGTCACGCACAAACCCGACGACTTGATGCAGAGCCACAAATGCTTGAGTCATGAGAGGGTCAGAACCATTGCAAGAGGAAGCAATTGGAGTCGACACCCCTTGATACCCGGCCTATCGTTTTGGTAGTCACCGCCGTCAAACAAAGCATCTTGAAAAACCATGCACCGTCGAACATTTCTCAAACAAAGTGGTAGCGCTGCCATCGGGCTAACCGCGGCAGGCACCCGCCTTTTTGCTCAGGATATCGATCGCCCTATTCGTACGGCTCTGATCGGTACCGGATGGTATGGCAAGACTGATTTGTTTCATTTGATCCAGGTTGCGCCAGTCGAAGTGGTAGGCCTGTGTGATGTCGACCAAAAGCTGGC
>JALRAZ010000144.1 GCA_023257935.1 Verrucomicrobiota bacterium
TTTAGTTCCTCGTTGGCAGCAACGGCCTCTTCGGTCGGGGTGTCAACCACCTCAACCTCAGCCTTTGCGGGAGCCTTGGGTTTGTCCACACAGGCAAAGAACTGTGATCCAGCCACCTAATAGGCAGGCCATCAGGTGCGAACGCCTCTTGCAATCATAAGGGTCCATCACTTGAGCCTGCCATGGTGAAGCCTGGGCGACAAGTCCCTCAGAGGTACTTGAAATTCACGATGGAGTCACTCAACCCCTACGGTTAAGCGAATCGATTTGCCCATTGAGCGTGAATAAATCGACCCCGTACCCTATGGCGATGAACAGGACAAGAGGAGGAAACAAAACAGCCATTCCAGAAATCAGAAGGTAGATCAGACCACTGATCCATTTCCCCATGTAGAATCGATGAGCTCCCAGCACACCCAAGAAGGTCAACAACAACCATCCAATGGAGTAATCGATGGCTCCTGTCGCGTAACGACGGTCAGCCTGACGGTCCATCCCCGGAATCAGCAAGAGATCAATCAGCCAGCCGACAAGGAAGAATCCACCGGTCAGAAACCATAGAGTTCCGGTCAACGGTTTTCCGAAATAAAACCGATGAGCTCCAGTAAAACCGACAATCCACAAAAGATAACCGATGAGTTTACTGTGCGTGTTCATAGAGCAATCAAATCCCAACCAATTGGCCAAGAATACAGCTAAACCATAGGGATACAATGAACGCCCTAAATGATTCAATTATCATCATCTTTCTGCCATGAGATACAGTCGCTCAGCTCGGCAAAACAAACAGGATGCGCTGCCTGGAGAGGGCCAGGCAGATCTTTCGTTGACAGATCTCCAATGCATGGAACTGGTGATTTATGAGCGTCGATTCTCAAGCTCTGAATCCATCCAGTCAAGAAGTGCCCCTGAGCTTTCCTGCTCTGCATGCTTACCCCAAGAAACGCCTTGCTTTAGGTGTGACTTCCGTGGGGTTGATCGTTTGTTTAGCCGCATGGGTGTGGCTGACAGGATACAATGGCAAATTCCTTTCTGACCTTCAGGAAAGAGGTTGGCCAGAAATAAGCGCTTTGCTCGTCGTGGTTTTGCTTCATGGAGTCCTCATGTTCCCATTGGATTGGCTTGGCGGAGCGCGATTGCCACGCCAATACCAGTTGGATTATCGGATCACCCGCATGAATTATGTCAAGGCCGTCATTTGGCATGGGGGCATTTGGTTTGCAACCATCTCACTCATTCATCAAGCAGGGGCACTTGCAGGATTGCCGGGTGCCTTACTAGCCCTGTTGTCGATCATGGCCCTAGGTATTGCTTTCCAAGGAACCTTAGCTTTGCGAATTGGTTCATTTCGCAAGGGGTTCCAGGAGCCCACGCAAGGCATCGTACCCACCCATGCGTTGCATAGTGAGGATCCTGCCTTCAGTGGAGGTATTACAGGCCTACCCGGCCAAGAGAGATTGGTGATACCAGCCAAGTGGCAAACCACTTTAGGAACTGATGCCTGGAAAATCTGCATGGAGCGAAGAAACCAAATCCATCATCAAGGCTTACGTAATCAAGGATTGATCGGAGCCATCTTATGGAACCTGATTGGCTTCGTGTTGGCCGCAACCCTTGCTGGGTTTCCTCAACAGGGCATGCGCAGCACTTTAGATCTTATTTGCCTCAGCACCTTATGGCATTTCCTCGGCCTTTTGATGCTTCCTTCATGGTCTCAAAGAGCCACGCATCATTTGGACTATGTGATGCAATCCCAGTCTCACAGGGAAACCTTATTTGGTGATTGGTTAATGAAGGTCAACGATCTGGTGGAAGGTGAAAAGGCGAGAAAACCTTGGGTAGAAAAAATTTTTCATCCCACACCCTCGGTCGTGAATCGCATCAAGCAAGCCAGACGATACCGCTGGGCCCCATGGCACATAGCCAGGATGATGCTCTATCTATCCTGGCTTAATGGAGGATTACTCTCAAGATCGGTTCACTGCAACATCGGACGGCCGAATCTTTGGGTGATGACACCTACCGATGGATAGGCATCTCAGTGAGGAAAGCCTCAACGAGTAAAGCAATACTTTACCAAGCTCTTAAGGTTCAATGATGCGGCCATTCAGGGCCTTTGATGGAAGTTTCATAGGGATGATTTGGCTCCATGGCATTCCATACCAGTTGGCTGATTCGTCGAAGTAATTGAAAACCTTCGTTGTCGTCACCCCAGGATTGATCGGTTTGGTTGCGTGTGATGACACATAAAACGTAAGGTCCACTCGGAGCGGAAACCAGAAGGACTTCCGAACGTGATGCATTGACCGCCCCCTGCTTGCTGATGACATGAATGTCGCTAGGGATGGCACTTAAAGCCTCGTCATCCCAGTAGGCCTTTCCCAGCATGCGATCGAGGTATTCGTCAGCCTGGGGACTGATTGCGCGACGCTCGCGCAAGGCAACGAGCATGCCCGCCATCTCCTTTGGGGTTGTTTGCCCCCAACCGTAGAATTGGTAGTCCTGCGATCGGTTCTCGACCCGAGCATTCACTCGCGTCTGTTCCCAACCTTGCAGAGCCAACCATTGATTGATGGCAGCGCCACCTCCGGCTAGGTCCTGAACCAGACCAGCGGCCGTATTATCCGAGACGCTTTGGGTGAGAAAAATCAGCTTATCAAGGCTGATTTGGCTACCATCCATGAATTTGGCCATGAGGTCTTCTCCAACCTTGGAACTCTTGGAAGCCTGATGCACGATAGGGGTTTTCCAATCCAAGAGGCCACCCTCTACTTGCGCCAACAAAGCCATGGTCATGGGCACTTTGATCAATGAGGCCGTTGGGAACAGTTCCTCGGCACGAATGGCTATTTCACAGGTATCATCAAGCTTTCTGAAGTAAACACCCACCTCACCATCAAATTTCTCGATGACCTCATTAAGCTGACCACGAAGGCTTGATGCCCGATCTTGAGACATACGTTGCGTGGTGCAACATCCCGAAACAAGAAACATCAGGGCGGCCATTCCCGCTATTTGCGATAACACATTCAAGGCGGCAGGTGCAGAATTTAACAGGAACAAGAATGCCTGATGCCAGCTTTGAGATTTCAGCCCATTTCCCGCCATCAGTTCACTCAAGGGATGGATTTGGAGCGGTAGGGCCAAAGCGATAGCTCAGGATACGATCATCATTACGCAGGCAAATGCGTTGGATGCTGAATGCAGGATGAGACCAAACGATTGGGCGACGACGCATGTCCCGGCCATTGGCTTCAATCAGTTTCATGCGGCCCAGCTCATGGTAGCCCTCTGGGTTCATGCGGCAATCGATCAATTCGCCTGATTCATTAAAAAGCAAATACCGATCCTCAGGGTCATTTTTAATCACAAACACGTTGGCCCAGCGCTCAAGGGGTCGCCCGACGCCAGTGGTGGCTTCCAAACTTTCCCAGATGCGCCGACCGGTCTTGATTTCAAGGCAACGCAACTGACCATAACTGCATATGCCATAGAGATAGCCCTGGTGCAGGTAAGGGCTCCCCATGATGCTATTGAGATGGGTGGTATCACGCTCGCTGATTTTGCTCGTTCGCCAGGAAACCTCTGGTGGGTTAGAGCTGGTATCCAACATGAGCGATCCATTGTAAAAGGAAGTGAAGAAGAGGTGTTGAGCTGACTGGCGAGGGGTTGGCACGGCTAAGGCAAATCGCAACTCCCAAGGAAAAGACCATGCGACTTTACCTGTAGCTGGCTCCAAACTGGCAACCCCATCTCCACTCCAGATGAGAATCTGATCACGCCCTTCAATTTGAATCACTGAAGGGGGGCAATAACCGGTTTGTTTCAATTCCAGACTGCGCCAAATCTCCTGACCACTTTGAATATCCAGGGCAATCACACCCGCACCTTGTTGCCCACCTACCAAACAAATCACTCGACCTTCATGATAGAGCGGATGGGCAGCGTGCCCCCAGGTAGCGGTGGTGGCTCCATAATCTGAACTAAAATCCTTTTCCCACCGCAAGGTTCCATCCAGAAGATCGAGGGCAGTCAATCTTCCCTCAGCTCCCAGGCCTACCACTAATTGTTCTGCGATAAGCGGTGTTGTCCTAGGACCAGCAGGATAGCTCATGGTGTATTCTTGCTGATAGATATGGCTCCATAGCACTCTTCCTGTGGAGGCATCCAGGCAATGGATGGACTCCTTGCCTGGTATGGTTCCTCGCTCAAACACATCTTCAGGAATGGTGTCCAGGCTATCTGGTTGCCAATCCATGACCACCACCTGATTGCCACGGATCGCAGGACCAGCGTAGCCACTGCCAATAGGAAGCGACCACTCCAGTCTCAAGGGTTTTTCGTTCAAATCCAGTGAGCGTTCTTGATCGCTCCAGATGGATGCCATGCCGGGCCCCAGCCAGGATGACCAGTCACCCTCACCAAGCAAGGAACTGACAGGAAAGGACGCCAAGCAAACAAGCCATGCCCTGAGGAGTTGATGAGTGAGCAGGCTTCGCATTGTCGGTAAGAATTTTTTGTGGGGCAGAGGACTCACCATCATAGAGTTCAACTGCCAAGCTGATCGGTCA
>JALRAZ010000231.1 GCA_023257935.1 Verrucomicrobiota bacterium
TTCGGATCGATTGGCTGATTCGGATCAATCGGCTGGTTCGGATCCTCCGAGACCAGCGGCGGATTGGGAGAAGACTCCGCTGCATTGACCGAAAGCGGCAGCACAAGATGGAGAGCTAAACAAGAAAGAATTGCTAAGTTCTTTAGAAAAGCCATTTGAGTATTCAACAGAAAAGGCTCCTGTCATTCAATCCAAAGAGTGCCGCCTTAGAATCACGTATCCAGTTGAATAAATTGCTTATCTCAAGAAGGTTTTGCGAGATGGAGCACTCATCCTAGCAATCATGCAGGTTAACCAATCAGTTGATGAATTTCATCAATGACTTGGTCTGTAGGCAGGATTCGCGCGTAGCGATCCTTGAGTGTTTTGATACTGGCCTCGTGAAGCTCGGCAGTCACGGTCGTGCAAGCATCTTCAACCATCGTGACAAGATATCCGAGATCACAAGCGTCTCTGATGGTGGTTTCGACACACTCGTTTGTGTATACCCCACAGATGTACAGAGACTGGATACCAATATTCCTCAGAACATAGTGGAGGTTTGTGGATGAAAAAACCCCACTTGCCGTTTTGTTGATAATGATTTCATCACCAACTGGTGCCACCTCCTCTAGAAAACACGCTTCAGCGGAACCAGGCCGAGCAAGGAGTTTTAATCTTTTGTGCCCTTTACTGCGATCTCGGCCATCCTGTGTCAGCGCTTGAATACGAGTATGTATGACTTCAAGGCGATGCTGGCGAAAACAATTCTGAAGGATGTGCATGTTCGGGATGACCTGTTTGGCCAAACTTTGAAAATAATATTCTTTGCATGCATCTGATAGAGCCGCAGCACCCGACTCATGTTTAGGCCCGAAAACCCCGTATCCTTCAGCAGCGTCCAGATATTGCATATCAATGCATAGCAGAGCGACATCCTTATGAAGGAGAAACTCACGGTGTAAAGGATTTGTGATAAACCCCTGGTGATAGGCATTTTTAAGCGGATCCGCCTGATCAGGACCCGTTTGAGCAGTCGTCATTTCAAACTTTGTTTTTGGGCTGTCAGCTTGAGTATGGCATGCAGAAGCAAATTAGCCCCGGCCTCGATATCAGTCCAAGATGTCCATTCATCGGGAGAATGGCTTTTGCCTCCCCTGCTAGGAACAAAAATCATCCCAACAGGGTACTGTCGCCCCATGATTTGTGCATCATGGGCAGCGCCACTGGGCATGCGGAGTGCTTTGAGCCCTAACTCAGTCACTCCCTCTTCCAGAATTTTGATGATTTCGCTGTCGCATCGCACTGGATCGATAGAGCTGACTTCATTCATGTCAAATTTGAGCTGCCGACGACGACAAATCACTACCAGGGCCCGATGAAATGCGTCTTTCAAAGCTTCGAGCACTTCTTGGTTCGTGTCTCTGACATCAAGGGTAAAGGCCACCATACCGGGTACGGTGTTGGGAGCCCCTGGTTGAATCTCAGCTTGACCCACTGTGGCTCTGGCGCTTTCAGATCCTATCTCATCAAGGATACGCGGAATCTCATGCGCAAAGTCCGCCAGCCCCATAAAAGCATCTCGGCGCATTTCCATTGGGGTGGTTCCAGCGTGATTGGACTCTCCAATCAATTTAAGGTTCCATCGAAAAAGTCCGGTGATTTCGTCTACCACGCCGACGTTGAGTCCTTTATGATCCAAAACAGGTCCTTGCTCGATGTGGAGCTCCAAATATCGGTCAATAGTCGAAGGGTTGCGTCTGGCTTCCATGACTTTGCTTGGGTCAAGCCCTTGACTGAGCATGGCCTCACTTAAAGAGAAACCGGAAGCATCAGACGCATGCTGAATCGACAGAGGGTTTATGTTACCGATAAATGCTTCTGAGCCTAGCATCCCCCCAAAACGTCCCTCTTCGTCACTGAAAGCTACAAGTTCTACATCCCGATCGGGTAAATAACCTGCTTGATTGATCACACGCAGACACTCCAACCCAACCACAACGCCCAAAGATCCATCCAAAGAGCCAGCACAAGGAACCGTATCAAGATGGGATCCCACAACCAGTGAGGGTGAGTCATGGTCTGATGCCAGCACACCGAAAATATTTGCAGCTCCATCAGAACGGGAAATCAAGCCAGCGTTGTCAATCCGATCGAGCAACCATTTTCTGGCTTCGATATCTGCATCCGTAAAAGCCATGCGATAGAGACCTTGGTCTTCATCACATCGACCGATGGATGCCAAGGTTTCGACATCGGCCTGGATGCGATCCAGATTGACTCTCATTTTGGTAAATTCGCTCATCCTCGAGTCAATACCCTTGTCCCTTGACGAAAAGGTGGTCCATGATCTGCAGGCAAAGCATATGATTGATCAGTGTGTCTTTTCTCGTCAGGGAAACTGGATCCTGATCATCCCGATAACCTTTCATAAATTGGCCGACGCGTTCGGGACACAAAAGACCTGCAGATTGAATAGCATCATTGGATAGGAATCTCTCCAGCAATCCATTAAGCTGATCTGCTTTCTTCTGATCGGTATGTGCTGGGGGTGCCATGAAAGCAAATTTTTCCCGTCGGTACAGGATTTCAGGGAGGACACCTTTGACGGCTTCTCTAAGCACCCATTTCTCAATATTTTGACGTATTCTGACACCAGGAGGAATATTGAAAGCAAGCTCGGCCAAATGATGATCCAGGAAAGCCGGTCTGGATTCCATGCTATTGGCCATATCAACGCGGTCTCCTCCCCAGTTGAGGATTTGACCTTCAAGTTGGGTTTTACACCAGGTGTATTGAGCCTGATCCAGGGGGTGCCGGTTCGCCAAAGCCTCAGGGGAAAGTTGCGTCGCAATCGCTTCAATAGGATCGTATTGCTCAAGCATTTTCAAATCCGGATGCATCAATTGCCTAGCTTGCCGAAGTGTCGCTATCCACGGTTGTATCCATGACGGGGTAAAGCCGCAGAGGGATTCAAAAGCTGGATGGTTTTCGGTTTGCTCAGCCAGAATGGATCCAGTGAAAAGCTTGTTGCTTTGTCGCATTTGATTCTCATAGGCAGAGCGAGTCTCATCCGATGCATCCGTAAGCCCATGCAGGATCATATCACGCTTGAATGATGGATACCCTGCAAAGAGTTCATCTGAGCCTTCACCGGTAATCACTGTCTTGTAACCACACTCTCGCACCCTTTGACTCATCAGGTTTTTGGCGACACCCAGGGTATTATAAAAAGTTCTCTCTGCATGCCAAACCGTGTCGACGTAATGATCGCCATAGAGATGCTCGGCTTGAAGGTGGATCATTTCGTGATCTGCTTTCATGGACCTGGCCATTTCCAGAGCAATCGAAGATTCATCAAAACTGTCATCATCAAAGCTGATAGTGAAAGCCTTGACCGAGCTCTGCATCGCACCGCTCGCCAGCCCAAGGATGGAGCAGCTGTCGATACCACCAGAAAGGTAGCATCCCACTGGAACGTCAGCCTCGAGCCTAAGCACGATCGACTCCACTAGTTTTTCCCGCACCTGCTCAATCAAATCTTCTGGTGATTGGCGACTGTGTCCTTCTTCGAGTGTCGGAAAATTGATGTCCCAATAGGTCTTTTCACTAATCGTAAGTCGCCCTTCAGATTTTTGGCAAATGAGCATGCAGCCCGGATTAAGAGCATGGATCCCCTCAAAAGCCGTTTGGCCAGGGACCATGGTTTGCATCATTTGATTCAGGGCTGCCTTGGGACACAAACGTGCTTGGATCTGCCGGTGAGCAAGCAGCGATTTGATTTCGGAGGCATAAAAAACACAATCACCAATTTGGGTATAAAACAAGGGACGTATTCCCCACCGATCTCGAATGATTACCATCCGATTCTTGGACCGATCGAACAATGAAAAAGCAAATTCCCCTCGGAGATGCTCCGTGAAATCCAAGCCATATTTTTGATACAGAAACAGGGCAATTTCACTATCCGAGTGGGTCATGAATCGGTGCCCCTCGGCCATGGCACGAGCGCGAGCTTTCTTAAAATCATAAAACTCACCATTAACCGAGAGAACCAAACTCTTATCGGGAGTAACCATCGGCTGTTTACCCTGAGCCAGATCATTGATACTCAGTCGGGCGTGCCCCATGACGACCCCCCCCTCTCTGTCCAGATAGATATCCTCTCCATCAGGCCCTCGATGTCGGATGACTTTGAGCATCTCTGACATTTGAGTTCCTTCGTTTACACCCAGAGGGTGAGCCGCGAACATTCCAGCAATACCACACATTTTCGTTCAGGATTCTACAGAGGGAATTTGTTTCGGCAGGCGATCGATGCGTCCCAAGACCGAGAGTAAGAGTGCTTGACGGATGAAAACCGCCCCGTGAGCTTGGGCGAAGTACAGATTATGAGCTGTGTCATCCAGGCTTTCACTCAACTCCTCAGCTCTAGCTAACGGATGAAGGATCACCGCACTTTTTTTCAGAGGGCTATCAGCATCCAATTTAAAACGGCTATCCAGCTTGCGATAACTGTCGCCTAGAAAGGCAATACTATTCATGTAGATCACATCCAGCTCAGGCAGTGATTGCTGGATATCATGGGTCACTTCACAGCGAATATCAGCCTTTTGCAAATCCTCGATAAGATCCTCCCCAAATGGGTCTGCCATTTCTGAAACCACGGTTACCTTGGCGATTTGATCTTGGAAAAGAAGGGACATGAGGAGGAAACTCTTAACCGCTCGCATTGAACCTGGTGTCCCTAAAATGCCTAGGTGGAGGCTTTTGTGCCCAGCCTTACCTGATGCAGCCAGTGCCGGTCGCCACTTAAGCAGGGCATACCAGTCAGCCAAAGCCTGGGTGGGGTGTTCGCCACTTCCGTTACCAGCATTGATGAGTGGGATTCGCAAGTTACGGAGCAATTGGTCTACCGAGTCAGTCTCAGTGTGGCGCATGATGACCAAATCACCGTAGGCGTTGAACATCTCTCCCATATCGGCCAATGACTCACCTTTACGAGCACCAGTGGTGTTGCCTTCTGGTATGCTGATGACTTTACCGTCAAGCCGAAGGATGGAGCTTTCAAAAGAAATACGGGTTCGGGTACTTGCTTCAAAAAAAGCCGTGATAGCCATTTTCCCATCAAGCAAGTGATAGGAGGCGATTTCAACCTTCTCCAAAAAAGCAGCCAACTTGGCAAGTTCGACCACTTGCTCTTTGGTAAATTGCCTTGCTGAAAGAATGGAACGGCCGCTCAATTCCCGAAGAACCGAAAGCTTGATGGGGTTGGTGTCCAGTAAGGCATCAGGCTCAGGATGCAAAGAATCGGCCTCAGCAGGCGGTTCGGTAAATTGGGCGATTTGGTTCGGCCTTAGAGGCTCGGTTTCAGATGCGGACACTACCACAGTCGACCACCTTTCCAATCTCGAATGAAAAGGACTATCAGAATCAGCAGACCAAGCCCAACACCTGTCAAAGACAAGTAGATCATCCACTTCATGACAGCAAAAGGAATGAAGACAAATAATTCAGCCACGTGAAGGTTACTCATGTAATTTTTTCCAATCAAAGGTTTGTCGGCAGAATGGAACCGAAACAAAGATTACGGCCATGGACACCACCGAGCTAATCAGCGAAGCGGTATACCATCCGATTTGAAAATAAGCCCACAAACCCAGAGCACTTCCCAGCAACATGGCTAAAACTGCAGCAAGCCAATGGGCACGATTCCAGTATAGGCCTGCAATAATCGGCCAAATGGCGCTAGCAACCAAGGGGCCCGATAGAAAGAGGATTTGAAGCAAATCCATTTCCAAGGCACACAAAACCCACGTCAAAAACCCGAGTAGAATGATTATAAACTTGGAGTATAGCCTGAAGCGGGAGGGCTCAGAAGAGATCCCTAAAATCTTCTTCCCCAAATCTTGGAGAAGCAGATCCGAGGTCGCAGCCAGCAAGCTATCGATACTTGAAGCCAAGGAACAGAAAACCACAACAAATACCAGGACTGCTCCAACCTTGCCAAGGACCTGACCAGCAACCAGGGGCCCAACAGTATTGGGATCGATCACATTGACTCCCAAGCTGGTGGCACTAAGGGCAATAAAACCAGCAGCAATCGGAATGGGAAACCAGAGTAATCCAGATAGAAAGAAGGCGCGGGGAGCTACCTCCGCCCGCATGGCATGGGCTCGACTCCACCAGACATTGTTGTGAAAAACTTCACCAAAACCAAAAAACATATTATTGAACAAGGATAGGAGTGCCACGGGCATTAATGCATTAATCAAACTGGGCTGCTCAACGGCCATGGTATCGTAAAGAGCACGCAGATCAGTGCGTATCACTACAAGGGAGCCAACTAATAAAACACCAGCAAGGATGATTGCACTTTGAATAAAATCGGTACCAATCACGGCATACATCCCACCAAACAATGTGTAGATCACGCAAACCAGGAGTATTGATGTCACCCCATGGAAGTAAGGGATCCCAGCAAGGGTTTCCATGAGCTTGCCACCAGCTGTTCCCATGCTTACCAACCAAGCTACCGAGTAGACCATTGAAATAACTAAAAAGAGATACCAGGCCCACTTCCCATAACGGAGTCGCATGAAATCACCACTGGTGTGCCCCTCGGGCATCAGGGTCCGAATACGTCGACTTAAGGGGGCAAAAAGAAACAAGCCAAAACTGGCTGTTGAGTAGGCCACCATCCCCCATAGTCCTTTCTCAAGGGCAAAAACAGGAGCAAGCATCACCGTGTTGGAGGTCACCCAAGTGGCCATCGCCGTGGCAGTACCCAATGCAAGTCCTACTTTCCTTCCAGCCAACAGAAAGTCATCCACACTTGAGGCTCGCCTTCCCCAATACCAGCCTAGAAAAACCCACAGCAGGCCAAACAAACATAAGAGCGCCCAGCCCAATCTGGGGTCCAATAATGTGATGACCCCATCACTCATGAGGATAAAACCTTTGGTTCACGCTGCGAAAGGCGATGACCAACCATGATACTCACGACTAGGATCGTGAAGCCAGCAAGCCCGATTAGAGACAACAAGATGACTTGGTGCGTACCAACGAAGACTACCTGCAGTTCAAATGGCTGACTCCAAGAACTTGATGCAGCGCTTTGAGGCCCTTTGGCCATAACACGAAAGAAGTAGTTCCCGGCTGCAAGACCACTGAGATAAGTGGCCTGGTCAGGGCCTTCATAGCGCACCATAGAGGAATCAAATGAAGCATCAGAGGACTGCTGCAGGATAAAGATAAGGTCTGACGAGTCATGGTTTGAGGCCAAATCCCATTCCAATAAAAACGTTCCTTCCCGACTGATCGCCGGATGCGAAGTCTCACCACGCCACGCGGGCTGAGGCAGTTGGGCTCCGTGAATCGGTTTTAGGAGGATGACTAATCCAAGGAGGGCAACCTTAAGGCAGAAAGCATGCTTTCTTGAATCGATAGATGGTTGTTTTCGGTAACAAAAAATGGTTCCGCACCTTGGTTAGGGGATTGGACAAGTTCGAGAAGCAAGCCACCCAACAAGAATTATTTTGGGCCACTTCTTTTGAAAACACCCTATAAAATGAGCGAGTGACTTCAAGGGATAATTGAAAAAGAAGTCAAGGAGGCCCTGAATAATAGATCATAAAACCATCATTAAAGCAGGTTTGGATGAATCAGTTACCACGCGCTAATGCAAATACGCTCAACGATTTAACAAAGCGCTCCAGGGGGCCAGGAAGCTGCAATCCTGACTTTCATTCATACGAATGCAGTCCAAGAGAAAACAGAAGCTCCGATCCCCTGATGTAGACACCTGATCCATCAAATGCTGAAATCGCATCAGCAGTTTCTCCGATAGAGGGATCACCAAACAGCTCCAAGCATTAAGCTATGTTGGTGATTCGCATGATTCTTTTCAAATCAAGGGAATAAACCTTGTCATCCGCCAGGATAGGCGAGGCATGGAATCCTTCCCGCAAACTCATGCTCCCAGTCAACCTACCCGGTGGGAGTATCCAGACAGTTCACAATGCCATAGCGTGATGGCATGATGGCACGTGGTCATTGGCAAGCGGACTGGCTGCATCAGGCAAGACATCCGTCCAGGCCCAGAGTATTTCCGAGGTTCGGTCAGGTTGTTTGGCAACAATCGCCTGACTGGGAGAATCATGGTAGTTGGACTTTGATCAAGATCCTCAAAGGGCGCCTTGCAGAAAAGGAACCCGCGACTCTTTGCCATGAAGCCACTCATGACATCAAACTAGGGATCATCACGATTCAAGGTAATCCAGTCATATGGCGGATTTGAAAAAATCGGACAGGAAAAACTGCATCCAAATCGATCTCAAATCGCAGGGAGTCTAGCGAGAGGACCTGGCTACGAGCATGAATTAAATCCCATTGCATTGTGTAGAGATCCTGGCTGGCGTAGAGCCCGTAATCACCATTGAGCGGGGCTTGGCATTGAATGATGATTGTGTCTTGATCGATTGAGAGGGTGGGATGCAAAAGAGTCGAGTTACCACTCAATGGCCCCTGACCAGGGGATCCTCCCAGCTGATGACTTAATTGCCAACTACCATCCCTTTCATGAATCCCCATCCCACCCAAAGCATTGAGCGAATACCCATTCCCATCACTTGGTTTCAGCTCAACGACTTCATCATCATAGACAAAATCAACAATCACATTATCCTGTGCGTCCGCCAAACAAACCCGCTCCCCACTGTTGGAAAAATTGCCAACATAGACTCCAGCAACTGGCAGACCTTGACCATAGCGTTGTTCAAAGGCGAGTTGATTGCTAACCACCAAGACAGTTTCACCTGGTCGAAGCCATTGGATAGTGCTCTGGCTGAAATCAAAGCTCACTCCGTCGGTAAAATGGACTCCCGGCAAGGGGAAGGAAGTCAGTGAGGGGTTGAAAAACTCAATGAATTCAAAATCATCAGCATCATCAAACCCAGCCGCCGCTTCCTCTTCAGAAGGCGCTGCAGGATGATAGTGTAACTCACTGACCTGTAGCTGAGGTTGCCCAACCACAAAATCAGCCGTCGTCAAGGCACTCCACTGCGCTCCAAGCAAGGTCCTGGCTTTGATGGTCATCGCATCGTTCAGGACAATAGGTGATTGATAGACATGAGCCGTCGGCTCCTCTCCAATCACCTCACGCCTGCCCAGCACGAGCTCGACATCTATGAGAAAATCACTGCTTGTGGAAGATACATTCAATCCATGGATTGCCAGCAAATTACTGCCCTCATACAGGGATTTGAGGTGTTCACTGATATCAAAAGTTTCGAACACAAGGGCCTGTTCATCCGGGTTGGCACCACTAGCAAAGCTATTCCATATCAGGTTTTCTGGGGCATTGGCTTTGGCCACCTCCGTCCCATTGATCCAAGCAGCAAAGCCATCATCGTAACGCATGCGCAACATGAGAAAATTGGCATCATCCAGTAGACCAGCTTCAGCTTCAAAAGGAATGCGAATGTAAGCCGATCGATTTTGGCCAGGCATGTTTTGGCTCAAATCCATACCAATCAAGGACTGATAGGTCTGTGCCGTATCATACCCTACCCCTCCTTCACCGCCTTGCCAGCCGGCTAGTGGCATCTCCAGTGACACCTTCCAAAGATCATCCAGTGTGCTACCTCCGTTTTGTGTGCTAGGCACGAGCACCCACCTGGGGGTTTGACTTTGGACCAGGGAGTGACGAGCGGTTTCCACCCCTTCGAGTTTTGTCTGTGGATCTGTCCCATCCAGCGTGTAGTAGATGGTGCCCTGATCTGTTTCCATGGAGAGGGCATAGCCACGCTCCACCTTGCCCCCGAGATGATGCAGAACAGGCGCTTCCACCGTAGGATAAAGACCTGCACGGCGGAGTTGATCCATGACAATCTGGGTTCGTTTCGGAAAATAATTGGCGAGCAAACTATCCCGCGCCCGGCTCCAATGTTCATCGCGTGTATAAGGCCCTGTTCCCTTCTGGTCACCCCAGCGAGCCGACTCTCCGACCATCGCTTGAGCTATCTGATCAGTCAGTCCGGCAAAGCGCGCAGCCGATGGATTGTTTTCCGGCATAGCTGGGGACCATTGAGGTTGCTCCGGATTAACATAAAACGCGCCACCTCTGGAAAAATGAGCGTGAGCCCGATCACCAAACCATTGCCTGAAGCGAGCATTCGCGCGCAAGGCTGCATAGGGTCTGGCCACTGCTGTGTTGGCCCCAGTTGAGTTGGCCTCAAGCCCTGAGCCAAGCCCAAGGGCCGTTTCAGAATCCCAAGGATAGAACTGAAATCCCTGGCTGCCGTGCCGATCACGTCCATACCAGTGATTGCGTCCCGGCCAGTCTTGATTCCCAATGTAAAAATTCAATAAGCAGTAATCGATCAGGTTGGCCACATCGAGCAGGTTCTCGATCGCAGGATCTGGAAGCCCGATCGCATTTTTGCCTTGCACACGGTAGAAGGTTTCATCATCAACCATGTCTTGGTTGAGCAAGGCAAGGAGGCGATCCCAGGCCTCTCGGGTACCATCGGGGACCGAATCCTGATTGAGCGCATCCCAGTCATCCTTATTACCCCCGTGGTAAGTGGAAGAGAACGCAGCATCCGGGCGTTCGACCACGTTGTAAAGGCCCCAGTAAGCTCCATTCAGGTAGAGGTGCACAAATGTGGTGTGAGGCACGATCATTCCCATGGAGCGAGCTGTCTCCATGGCAAAGGCGTCGCGCATGTAAAGGGCTCCACCCCCACCATAGGGGTAGCCATCGTTGCCATTAGCCCTCAACACCAGGTTATCAAATTCATCTGTCGCCTCCTTACCAAAAACTGGGAACTTTAACTTGGTGGGGCCATAGGGGTTCTTGAAAAGGAGTCGAAAGGATTTTTTCAATGTCAGATCAAAACGCCTGAAAGCTCCTCCTTGAATTTTAATACCGGCTTCGATTCGGAAGCCTTCCTGAGTATCGGTAGGGATCCATTCCACCGAAACCTGCCGCTCCCAAGCACTGGAACCGCTGGCGCGCGCTGTAGGATTGGCATAGATGCCCTGAGGACCAAACCAATCTTGAGGGTCCATGACCAAGGATAGTGAGGGAACGGCAAGCAGGTCCTGCTGTAGAGTTTTGGCATAGCGCCCCTGGTAGGCATCCTTTTGATTGGAAGCAGCTACCCTTGGATCCAATCCGTAGTCAGCTGCTTGGGTTCCCCACTTTGGTGGCAAAGGGAGCATGATTTTGGAATCAGCCGACTGGGAAACAATATCTTTGGTGTAGAGGTAGGTTCGCGTGGCGAGGGGTGAAGGCTTCCAGCCCTCAAGCAAGGCAATAGCTCGAAGGATGGTGGTCTGATCCACGACAATAGGCCCCTGGTAGAGGCGTCCCACTTGAGCGTCAGGACGACGACCATCAGTGGTGTAGTATATCTCGGCTGCCGAATCAGTTGAGCCAAGGCTCACCCGGATGGGGTTGGCATAAAACCCACTTTGCTGATCGACATGCGGCTCGGTCAACAACCCCTGCCACACCCCTCCATTGGGCTTGCCTGGTGAGGGTATTTTAAGGTGACCCCACTGGGATGGCGTCCAAGCGCGTTCCTCGTTCACTAATTCAAGCTCAACCAAAAAACTGGAACTGCTCATGGCATCATCCATGGCACGAACAGCGAGCACGTTGTGCCCCTCTTGCAGCAAAGGGGCAAAGGCTTGCAAATCCCAAAACTCTGAGATCATCGCTTCCTCAGGAGCTCGCTGATTCAAGGCAGTTGCTCCGAGGGAAAGATCAGTCGGTGCATTGGATCGGGCGACTTCCACCCCGTTGAGATAGGCCACAAAACCATCAACATATCGCATCCGCATGCTTAAACCCTGAATCTGAGATAGATCCTCCAACACGAAATGACATCGTACCAGGGCTGAAGCATGTTTGCCGAACATACTGGGTTCGAGATTGGTCTGGATCAAATCTTCGACGTCCGACAATCCTGGCCCTGTTCGTCCCAGAAATGCCACTTCTCCAATTTGCATGAGTTGACCTGAGCCACCAGTCAAAGTTGGAAAAGTCAACCGATAGAACAAATAAGCCTTGCTGTTGGCAAAACCCACCTCCACCTCAGCAAACCGGTCTTCAAAAGCGGGTAAATCCCCTGATGCGATGGTTTCAAAAAGCACCCCATCAGAGGAGCCCTCGAGAAGGTAGGTGGCAGGATCCCTGCCGGGGGCATCATTGGCTGAAGTCAAACGCAGGCCGTTGAGGACACTCAAACCCACCTGGGGTTCCAAGACAAAACCTGATCCGGCGCCATCGAAGTTTAGATACTTCGCCTGAGGATTATTATCGATGGCTAGCCAGACTTCCTCTCCCGCAGGAGAATTGTTGGTG
>JALRAZ010000241.1 GCA_023257935.1 Verrucomicrobiota bacterium
GTGGATTCCATCAACAGCATCACCTGGCAGGGTATGCTTGAAGCCAGGGATAAGCATGCCTTGACCAAGGCCCAGGGCATGCTCTTTGAACCCGTTCGACCCTACGAAGAATTTTACGTGCTATCGCGGGATCCTGATGAACTGAACAACCAGATTGATGAACCCATCTGGCAGGCGGAAATTCGGCGACTGCGTGCCGCCCTTGACACATGGCGTATCGAAACCTCAGATCATCTCCCTTCAGAACGGCGCCCAGACGGGTGGACACGTGATGGCATCCCACTGCCCCATAACCAACCCTGGTATGATCGCTACATTGAACAAGGCAGAAGCAATAGCTTCGAAAAGTTTTGATCTTGTCTGAAACTGGCGACTGGATAATGTGGCTGGATAACCCAAAGGTTCATCCTGGCCATGAAATCCTCCCCACGACCCAAGAACCATTCACCAGTCAGAGCCTTCACCCTGATTGAATTGCTGGTGGTAATCGCCATCATTGCCATCTTGGCTGGTATGCTCTTACCGGCCCTCTCGCGAGCCAAAGAAAAAGGCAAACAAACCAAGTGCCTGAGCAACATGCGCAACGTCGGGTTGTCCATGGCCATGTATCTGGTGGATTTCAATAAATATCCCGGACATTACCTCGTGCCTGCGGGAGAAATTGTCTACCCCCCTCGCCTGCTGCCAGGCCTGGCCGGTAGCCTGCAGGTATGGAACTGCCCGAGCGAGAAGCCTCGCTTCTATTATACCAACCAAGTGGATCGTGTAACCGGAGCAGAAGGAGGCCCGATGAAATTAACCCCAAGCACCGGGTTTTGCTACGGATATAATGACTGGGGCGGCATCAACGAGTTCACCAAACCCTACCAGGGCCTCGGTGCAGACATCACCCCCAACGGCAAGGAACCTTGGCAAAAAGAAGTCAGGGAGTCACAAGTCAGGGCACCATCAGACATGATCACCGTGGCTGATAGTCGCTCAGATGCACAATGGGATACCGCCATCGATCCAGCCGACCGAGCTGCGACAGGCCAGGAAGCAGCTGAATGGCCTTCCAGACGACACAGTGGCGGAGCCAACTTTAGCTTTGCTGACGGACATTCGGAATACGGAGACCAAGACAAAATGGTATCTCGAGAGCCTGAAGTGCGGCGCCGCTGGAACGCCGATAACCTTCCTCATTTGGATCTATCACCAAGGTAGTCTCTCTGAGGGGATTCTCGTTTGAGAACCCTCAATATGAGCCCCATCAGGCCGCCGCACCCGCGGTGGACCACGCATCAATCATTTGCCTCAGAGCGCCAATCCATTTGGGATGCTCATTCATGCAAGGGATGAGCTCAAGGGACTTCCCGCCCCAAGAGATGAAGTCCTCCTTACCGCGGATACCAATTTCTTCAAGCGTCTCAAGGCAATCTGACACGAAAGCCGGGCAAACAACCAACAGGCGCTCCACCCCTTCGCGAGCAAAACGCTCCAGCTCATGCTCGGTAGTTGGGGTGAGCCACTTTTCGGGACCCAAGCGACTCTGAAAAGAAATCGCATATTGATCTGGTCGAAGTCCCAGTCGCTCGACAACCGCCGCGGTGGTTTTCAGACATTGGGCTCGATAGCACACATCGTGGACAGGATGACAGCCGTCACAACAATCGCCCTGCTTTAGACAATGCTGCTTGGTTTGGGCATTGAAATTGGTGACATGGCGCTTTGGGATGCTGTGATAGCTGAAGAGTAGCTTATCAAACGGCTGCTCCAAGTGGGGGCGCATAGAATCAGACAGCGCCTCCAGGTAGGCATCATGATTGTAATAGGGTGGTTGCACGGTCAGTGCCATTTGCCCGTGGTGCTTGTTGATAAGCTCCCGCACGCGCTCAACCGCTGTTTCGAAACTGCTCATGGCGTAATGCGGAAACAAAGGAATCAAAAGCAACTGGGTCACTCCCTTTTGAGCCAGCTTTTCCAGGGCACTACCAATGGAAGGATTCTGATAACGCATAGCCAGCTCAACAGGCAGAGGCATGGCTGCCTTGAGTTGTTGCGTCACTTTATGACTGGTCACCACCAAAGGGGAGCCTTCGTCGGTCCAAATGCTTTGGTAGGCCTCAGCCGAGGCAGCCGGTCGTTTACGCAGGACCATGTTCACCACAAAACGTCTTAACAACCATGGGTAATCAATCACCCGACCATCCATGAGGAATTCGTTTAAGTACTTGCGCACATCTGAAACCTCCGTCGAATCCGGAGACCCCAGATTCACCAATAAAACGCCTTGCTGACTCATGTAGTTTGACAATGTTGATGGATGCGTTCGGCCACATCCAGACCGGCAAGCATGGAATCGCCAAGAGAGATACCGTTACGAAAATGACCGGCAAAAAATAAACCAGGACAACTGCTTTCGATGGCATCAAAGCGATCCAGAACTCTCCCGTAGCCCACGCTATACTGAGGAATGGCCTGAGGCCAAATTTTCCGGTGCACGAAGGCGGGAGAACCTTGCACCCCCAAGAGTGCCTCAAGATCGCTGAGAATCAAGCGATCCATGTCACCTTGATCCAGTCCGGCATTGTGGGGTTGCCGGGTGCCACCCACATAGGTACTTAAGGTCACATATCCTTCGGGAGCCCGCCCATCGAAAAGTGACGAAGAAAAAATCGTACCGAGGATACCTCGTTTTTCCGCCTTGGGCACCAGCATACCAAATCCATCCAATGGGTGAGGCACTTGTTTGCGTTCAAATCCCATCACCACACTGGCAACTGGGGGATGATTCACATCCTTTAGCCAC
>JALRAZ010000287.1 GCA_023257935.1 Verrucomicrobiota bacterium
CTTCAAAAAGGTGATGCCCCATTGGATTGAGTGACTCAAGCCAATTCACACAGTTCTCTGGATTACCTTGACACCCCAACCAATATTTTAAGGGCACCCAAAGCGGGATTGACAACACTTGAAGCAGCGTCTCCACAAACAGCACGAGCAGGATCGTTCTGGCAAGGGCATCGATGCTTGATTGATTGACATATGATTTCGCAAACCTCTATGCTTGAAAGTATTCCACAACACAAAACCCCCATGAAATATCCTATTTACCTGTCCACTCTATGGATCGCATTGGGTCTAGCCCCAGATAATCTTAATGCCGCAGCCCCTCCCATTACAGAGGGTCTTGTTGCCCAGTGGGATTTTGATGAAACCACTGGCTTGGTGGCCCGTGACAGCGCAGGCAGCCTGGACGGGGATCTGATTGGCTTTGATGATGACAGTAGCCATTGGGTTAGCGGAAGGGTTGGGGGCGCCATCGCATTCAATGGGAGCAACCATATCGAAGTGCCGGATGATCCAAGTATTGGCGAAGATCTGCAGTCAAGCATGACCATCATGGCCTGGTTCAAGTCCAACCTACCCCTGGATGCAGGGGGAGCCGGCAATCGCATGCTGGAAAAAGGCAACAGCTACTTCTTCCTGCAAGGTGTCGGAAACGGTGGCATGAATTTTCTGGTCAAAGACGGTGGCGCCAACCGCACCGCCACCACGGGTGCATCCCTAGAAGCTGACCGGTGGTATCATATCACAGGTGTGGTCGATGGAAATCAGGCTCGGGTCTACCTTGACGGCCAAGAAGGTAACGCTATTAACCTTAACGGTCCGGTGGATGACGCCAAAATGACCCTTTACATTGGTTCGGATGATTCAGGGAATCATTTTAACGGTCTGATGGATCAGCTGCTGATTTTCAACAGAGTCCTAACTGACGAAGAAATCCAAACCATTATTGCAGGCGGTCAGCCAGTCGGCCCTCCAACCATCTCCTCACAACCCAACGGGGGAAACTTTTTTGAAGGTGGCACCCTTCGCTTATCCGTTGTGGGAGATGGAGCACCTCCCCTGCGCTATCAATGGTATCGCGGTCAGGAGATTCTGCGTTCCCAAACCACCGAAACCCTTTTAATTGAAGGACTCAAGGCCTCAGATGCTGGAGATTATTCGGTGGTCGTGAGCAGCGATTCAGGAGAGGTACGCAGTCAGAACGCCAGCATTACAGTGAATGCCATCACAGATCTTAACACGGGTCGAGTTGCCTATTGGGCCTTTGACGCTACTTCCGGGACCACAGCCAGCGATGGATCCAATGAAGAAAATCTGGGAAAATTAATCGGATTTGCTGGCGGTGGTTTCAGTCAGGGAAAAGTGGATAACGCACTCCATTTCGACGGAGCTGGAGCTTTTGTGCTGGTTGAAGACAGCCCTTCCCTCAATCAGGTCAACCAGGAAGCAACCATTGCCTTCTGGGCCAAGCTGGCAACCTATGGCGAGGAGGAAAGCGCTGGGTCCTACACGCGAGAATCGAGCTACATCCTTCGCAAAGGAGATCATCTTGGGATCAGGATCATCAACGATCCAGGCACGGTGACACGCACCTTAGCGGTTCGGGCTGGACAGGGTCCCGATGGGGGAGGCATCGCCAAATCAGGATGGGAAGTCAGTGCCCCACAAGGCTCTGTCCTCCTTGATCAATGGCAGCATTGGGCTGTGGTCTACCGGAATGAAACCATCACCTTCTATCTCAATGGCATCCCATTGGGTGACCCCCTCAAGGGGCAATTGGGAAGCCTCAACGACCTGCCTCTCACCTTGGGGTCCTATGATGACATCGATACAGCCCTTCGATATCTCAACGGTGCACTGGATGAAGTATCCCTGTGGCGTCGCCCCCTTTCAGAGGCTGAAATCTTAGACCTTGCAGGCAAGGACATCAGCGGAGCACCTATGATCGAGCAGCAGCCCGCAGCGCAGAAAAAGCTTGAAGGCACATCGGTCACGTTCAGCGTGGTTGCCACGGGCCTGAGACCCATTGCCTACCAATGGCTTCACAAGGGTCAGCCCATCGAAGGTGCCACCGGCCGCCAGCTGACCCTTGGTCGGCTCCTGCCAAGCGATGGAGGCGTTTACACTGTCCGCATCACCAATAACAAGGGAGAAGCAATCAGTGATCCAGCGGTATTGACCGTTGAGGAACTGGGATCCATCACCAGTGGTCTGGCAGCCCATTTCACGTTTGATGAAACTTCCGGCACCACCTTGAGTGACTCAAGTGACAATCACCTTCGGGCCAACCTCTACAATTTTGAGCAAGGAGCCTACCAGCCAGGAGTCATTGGCGGGGCACTTTACTTTGATGGAGATAATGACTTTGGAGAGGTGGCTCACAGTGACGCTCTGAGCTTGTCCACCGAGGCCACCGTATCGGTGTGGCTAAACCCTGTGCTGTTCAGCGGTGGCTCAGACTTTGATCGCGTGATCCGAAAGGACGTCAACTACGACTTCGTGCTCATCAATGGTGGGGTAGCCAGGGTTCATGGTATCGGCAAAACCCCCTACTCATCGCCGGGCAACACCGTCGAAGCCGAGATCTGGCAACATTTTGCCTACGTGGCACGCCAGGGCACCATACAGTGGTATCGTAATGGGGAGCCTGTTGGGGCAGCCCTACCAGGTCATCTTGGAGAACTCAACACCATGCCATTGGTGTTAGGCAATTACGAAGTGGAGGATGATAACTGGATCAACCGCCCCTATCAGGGTGGCATGGACGACCTGGGCATCTGGCAGAGGGCCCTCTCCTCAAGCGACATCCTTTCCATTTACGCCAATGGCCTCAATGGTAAGCCACTGAGTGAAGAAATGGATCCTATTGCCATCGAATCCATCACTAAGGAAGCAGGTGGCCTCCGGCTAATCTTCTTCACACCTTTCTCTACTCGGGCCCACGTGATTCAGGGCAAGGCAACGCTGAACCAGGCATGGACCGATCAGGAAGGCTTGAGTTTAGAGGATCTGGGAGAAGGTCGTTTTGCTGCCACCCTCTCTGCATCAGCGTCTCAAGGGTATTACCAGGTCGTCTCACTCCCCCCACCCCCAGTGTTTGCTGAGGACTTTGAATCAGGCGCTCAAGGCTGGACCCATGGTGGTAATCAGGACGAGTGGGAATTAGGAACCCCCACCTCAGGCCCTGGTTCAGCAAGGTCGGGAAGCCATGCTTACGCAACGGATCTGGATGGCAACTTCGAACCCAACACCGACGCTTGGCTTCAATCGCCGGTTATCGACCTGACTGATGTCGCCATTGCGAACCTCACTTTTTATGAGTTTCATCAAGTCGACACGGAGATCGATTTTCACAACGTCAGCGTCAGCATCCTTGATGGTAACTCCGGAGACTTGATTTCAGAAGTATTCATTCAGGCAGGTAGCACTCAAGGCTGGACTGCAAGGAGCATTCGCCTGGCTGGTGCCAATGCTGGACGCCCAATCAGGATCGAGTTTCGACTCATCACCGATGGGGTGGGTGCGGGCGCCGGATTTTACATCGACGATGTCGTGGTGAGCCCCAATTAAGCCGGACAGGAAGCACCCTCTCCCGAAACACACCCAGTTCCTTGGGCGTTGGCTGCAGGGGAGGATTGTCCAAAGAAGCAGCGAACCATGCCAATTGGGGTTCCCGTATCAAGCCCCCCCAACAGGGCACGTATCGGCTTGCTCTACTGAGCAGGCTCAGTGCGGAGCTTAACCTGTTTGAGGCCTGAGCTGCGAGCCGAGTCCATAACCCTCACCAACTCCTTGACCGGAGCCTCTTGGTCAGAACGAACGATCACAGTGGTCGAGGCATTCCTCTGGGCAATTGCCCTAAGTGCTTCGTCAAGCGCAGCTTCAGCCATCGGGAGGTCATTGAGGTAAACATGTGGGGCCTCGGCGGTGATACTGACGATCACGCTTTCGGACTCGATTTGAGTGGACGCCTCGGAACTAGACTGAGGAAGGCTGAGGTTGATCACCGGGCGCTGCTTGAAAGTTGTGGTGACCATCATGAAAATCAGCAACACAATCAGGATATCAATCAACGAAATGATGATGATTGTTGGCGGCTTCTGACGCTTACGCTCAAGGAATTTCATCACCATCAACCAGATCAGTTAGGAGAGGATTTCTCGGATCGTCGCCTTGGTTTTTTTGAAGCCTCAGCCTGGCCGGTTTCCTGGGGATCAAGGCCCCCTCCTTGAGCCGGGTAAAATCGATGCAGGAAATCACCGCAAAGGCTTTCAAGCTCGATGGTCATGGTCTCGACTTTTTTGTTAAGGTAGCTCCAGGCGATTAATGAAGGGATGGCAACCAACAACCCCGTCAGGGTTGTATTCAAAGCGATGGATATCCCTTTGGCTAAAACAGTGTGGTCAGCCATGCTGGCAGCGCCAAAATCGCCAAAGAGGGTGATGAGACCATGCAGGGTTCCCACCAAACCCAGTAGTGGGGCTGA
Organism: Verrucomicrobiota bacterium; assembly: GCA_023257935.1. GTDB lineage: Bacteria > Verrucomicrobiota > Verrucomicrobiia > Limisphaerales > AAA164-E04 > UBA7971. The sequence goes on from JALRAZ010000287.1 coordinate 4,484, forward strand.
TCCCACAATGACCTCGATGATCACCAAACCACTTTCCAACCCGGCAACCTCTTTCCTCGCCTTAGTCTGAAGCATTTCAATGTTTTCAGCCTTGGAGTACGCGAACCGCTGCATGGCCTCGGTAAGCAACCTGCCGGCAGGTGAGTCATGGGCCTGACAGGCTGCGTGAAGACGCTGAATCCCTTCCTGATCGCGACATTGATTTAGCTCCTCAAGAATGGTTTTAGGAATCACCAAATTCCATCTCAATGCCAAGGATCGCTCAATGATGAAGGTCACTGAAACGATGGACATGATCAGTAGCAGCCACATGAATGGCCCACCAGCCTGTAGAAACTCAAACATGATACACGCTTACCTTTTTCTCTTTTCTATTCACCAGTTCGTTTGCAGGAAGTCTGAAGTTCGAAGCACTGGTTTTCAATGGTAATAAAAAGTAAAGCGAATCCGACGGCGATCTTCGCCAATCATGCGGCGCATGTCAGGTGGCCACTTGCCATATGGAGCAGGGTCGGTGATGGCACGCTGACATATCAATGATTGAATCACCCCTACGGTATCCTCGACCACGGTCATATTGCCAATATTCCCATCGGCCATGAGATCAAAGCGAAGTAGCACCTTACCCTTGGCACTGCGAGCCGATGGCATGCCCTCCAGCAAGCTGAACCACCTTAGCTGAATGGCCTGAATGATGGCGGCATCATAGGCCCCAAAGGGAGTCGCTAGCAAATCTGGGCTTGCTTCGAGGCGAAATCGCTTCATGCCACCCTCCTGCTCCATCGCTTCGCCCGCTATCAAGCCCTGACGGCGACGCGCTTCGGCCAAGGACTTAGGGCGTGACCGCGGCTTTCTTTGAGATGGTGCTGCCTCAGAGGGCTCGAGAGAAGCAGGCAGGTCGCCATCAGGATCCAGCTCAGATTCCGATGGGGCGATCATCTCCTTGGACACGGGTGCCAGCTGGCTCTCCTCATGAGCAGGGACCTCTGTCGTCTGTTCATCAGATTCAGCACCCTCCTGTTCACTCTCAGCTTGCGGGATATCGTTCTGGGACGAGGCCAACTCAGAAGCCTGGAGCGTATCAGCCGCTTTGGGAACCAATTCCTGACTCCCATCCAGTTTGGGTTGGTCATGGTCTTCGGCCAGATCGGGATCGCCCCCCATGGCGTCCACCACCGCGTAATACATGGCCTGCTCGGGAGGAAGGTCCTGAGTCGATGGGTCAGCATCAAAAAAAATCTCTGGATTAGTCTCCGGCACAAACTCAATGGTTACTTCACTGGCATCAGTCATTGTTGGCTGCTGCATGGGCCAATCATCCAATGCATTGGGTAGGGGCGAGAGCCCAAGCAGCTTGCCAAGCTCAATTGATCCCAAAACCAGGCAATGCAGCATCAAAGACCAAAGTAGGGACCTGGCCCCTGGATGACTCAGGTATTTGGCTGTGATATGGAGAGGACGCTGGAGCATCTTTTTCTAAGGTGATCCAAACGCCTGAGCATGGCAATCCGATTGACGGAAAACATGATGATTCATGGCACAAAAAAGGCCGCCTCTGAGCGGAGGCGGCCTGAAAATGTGTCCAAGTATCGATACCTGGTTTATCGCTTGCTGTATTGGAACCTGCGGCGAGCACCAGGCTGACCGTATTTTTTGCGCTCCTTCATACGAGGGTCTCGTGTCAGTAACCCTGCTGATTTGAGGAGAGGTCTCAGATTCGCATCCACATTGAGCAAAGCACGGGAAATACCATGTCGGACTGCCCCGGCCTGACCAGTGGCTCCTCCGCCACAGACGTTGACTCGAACATCGAGCTTGCTGGCCATGTCGGTCAGATTGAGCGGAAGAAGGACATCGTTCCGCTGGGTCTCCATGGGAAAATAATCTTCAAAGCGGCGGCCATTGATGGTGATCCTGCCAGACCCGTTGGCCAGTCGCACGCGGGCGACGGAGGTTTTCCTACGCCCTGTTCCCAGAAAATCGTTCGTTTCAGACATATATTTGGTCAAATTTTAAATTAATTTAGCCACCAATTTCAAGAGCCTCAGGCTGCTGGGCTTCATGAGGATGCTCCGAACCACGGTAAACCTTCAGTTTGGTGAGGAGCTTACGGCCTAGACGGTTTTTGGGCAGCATTCCCTTGACTGCGTGCAGAATCAGTCGATCAGGATGAGCTTGGCGCACTTCAGGCACAGAGCGGTATCGCTCGTTGCCGAAGTAACCAGAGTAACTCATGTAAGTCTTCTGGTCTTCTTTTTTGCCGGTTAATCTAACCTGTTCAGCATTAATAACTACCACAAAATCACCAGCATCAAGATGAGGCGTGAAAGTGGGTTTGTCCTTGCCGCGCAACACATCAGCAACCTTGGTAGCAAGTCTGCCAAGGACAACATCTTTGGCGTCAACAACGTGCCACTTACGTTTGTCCACATCAATCTTCGGTAAAAATGTCTTCATTACAGATCCAAAAACAAGAGTCCGGACAGTAACAAAAGGGAAAAAGGAGTCAATAATGATTTGTTTTTTTTCACTGATTCCTTGCTATCAGCTATCAAGACCTGCCCGGAGCAGTTCCTTGAAGAAAGCTTCCATCTTGTCAGGGCATTTCCTACCAGGTGTCAGCTCAACCCCCGAAGAGACATCGACCCCGAAGGGTCGAACACGTTTGACTGCCTGTTGGATATTCTCTGCTTTCAATCCGCCGGCAAGCAAGAGCGGGCGTGCGAATGGCCGGATCCGGTCGAGCAAATCCCATTGAAAAGAATGTCCCGTTCCCCCATGAGCTCCTGGCTGAAAGCTGTCAACCAACCAGGTTTGCTCGGAAAACGGCTCCATCATGCTTAGGCTGGCTTCGTCTCGGACCCTGAAAGCCTTGATCACAGGCACTGAATAACCCTGACAATCCAACGGGCTTTCTTCTCCGTGAAGTTGAATAGCTCCGAGGCCACATTGGTCGATCGCTCTGGTAATCAATTCCCTGGGAGCGTTGACAAAAACCCCCACAGGCAAGACAAACGCAGGGAGCTCGGCAATGATTGCGGCTGCCTCGGCCAGAGAGACATGCCTTGGGCTAGGTTCATAAAACATGAACCCCAAAGCATCGGCACCACATGTGACCGCAGCCTTGGCATCCTGGATATTGGTGATCCCGCATATTTTGCATCGAACTCTCACTACGGCAAATCACGCTATCGGGAAGACTGAAATTTGCAACGGGAAAGCCGGGCTATTCTAGAGGACTTCACCTGCTGAAGGATTGAAGTCCTTTGGCCAGCAGGCCATAGTGAACGAAACTGTCATGCCCACACCTCAAGAAAACCAGGTTAAGGAACGCTATGCATCAGCAGCTCAGCAGTTGGAGCCTGCCCTTTGCTGCCCCGTCGACTACGATCCTCAGCTGCTCAAAGCCATTCCACCTGAGGTCATCGAAAGAGACTATGGCTGTGGGGATCCTTCGCGCTATTTGCAAGAAGGAGAAAGGGTGCTGGATCTGGGAAGCGGCACAGGAAAGGTTTGCTTCATGGCTTCGCAGGTGGTGGGACCCAAAGGCAAGGTCATTGGGGTGGACATGACCGATGATATGCTGGAAGTGGCCAGGCGCAATGCGCCGTTGGTGGCTCAAAACATTGGTTACAGCAATGTTGAATTCAAAAAAGGGCGCATCCAGGATCTCAGTCTGGATCTCGAACTCTGGGATAGGCACCTTGCTTCACACCCCATAGAATCTTCTGAAGCTTACCTCAGGGCGATTGAGCAAGCCGATCGTCTTCGGCGAGAATCGCCATTGGTCCCTTCGGAAAGCGTGGATGTGGTCATTTCCAACTGCGTGCTCAACCTCGTCGAATCAGACGAAAAGAAGAAGCTTTTTACTGAACTCTTCCGAGTCATCAGATCGGGGGGACGGGCCGTGATTTCGGATATTGTCAGCGATGAAGTCGTGCCTGCTTCCATGCAGGCCGATAGCGAATTATGGAGTGGGTGCATCAGTGGGGCCCTGAGTGAACAGGCATTCCTAGCAGCTTTTGAGGAAGTTGGTTTTTATGGCATCCGACTGGTCAAGCGAGACCCTCGACCGTGGCGAGTGGTAGAGGGAATCGAATTCCGCAGTATCACCGTGGAGGCCTTCAAAGGCGATCAAGGACCGTGTCTGGAGAGACATCAGGCTGCCATTTACAGGGGCCCATTTCGTTCGGTCACCGATGATGATGGGAACACTTATTATCGGGGACAAGCGATGGCTATCTGTGACCGAACCTATCAGCGACTAGGTCAAGAACCCTACGCCACCAGTTTTGAAACACTTCAGCCAGCAAACTCCATCGCAGTAGAGGACGCCGTTGCCTTTGACTGCAGCACCCTCCCCATCCGCAGCCCAGAACAACTTAAGGGGTCCTGCGCCACACTCGATTCGACAGAGGAGTCTGGCTCCTGTTGCTGCTAAGATTGACTCAAAGCCATCACGACTCTCGGCAAGCATGAAGTTCGGCTGAACAGGCTTGACATTTTTACTTTGCGCCACAAAGTTATTACTGTCATGACTTCTGAGTGGGCAGCGCAGCGATTGGAAGAGATCCAGACTCTGATGGAGCGTTCGACGCTTTATCGTCGAGCGCTGGCGCCCACCTCCACCTTAACAGGCTGTCTTGGCATGGCAGCAGGTTGGCTAGGCTGGTCCTTGCAAATCGAATACGGCCCCCAGTTCTGCCTCTTCTGGATGCTTACCAGTCTCGTCTGCCTGACCCTCTCCAGCCTGATGATTCGAAAGCAGGCTTTGGTGGATCGGGAACCTTTTTGGTCACCACCCACGCGCAGAGTGGCCACGGCCATGGCACCTGCACTGGTTTGCGGCGCTGCAATGGGGTTCCTAGCTACCATACGCCGTGATTTACCCGATTCGTTTTACTGGGGCATACCGCCGCTTTGGATGCTCTTCTATGGTTGTGCTCTCTTTTCGGCGGGTTTCTTCATGCCTCGGGGCATCAAACTCTTTGGTGCAGCCTTTGTCCTGACCGGGCTGGTTTCACTTGCGACTGCTTTCCAACAAGCCCACGAAGGAGGCATCGACCCAAGGTCTCAAGGCCATATCGTGATGGGGTCAACTTTTGGATTTCTACATTTTGCATACGGGATCTACCTGTTTTTGACCGAAAAAGATTCCCTCCAAGCTCGATGAAAACCGAAACCTTTAGCCAACTCGATAAAGTCATCCACGAAAAAGGACGGATGGCCATCATGTCTTGTATCTCGAGTCATCCGGACCTTTCATTCCGCGATTTGAAGGATCTTTTGCAAATGACAGATGGTAATCTAAGCATGCACATCAGAACCCTGCAGCAAGCAGGTTATTTGGCAGTATCCAAAACCTTTCTGGAGAATCGCCCTCACACCAGTTACCGACTGACTCAACAAGGCAAGCAGGCCTTCAAGAATTATATCGAGCTCCTGGCAAAAATTGTCAGTTGGAATCAGGCCTAACGACTCTTTCCCACCTTAAAAAACCATGAACACCGATCAATTAACCTTTTTACTTTGTTCTGCAAAGTAATTTTCAACGATTATGAAACTTCAATTAGCTTCTCACATGGGTCTCTGCTTTGGCGTGCAAGATGCCCTGACCATGGCCCTTGATTCAGTAAGAGGAAGTACCGTGCACATTCTGGGACCTTTGGCACACAACCCGGTCATTCAAGATCAGCTGAGTCGGGCTGGCGTCCAATTTATCGACAAACCTGATCAGGCGCAGGAAGGGACCATTCTTATCACGGCCCACGGTATGCCTGGGAGTATTCATGAGAAAGCAAGGCAAACAGGCCTTACGATCAAGGATGCCACCTGCCCGCTGGTCCAATTTGCGCACCGACATCTAGAGCAACTGGTGGAGGAAGATTACTACCCCGTCATCATCGGGCGCCGTGACCATATCGAAGTTCAAGGCATGACGCGGGATTTATCATCCTATTCAGTCGTTCTAGCGGTGAGCGACATCGATTCCATACCAAAAGTTCCCCGTATCGGCATCGTGGCGCAAACCACCCAACCCATCGAACGAGTGCATGATCTCGTTGACCTCATACGGTCTCACTCCCCAGAGAGTGAGGTGGTCTTCAAGGATACGGTTTGCCAGCCAACCAAAAGAAGGCAGCAAGCAGCCCTAAAACTGGCATCCAATTCGGATGTGGTTGTGGTCATTGGAGGGAGTCGGAGCAATAACACCCAACAGCTGACACAATCCATCGCTCGGATTCAACCGAGAGTCCACCAGGTGGAACGAGCCGAAGAACTCAGGCCTCATTGGTTCGATCCTCATGATACCATAGGCATCACAGCAGGCACCTCCACACCTCCTGAAACCATTCAAGCCGTCGTGGACAAACTCCGCAGTTGGGAGCAACCCACACGTGTCACCTCAGGCTCTTTGCTTCAAGCCCATCATGGAGCCCGATAACAAACTCATTCCGGAGCATCTTTGGGTGTTATGGACATACGGCAGGCTACCCTTCTTGCTGGGTTGGATCCCAGCTTGCTTGAGTGTGGTAATCGGTAGCGGGTCACAGGGGGTAGTTACCCGAGGCTTCTGTTTGGGTTTCGGTATCCTCTTGATGTGGGGAGGCTATTTCATGGGAGTGGAAATAGGTTACAGAACTTGGCAAGGTCTGCCCAATCCACCCGACGAAGCCTTTTCAGATACTGACGGAGCCTCTGGGCTCTTCCTAGGCTGGCTTCCATCCATGGTCTTTCTTGGGTGTCTGCATGCGCTATCAGTAAGCATCCGCCGCGGCACCAACAGTTCTTACGCTACCACTGAATTCAAACCCCAAAAAAGAACATGAAACAACCTCTTGAAGAGTGGATCCATCACTGCATGCGTGCCATGGCAAAATCTCTTTGCCTAAGAGCATTCATGATGGCGATGCTGACCCTGATACTGATCATCCCCATCCGAATGATCGACGGGGTCATTCGGCAAAGGCAGACAACACGCAGTGAAGCTCAAAGCGATGTCACGGATAGCTGGGGTAACCCACAGCATCTGAGGGGTCCCTGGATTTCAGTCCCATACACTCACCGTTGGATGGAAACCTTTCAGCAAGGGGACAAAACCCAAACCGTGCATCGAGAAGAGAAACGATGGGCAGCCTTCCTACCTGAAGCACTTCATGTGGATGGCACGATACTCAACGAAATCCGGCACCGGGGCATTTATCAAGTAGCACTCTACACAGGGACGTTTCAAATATCTGGTCACTTCGCGCAGCCGAAATTTTCCCAATGGGGTGTCTCAGCAAAGGATATTCATTGGGGTGAAGCCACCGTTTCCTTGGCTCTGAGCGATGCCAGAGGGATTGTCGAACAAACCAGCA
>JALRAZ010000341.1 GCA_023257935.1 Verrucomicrobiota bacterium
CCTCACCGCTGGGTCGGTGGTGTGCTCAAATGCCAATTGCGTGGTGGAGAGGGTGATGCCGACAGCATCAGGTGTCTGGTTGCCATCGTTGGGTGCACCAGCGGCAATCCAATCTCTGAGCTTGCGATAATAAAGACTTTCCGCCGAAAAAAGTGTGCCACCTGTATGGGGTACTGATCCGATGGCCTTGCGCAATAACAAGCTCTCTTCTGGTATGGCTGTGTTGATCCGGCGCCCAACCATTTCCTGCACGATACGATAGTAATCTCCTTGAACATCGTATCCAAACAACGAAAGCCTGAAGCCATCCATACCTCTGGCCGATCCATGGCAAGTCCCGGCGTTACACCCAGCTCTAAAAAGAATGGGCATGACATCACCCTTGAAGCTTGGGGTGGGCGCTTCCTCGGCCAGCCCTGCCCGATCGAGGTGAAAACACAAACTTAAAAGAAGGATGTTGCGAAGGAGTTTCATGGGATCGCGTTGTGTTCGGCGCGTAGGGCCGGGTCTATCCTCAGGCTTCCTTGGCCAGCGCGCTGAATGATCTCTGTGCCATGTGTTTGGATGATCACTTCGCACCGTATGCCTGTTTCCAGTCCCAGCAGGGCCTGGTTATCAGCTTCTAATGTGAAAGTAATGGATTGAGCATCCGTGGTGAGCCTTGGCTGATCCCCGATGACTTGGACTCCCTTGGGCAGGCCAAGGAGTCGGGCGGTGGCTGTGCCTTCAAAGGGCGTCAGCGAGCGTATCTGCCATGAGAACTCTTGGGTTTCGCCCCTGCGTATACTGGTGGGGTCCGAGCTGAGTTCCAAATACGGTTCGGTAATATCCAGGGTGATGATGGGTGAAGAAACCTGCACGTGCCCTGTCCCCAACCATGGGGTTAGGGTCTCATGCACACTGTTGGCAACGACCACAAATGGCTGGGCACCTTTGGGCGTGGCCGCTCCCACCGAAAGCTTGATGAATGCTTCCGATTCATGAGCCGGCAGGGTGGTGATCGGTTGAGACGAAATTCCGGTCGGCGCATAGCCGACGGCAAACTGCACTTCCCCGCTGAAGTCACGCTCTCGATGCACCTTGATGCGCAGGGCTATCTCGCTATTCCTGGCGACCGGGCCACTTGGAGCTTCAACCTCGACATGAAAAGGGGCTGGGTCGGTGACCCCCACCATGTAGCGATCCACTTGCACGTGGTGGAGGGCATTGCCTCCAGAATGGTTCAGGAAGGGGATGTTTTGTTGGGCATGCGGGGCAAAGGTGTCTCCAGATATGGTTGTATCGCTGCTGCGTGCTTCAAGCAGGAAGGTCGAACCGCCCAGCGGGGCCTGCGCATGAGCGATGAGTTGGACCGGCCACAGAAGCGCTCCTTCTGGCACCCTTGGGCTCACAAGCTCCACGCCTTCGGGCAATCCACGAGCCATGAGATCGAAAGCTCCCTTTGGGGAGCTGAATTGACCTTGTTGGAGGGTGACATTCACGGTCCATCGGCCCCCTCGGGGGATGGCAAACCCGGAGGTGCGCATGCTTTCCACCCAATCATTGGACTGGCTACGCAGAACAGTTTGGAAGCGGTTTGGAATGGGTTCTATTTCAATTCGGTAAACCCCTTCTGGGCTACCGGCTCCACTTGAATCGGCGAGTTCGATCCAATAATTCCCGCTTTGTCGCGGTCGCCAGAGGACCGACGGATCCAGCACAGCCGTCCTGCCACCCCCACCTCGGTAAGCGGTGCCGAAAATGTCCCGCTCGGTGAGGCTGGCATCATCTTGCTCGATCTCGGGTTCTCCCGGTTGCCCATCGGTGCCCAGGGGGCGAATGATCAAAATGGGATCAATGGGGGATCCCAGGCTTGCTGCATAAACCCTCACCCTCCAGGCATCCGATGCCTTGACCTGCACCATAAAGGCATCCACATCGCTGGCATCCTCAATCACCCCATTGAGCGCCACAGGCAACTGTGGCACTGGGGTCAGGTCCCCTGATTCCAATACATTGGCAAACGGGCTGGCTCGAAGTGAAATGGGTGAGGGCCCCCCATCGAAGAAAGCGATCGATTCCTGGTCTGTAGGTAAGGCAAGGGATGCTTGATAGCGTCCCATGGCATCGCCCAGGCATTGGAAGGAGAGCTCGGTACCCGCCTCACCGCCTAGAGGGTAGGCAACGGTTGGACGCGGATAATCCCCAGCATGCAGGGCATAGTCAACCTTGCGGGTCGCATAGACCGAATGCCTGACCTCCACCCAGAAGTCATCCGTGCTGGGGGCCTGCATGGAAATGACAGGATCCTGCACGTGGAAGGCATTGTCATCATTGTAAGCCAGTTCCTTGCCCGATCGATCCAATACCCTCAGGGCCAGATCGAATTCCGAGTCCCCATAATTTTGATCAGCGATGCCAACGGCTTGCAGCTCAAAAGAGAGGCGCTGCCCTTGCTGAGCAGCGATTCGATAGTAATCTACGCCATCGGCACCCAGCTCACCCATTACCGTAATGGGGTGAACAAGCTTCATCGCGGTTTCAAGCGAATCGTTGGGTGTATCCTGTTCGTTGATCACCATGAACGGTGTCACATGGAAAGTGCCGACAAGGGAGAGTTCTCGGGCGCAAAGCAATCGAAAAGCATACTGACCTGGTGGGCAATCTGGGGCGATGTGAAAGCGAGCGGTGACACAAGCATCAACGTAGCCTCCATGAACCAGATCTTGCCTTTTAGGTGCTGGCCCCATGGCTAGGTCAGTGGCCTCGATGCCCGGTTGATAGAAGAGTAGCTTGCGTGGGTCACTCAGGGCCTGGGCAATCCCAAGAAGTTGAACTTCGACAGTGGTTCCCTGTTGCCCAAAGCGCGGGCGCACATGCTCAAGGCCCTTGGTCATTCTCTGTGCCTGGACTTGCTGAACAAGCAGCAGGCTCAGGATCCCACAGAGCAACAAGGTGACATGCCAGGCAGATGGCCTCAAGCAACCCTGCTTTAATGCAGTCTCTGTGCTGATCCAGGCTTTCATGATCTACCCCAAAAGCCCATGGACCAGGTGCCCACCCTTGATGATTTCAATCGGGCGTGTGCCAAAGGCCAAGAGCTCTTTCGAGGCATCAATTCCCAGTTGGTGATAAATGGTGTGTTGCAGGTCCTCCAAGCGCACTGGGTCCCTCGCTGGTTCGGCGCCAGTGGCATCACTGGAACCATAAACCTGGCCACGGGTGAAACCGCCACCTGCAATCAACATCGAGTAACAGCGAGCATGGTGATCTCGACCGGCATCCTTGTTGATCCTGGGTGTCCGCCCAAATTCGCTCGTCACCCAGAAAATGGTGGTATCTAAAAGACCCCGCTGATCCAAATCGCTTACCATGCCAGCAATCGCAGCATCGAGGGCAGGAACCTGGTCGAGGGTATTGCTCTGAACATCGACATGACAATCCCATGCCCCATAGGAAACGGTGACAAAACGTACCCCGGCTTCAACCAGCCTTCTGGCCACCATCAAACGTTCGGCGAGACCCTTGGGATGAAATCGATTGTCGGGACCGCGCAGCCCGACCACATCGCTACCGTAAAGGCGTCGAGTCTCCTCGCTCTCCTCTTCCAGTGAAAAGGCTGCCTGTGCCTGAGGGGATGTCAGTAGGTCGTAGGCCTTGCGATAAAAATCATCCATGGTGGCCAACTTCGCGGGATCAGATTCAAGTTGTCGAATACGACCTTCAATGACTTGACGAGCCGAAAGCCGCCGGTCCACGCGTTCTTGGAGTAAATGGTTGGGTATCTGAAGGTCTCTGACGCGGTATCCGGCATTGCCGGGGTCGGACCCCAATTCAAAAGCACCGAATGCACTGCTGAGAAACCCGGTTCCCCCTCCGAAGCCTTCTCGTTTCGGAATAGCCATGTAGGGAGGCATGACGGTTCGGGAACCCAGTTCATGCGATACCACAGCCCCCATTTGTGGGTAATCGATCACAGGTGTTGGCAAGTAGCCTGTAAAGGTATGGTAGGTGGCCAAGGCGTGATCAGGAATTTTTCCCACCATGCTACGGATGATGGTCAATTTGTCAGCGACTGCGGCGGTTCGAGGCATGGTGTCGCTAAGCTGGTCACCATTCTTGGAGGCAGTCACCCCAAAAGCTCCACGGATTTCCACAGGGGCTTCAGGTTTGGGATCAAACGATTCCTGTTGCTGGATCCCACCACCCAGATGCAATTGAATCACACTTAGGGCCTTGGCTTGCCTGGGTAATCCCTTTGTCTGGGTGAAGGCCTCCTGTGAAAAGCCTTGAATGCGAAACAAGTCACCCATGGACAAGCCCAGTGCGCCCAGGCTACCCGCCCGTAGAGCCTGACGACGCGACATGGATCGAAATCCATCACAACCTTGAGAGAAGGGCTTGGCGTTCATGGAAAGACCTTGATAATACAATAGGGTCAACCATGCCCTCAAACCCAAAACCTTGCAGGGATGAAAATGGCCCAAAGGCCCAATGGACCCTAACCGAGTCCTAAATAGCCAGGGAGATCGTGCTCCACTAATGGGTGAAGTGAAAGTTAGTCATACACCGGGAGGGATTCGAACCCCCAACCCTCTGATCCGAAGTCAGATGCTCTATCCAGTTGAGCTACCGGTGCACTCAGAAGAGGTCGACACTATGTCCCTGGCCATCAACCAGGTCAATGCATTTGAAGGTTTGGACCCATCAACTGCAAAAACTTG
>JALRAZ010000382.1 GCA_023257935.1 Verrucomicrobiota bacterium
CAAGGTGGTCGTCTGGCTGCGCTCCAGCAGCCAGAGGCAAGCGGCTCACGATGCCTTGGCGGATTTGATGCTCAAAGCTAGCCCGGAGCAGGCTTTTGATCGAGCAGCTCAGGTGATTTGGGAATACCTGTCACCACCGCCTGGGCCCCAGCCACCTTCTGAAATTGAGTCAAGCGGTGTAGGGTAGGGCGACAGAGCGATAAAGTTGCCTGATGACCTCAGGTCCGTGGGTTTGCTCGAGCCGGCGCATGATGAAATGTCCTCTGGCCATTCGCTGGAAGTGGCGTATGAAAATAAGGTTGATCGCCATGCCCCCAGCTGCGCCAGCAATGGGTATCATTTTAGCAGCCGCCTGCTGGGATAGGATCACGCCGAATCGAGCTGCGACCGCTGAGATCAGACGAGGGATGACAGCTCCGCTGCCTTGACTGATTTGGGCAGCAGCCATAGCGGCGGTTGCTTCGGAAACAACTCTAGCCAGTGCCAGTCGCACTGCCCAGTAATTGCTGGAACCTGGCTGATCCTTCTGCCTGCCGCCTTCAAGAGCAAATACCTCGATGCACGCAGTGAGGGTTTCAGGTGAACGAATGGAAAAGCCTTCACTGCGAGCAATGTCAGCAATCGAGCGGAGCATCAACGTGGTCGATAAGGGGATTTCCCATAGAAAAGTAGCCAGCCCCAGTGCCCCGCCAAGGCCTCCAGAAACCATCAGAGCCATTTGGTGCATGCCAGGTGCAGCCCTTCCAGGCGCCCCATCCCTCATGGTGATGCTCGCCAGCTTGACGGAATGATTCAGCGCTGCCTTGGTGCTTAGTTCAATGGTTGAGCGGAAAAACCTAGGTAGGCACCCCATAGCTCGTTCAACGGGTCTTCCCAGTTTTTGAGTGAGCTTGCTGGCCATGGTGGGACCCTCCAAAAGCAGTCTTGCTCGTCGCAAATCCTTTAAATCCTGATCACTTAGAGAAGCACCTACTGGCATCACTTCACCTGGCATGTAAGGAAGTTGACAGAGTGCGCTGCGTGATTCAATTCAGGAATGCGTGTTGTCTCGGTTCTGGTGGGTTGTTGCCATCATGAAAGAAAAATGATCAGGGGATGTCCCTTTTTGATGCCAGCTTTCGCTAGGATACACAGGAACACCAAGTGGAAATCCCACGATCAGTCCGTAAAAGCCCTAAGTTTGGCTCGAGCATACCGAGTATGATGAAGATTGAGGGGTGAAGGTGTCTTTTGAAAAAGAAATAAAACTGTTTTCGGTCGTCGCGCTGCTGCAGATTGGAAACGCTAGGAGAAAGGCTAAGCTTGTGAAATGCAAAAAAGGAATGAACCTACGGAGTCTTTGGGTCTGTCTCTTCATCCTCCCATACATGGGTGGTTGTCAGTCCAGATCAACCCACACTGTGGTGAGTACCGTGCCACATCCTAGGGTGATACGTCAGGTCACCACCACCACGACAACCAGCAATCCTGAGTCCAACCACCAACCTGCAGGGTTGGATGAAAGGGCGGTCCATCAAAATTTGCTGCAAGTGGAGAAAGAAACACTCCAGTCAGTCCATCCTACTGGGTTGAGTTCCCCCACACGTGAAGTCATCAAGTTGCACGAAGCCCTGATGTCCGATGAGGTGTTGCTGACTTATGTGCAAACATCCAAGCAGCCTTTTTTCCTGAACGCAGAATCGATGATTTACCTGAAAGATATCGGCGTTTCGGAAACCATCATTGCCCTCATGCTTGAGAGGGATCAGCAGCATGGTTTGAGTGCGCATTCGCTTGCTTCGCCTGGGGGGATCCAAGAACTTGAGGGGGGCGATTTGGCCACTGCGACTCCTGCCTCCTCATCGGTGGAAAATTCACCGCAAGGGCCGATTGAAGGCTCTGTTAATACCTATGGCTTCAACTCGAAGGTCACCAGTCCTGGTCCGTCAACGACCACGACCACCACCGTGACTACGGAATATTTCCAGGAACAACTTGAGCCTTACGGGGCCTGGGTCCATGTGACCGATTATGGTTGGTGCTGGCGACCCACCGTTGCCGTTCGAAACCCAGCATGGCGACCCTATTGTGATGATGGGCGTTGGGTCTACAGCGATTGCGGTTGGTATTGGCATTCCTATTACTCATGGGGATGGGCTCCGTTTCATTATGGTCGATGGAGCCTGCATGGATCCTATGGTTGGGTCTGGGTGCCTGATACGGTTTGGGGGCCTTCCTGGGTGACCTGGAGAACCTCTGACGCCTACTGTGGTTGGGCTCCGCTGCCTCCGGGATCACATTATCAGGTAGGCGTTGGTTTCTCTTACCACGGCAGCCGGGTCTCGGTAGGTTTTGGTTTCGGCCTCGGCCACGCTCACTATGCCTTCGTTTCCAAGAGACATTTTCGCGATGATCATGTGGGGCGACATGGGGTGAAAGTGGACCAAGCCCGCGACGTCTACAACCACTCCACAGTCATCAACCAATACAATGTGGTCAATAACAACACGGTAATCAATGAGGGTGTCGATCCCCAAAACCTAGGCCTCGGATCGAGGGAGGAACTTCGCAAGGTGCGTCTAGACGATGTTGGGAACCCCAATAAGCAGGTGCTTACAGCGAATCAGGGCAACTCCCTGAAGGTTTTTCGGCCATCACTGCCAGCGCAGCAGACTGAACTCTCAAGGCAGTTGCTCAACCGTCAGGCCAGTCGCCCTGCGCTCAGTCGACCTACAATGAATCGCACATCCCAAAAGAGCAGTCACCTTGCCCAACGCCAGAGCGAAGGCGGTGCTAATTTGCCTGGCCGTCTGCTCAGGCCCCTTGCTGGCCAAGATGCCAGGTCGACTTCGGCGACAGGTCAACCTAAGGGTCGGCCCGTGATGCGCTCATCCCAAGCAACTTCAAGCTTTGGAAATGCCTCAAGTGACGCGGGACTTGCCAGGTCTTCTATGAGGCCGGGTGCCTCCGTGGGCATGAATCGTGAGAACCGGACTCTGACGACCAGAAACGATCGGGAATCGATCAGTAGATCAACCATCGCCCCAAGGGGAAATCTCAGGCCAGCTATCACAAGCCCACGCATTGGGCGCATTGAACAGCCACTTACCTCTGGGCGTAGCACTTCCTTACCGCAGAGGCAGCCTAGCGGTGCAGTCTCTGCTAGCCGGATCACCGAGCCATCTGGATTGCCCGCTTCCAGGTCTGATTTGCAGCGCAGCCGCTCATCCGTTTCGCAGCGAGAATCCTTCCAAAGCACAGGCCCTTCAATCTCCGCTTCAGGCAATCGATCTTCAATCAACACCAGGCCGAGCCTCAGCCAGTCTAAACTCGGACAAATCTCTGGCTCGAGTACCCCAGTGATGCGTTCATCAGCCATGTCCTCCAGGGCTTCCCAATTGAACCAAGCCACCCCTGGTAATAGGTACCTTCGATCTGATCAAGCTACGTCCACGGTGGGAGGGAATCTTGGAGCAAGGGGAGCTTCATCGGGCTTGTCTAGATCGGTTGCGCCCAGTTCGAAAAGCTTATTGAATCGTCCTTCTGCCGCCAGGTTGCCCAGTAGTGGTAACCTCAATCGCCGTAATTCTGCGGTCCAAACCCCTCGATCTGTCATGCCTTCCTCAAATTCCTCCAGCGCTGCGAGTATGCGTCGCCCAGATATGACGGCTGCAGGACGCTCTTCAGTCGCGCCCAGTCGATCCGCAGCCTCTCCTCGCGGTGCTGCCTCGTCATCGAACAACTCCAGGACCCTGTCCAGGCCAGGAAGATGAAACCCTGCACGAACAGCTCAAGAGAATGGCCTGGGATGCCAAGCATGGGATATGCTTTATGCTTTGGCATATTCTTGCTCACCCAAACCATCGGAGGAGAAGCCAGGGATTTAATTTACGAAACTGGTTTTGAGGAGACCGAAGGTTATTCGATGGAAAAGGATCTGATCGGGCAATCAGGGTGGATAGGTTATGTGAGTGGGGGGGATTTTCTTGAGACCAATCATGATGCCTCAACAGGATTGCTTGAGTTGATGAATGAACCAGGCAACCAGAGAGCATATATCGGCTTTGCTCCACCAGCTCATTCCCTGCCGATTGAATTCCTCAGTGTGATCATGCCCGTTGATTATGTCCCTGCGATGGATGTTGTTGACCAAGTGCTGCGCTTTGATGTGGAGATGGGGATCGTGGATTCACTCAACAATCAGCGAGATAATTTCAGGTGGAGTGCCTATAACAGTGAGGGGTTTCGTCTTTTCTCATTGGACTTTGACAATGAGACCAAATTCATTGCCTACAGTTTGGATGATGAGCAGGGATTGAGGGATACGGACTATGTTTTTGAAAATGATATCATTTATGACCTGACGATCCTGATGGATTTCCCCAGGAATCGCTGGGAGGCATCCATTGGCACGACCGCACTGTTTGAGGCTCAACCGATCACCACTATCGGCTCAGAGTTAAACTTGAGCGACATGGATGCTGTTTGGAGCATTTATGATCCCGATAGCCCAGGAGATAATTTTTTGGTTTTCGATAACTATAAACTAGAGCTTGTAAAGTCTTCTCCTGTGCCTCTGGTGCTGCAGCCCATAGGGCTTTCCATTGAAGGCTTTTTCACTCTCCGCATTGCGGGGCCAGCCGGCAGTATCTGTGATTTGGAGTACAGCGAGGATTTGGTTCATTGGAAACCAGCCGTCTCTGGCGTTCAAATCGGGGTTGATGGGGTCACCCAGTGGTCTGATCCGACCTCCAAGGCAACTGCGATACGATATTACCGTGCCACGACTGTGGGCCTCTGAGCTTTGCTTTGAGCGGCTCCTCAGTTTGTCTGGCATCCTAGGATGCCCTCTCTTACCTTCTGGCATTGCGCCCTGCGTGGATACCTGAGAGGCTGGAGCTCATGGTTTGCAGCCGATACGTCCATCCCATAACCTCCCTCACGCACCGAGCTCGGTGCATGGAGTGCTGGGTCCTGATGGCAGCGTGTTTGTCCATGCCCTGGTTTCATGT
>JALRAZ010000497.1 GCA_023257935.1 Verrucomicrobiota bacterium
AGGCTCAAGTGATGGACCCTTATGATTGCAAAAGGCGTTCGCACCTGATGGCCGGCCTATTAGGTGGCTGGATCACAGTTCTTTGCCTGTATGGACAAACCCAAGAGTCGTCAAAGGATTCCTGGACCCCTGACTACATGAGTGGTTGGTCGATTTGGACGTCCGACTCCCCTAACCCTGCCCTATCTCATGCAGCTCTGGAGTGGCAACAATTTTTCAACACTGCGACCAAGCATTCCCTCCCTATCCTGGGTTCATCCAACCTACGCCCCGATATGCTTTGGATTTCGCCTGATTCAGTGCCCCCAAAACAGTTTCTTGAGCCCCCACAAAAGACGGAAAATCTGGGTGAAGAGGATTATCAATGGCAGTCAACTGATCAGGGTATTTTGATTCGAGGAGGCGGGCCTCGAGGTTTGATTTACGGCGTATATGACTGGGTTGAAGAGATATTGGGGGTGCGATTTTTAACCCCCGACCACACGCATGTGCCAGCTTGGGATCCTCAAAGAAGTTTTTTACCAAGCTCTCGAACCTATCATCCTCCCCTTCGGTTTCGTTGGAGTTATTTTGGCGAAATAGGAGAGGATCATCTTTTTGCGACCCGTATGCGCACCAATACGGTCCAGGAGGAGGCACGCTATGGAGGCAAGACATCCATCGGATTGATCAATCACACTTTTGGAAACCAGATGCCTTGGAAGGAATATGGCGAGACCCATCCAGAATATTACAATGAAATAGACGGTCAAAGGCCTCGGGATATTTGGAATGACCAATATGACCCGGGTGTTCAGCCCTGTGCGACCCATCCTGAGGTGCGCCGCCTCATTACCGAGAAAGTTTTGCGGCAATTGGAGGAGCAGCCTTTTCTTGGGAATGTTTCGGTATCTCAGAATGACAACGAGCAGTATTGCCGCTGTACATCCTGCCAAAAAGCCGATGATCGGGAGGGAACGCCCATGGGTTCGTTGCTAGGTTTGGTCAACCATGTTGCCGCAGAGGTTGAGACAAAATTCCCTGAGGTGTTGGTCGGAACCTTGGCCTATGCCTACTCTCGTCGTCCACCTCAACATCTTAAACCTCGCTCAAACGTACAAATTCAACTGGCAAGCATTGAATGCTGTCAAAAGCATGCCATGACTGATGCCAACTGCCCGCTGAATACTTCCTTTCGAGATGATATACGCGACTGGGGCCGCATCAGTGATCATGTGTATGTGTGGACGTATGTGACCAATTTTCATGATTATCTGATTCCATGTCCCAACTTACAGGTTCTTGGAGAGAATATTCGTTTTCTGACGCAAAATGGGGTGCGAGGCCTCTTCATGCAGGGTCCTGCGGCTGGGTCTGAAATGGGGGGGCTCAAGAACTACCTCATCAGTCGGCTGATTTGGGATCCTTCATCGGATGAAAAGGCCCTGATTCAAGAGTTTCTTGATTTGCATTACGCAGAGGCCGCGCCGTTTATTCAGGCCTACTTATCCTTGGTGGAATCGGCATCACTAGCCCATGAAGGCCACCGCAATTGTTTTGGGAACGCAGCAGATCATGGCTTGGATCAAGGGGTCGGCTTGGCAGGCCTCAAACTTTTTCAGCGGGCGCTCGCCATGGCATCCAGTGAAACGATACGGAGCCGTGTGGAAAAGGCCTCTATATCAGCGCATGCCCTGATGGTGGAACCTGTATTGGGCCCGGCTTTTCAAAAAGTAAGGAGCCGAAAAAAAACCAGGGATCAAACACCTTTTGAACTCGACGCAGCTCTCAAGGAAGCGGCCCGCCCCTATTTACGCGAATTCCTTCACCTATGCCGTAAACATGAGATACCTCGAGTGGGAGAATGGGCCTCTCTGGAAGAAGTCGTCCAAGTACTCAAGGAAGGGTTCGGGTTGAAGCCCACCGACACCTTTTAACCAAGGTCTTCCCCTGACGATGGGCATCGATACCTTGCCCGAGTCGTGATGGCTAAATGACTCAGGCGCATGCGTTGACTCAGAGGAACCATTGACTCCCAAGGTTTTACTTTCGCACCGATGCGTGGCGAGAAAGGTAGACCATGTCGAGGTTATCCGATGAGCGCACGTTGAGCTTCATGGTTTCATTGTGCCACGGGAGGGTGGTTCTGGGGTCGAGCCATCGATGCATTTCGACGTGACCATCGGCAAAGCTCAAGGCACCAGCACCGTTGTGATTGCTTGCTGGATAATCAATGATACGAATTTGCCCTCCATCGAGGCCATCATTCATGGCAACGGCTAAATCGCCGTAGTTGATGCTATCAGGGTGCTCATTGATGAATACATAGGCATTGGCGTGCCCCATACGGTTGATGTCGCTCATTTTCTTAAACACCATGTAGGTCGCACCGGTCAAGTGGCCGAGCCAGTCGTCTCGGGAATTCATGGCCTGACTCATGGATACGCTGCGAACACGCTGATGTTTCTGCCCGTTGCCTGCCACATAACTCTTGTCGCCGGGGCATCGGTAAATACCCACTGCACTGGTGTATTGCCACAACTTGGCATAGTTAGGATCCTTCAGATTGGCCCAGTTGGTATTGTGAGTATTAGATGGGTTATAATCCATGCGACCACGCACCCATCCAGCACCCTCTGCGGTTAAGTCATTCCAAACCAGTCGGTCTTCATAATCGTCGGCATAGAGAATCCATCCCAAGGTCAGTTGTTTTTGGTTGCTGACACATTTGATGTGCTGGGCCTTGGCTTTTGCCTTGGATAAAGCTGGCAAGAGCATGCCCGCCAAGATGGCGATGATGGCGATCACCACCAAAAGCTCGATTAGGGTAAAACCCTTCGGTGATGAATGTCTGAAAGTTGAAAAAGTCATGAGTTAACAGGAAAATTTGATGCCCAAACCGATTGGCTAAGGTTACTGTAATTCGAGAACCATTTTTTCAATTTGAGCTTCAAAAAAGCTGCCCACATAGTTGGCGATGCGATCGTTCAGTTGGATCTTTTCTTTAATGACCGGCGACATGGCTCTGATCGCCTCCAAGTCTTTGCCATCCTGAACCAGTGCGCGGACTTCATTTCTCAGAGATCGAATATATTCAATTTGATGATCGAGTATTTCAGGGCCACCGATTAGACCGTGCCCTGGGCAAATAATCTTGGGCTTAAGGGCTCGCACCGATTCAAGGGTTTGAATCCATTGACCCGTATGACCATCTCCCATGTAGTTGTAAGGGCCATTGACACAGGCATCCCCCGAAAACAGGATGCCTTCCTTAGGAAGCCATGCAAAGGCATCTCCGTGGGTATGGGCGATTCCGAAATGAATCAGTTCGACGCGCTGCTGGCCATCGTCAAAAATCATGGCGTCGGGAAATAGCAGGGTAGGTGGAGCAAGTTTGGATTCGGCCACGTCTTTTCGCTTGGCTGCTTCTTCCTCCCATCTCCCTGGTCCCTTTCCATACAGCCCAGGTTCATAGGTTTGCATTTCCTGAATCACGCCCTCGTGTGCCACGATGGTCGCGCCCTGAGCACGCCAAACTTCATTGCCATAGGCATGATCGCCGTGGTGATGGCTGTCCAAGGCAAAGCGCACGGGTTTGTCGGTGATTTGGCGTATCTTTGCGAGGATTTCTTTGGCTGCTGAAGGCCAGTTGGCATCAATCACCAGAACGTAATCGTTGAAAATGATCCAGCCATTGTTGCATTGTCCCTTGCGCACAAGATCCCCTTCGTGAAACCACACACCTGGCGCCACCTCCTGGGGTTTACCCACTTCACCCCGAAGCGATACCAGAGCCAATAGCGAGCAAGTTAGACTACCAATCAAGAGTCTCAATCGAGGGATCATAGTTGATATTTTCGGGTTCGTAACCGAAGGTCAAGTGCCAAAGCCCATGGATTGGCCAAACACCCTTCAAGTAGATCTGGAATTAATCCTTCAGACTTTAAAGAGATTGGGGCAACCGAGTCTCAAGAAAATGCTGATCCGTAATCATGGTGTCTCTGAGCCCTGCTGGGGAGTGAAAATTGGAGATTTGAAGCCCATGATACGCCGTTTCAAAAACCGCCAGGATCTGGCCTATGCCCTGTATGATACAAGCAACTATGATGCGATGATCCTTGCGGGTCTGATTGCTGACCCCAAGGCCTTCAAAAGGCAGGATCTGACGCGTTGGCTGGAAAATGCTAGAGGAGGATCCTTGGCCAGTCACACCGTCCCGCGTCTGGTGGCCCTAGGGCCTCATGCCTGGGTTTTGGGCTCGCGCTGGATTGAATTGAAAAACACCAGAAAGCGAGCTGCCGGTTGGGTGGTTTTGGGTATGCTTGCGTTGTCCCAAGCCGATGAGTCGCTTGATATGCAGCGCCTGAGTTCATGGATGCATCGGGTGGAAGCATCCATCCACGATGAATGCCATGAAGTTCAATATGCGATGAACGGTTTTCTCATCCAAGTTGGCTGCGGCGTGGTGGCCCTTCACCAGCGGGCCAAGGAGATTGCGGCACGAGTGGGCCGACTGGACTTGAATTTAGGAAACAATGCCTGCCAATGCCCTGAAGCGCTCGCTTATCTCGAGCGTTCTGCCCGCAAGGGCGTGATTGGCAAAAAGCGTAGCCTATGAACCCAACCCTCATCCATTATCTTCAGATGCTAGCTCCTTCGGATCTCAGACCCAAGGTCAGTCAGGATCCTTATTTTAAGGTGTGGGAGCTTAAACAACCTCAATGGCAAATGAACCAATGCCTTTACCGATGGGTCGGTAGCCCCTGGCATTGGCGAGACAAACTCCCTTGGCAGGAAGATCAATGGAGTGCCTATGTCCATGATCCGACATTGAGGACTTTTGTGTTGTACCATCTGGGGCATGTCGCCGGTTATTATGAACTCAAGCACCATGATAGCCAGGGAGTTGAAATTGCCATATTTGGCTTGATCCCTTCCTATCAGGGTCGAGGTTTCGGAGGAGCCTTACTGACACATGCTTTGGAGCAGGCATGGGCTTGGCATGCAAACCGCGTATGGGTTCATACCTGTGATCTGGATCACCCTCATGCCATCCAAAACTATGAGGCCCGAGGCATGCAATGCTATCGACAGGAACGACCGTTGCCTCAAAAAACTGCTGAGAAGTCGGCTCAAGGACCCTCGGCCGAAGACCCTTCCCTGTCTTCTTCGGCGTCTGACTGAATCGATGAGGTCATAGCATGGGAAAACGCATCATAGATTTTTTGTAGTTCCGGATTTTGTTTAATCAAATCCAAGGTCATCATGGAACGCTCGTAATCTGGGTCGGGTTCGACACTCACATCCATGCGATAGTCCTTGTTTTGATTGGGGTCCACCAATTCGATCAGGTAAACATAAACCTTCTTGCCATCGACTTCCGTCCGAATCCTTTCAATGCGGCTGAAAACCGCGGCATCCAGATCGAACGTCGCTGATCCAAGTTCCTTTTGTTGGGTTCCAAAAAGCTTGGTGGCCCAGCTTTCCAGGGAGTTCTGATCCAGTGGTCCCATTCCTTCCAGCTGCTGGGCTAATTTGTCGAGTGAGGATTGTGCCTGCTCTGGGTCCGCTTGATCCATCATTCTCTGGAAATCGCCACGCATGCCCTGGGCATCAGGCTCATCAGGATCCATGTTTTGCGCAATGGCCGCGGCAGACCGTGTTTTCCAAAGGACCTCAATCAGGGGCCAGGTGGCCTTGAGCAGGGGGATGGCCAACAATAAGGCCAGTAGGTTGATGCTCCAGAACAAGACACGCTTTCTTC
>JALRAZ010000532.1 GCA_023257935.1 Verrucomicrobiota bacterium
GAGGAGTTCGATGGTGCCCTTTTTGATGATTGGTTGGTTGCTTTGGGTGGGCCTATTCAAAACATGTCCTATCGCGTAGCTGGTAAACCGCCAGCCCAAAGGATGGACCTGATTCATGCGCAGTCCATGCCCGAATCGGACATCTTGGCTCAGGGCATGTTCGCTTCCAGTTACTTTGATGTGGGGCTTTCTCGTGAAGTGAACGGTCAGTGGATCCTCTTTGAAGGGGATATTGATGTGCAGGAAGCTGGCAAGCAAACCTTTCAGGCAAGATGTGATGGAGTTGGCTATCTGCTGATTGATGGCGATGCCAGGCTTGTTGAGATTGGGCAGGAGGTCAGTGGGGTGAGTCTTGATTTGGACGCGGGACCACACAGGATTGCGCTCATTCATGTCCATGAGGTCCAAGCGCCGGATATGCGGGTTTGGTGGTCTGGGCCAGGGTTTCGAAATCGATCGTTGGTGGGAACCAATCGCGCCTCTGGTTGGCAAGCCAATGCCTTGGGGCATGCTCAGACGCAGCTCAATCGATCGGCGATTTTTAAACCAACTCAGTTGCCTCGTGCATTTGAACTTGAGTTCGAGTTCGAAACCGATGGCTCCCCGCAGTTTGTTCTCTCATTGGCTCGTAACGAGACGGTTGCCGAGAAGGAGGATGCCTTTCGCTTGGAGGTGCATGGTCAGGAAGTGATCCTCATGCACCGTGGTGGTCAGGAATCGGTGATGATGCTGAATGAAAGTCCTGGAATTCTGTCGCTCCGAATGAGCGTTGATTCCAAAGCTGGCTGGGTGCGATTCCAATCTGGAAATGGACGCCAACTCAAGCTTATCGAAGAGATTGAGGCACCGGTGGGTCTCTCGGGGATTTATTTACGAAACAAAGGTGAATCCCTGGCCGTGCGACGCTTCAAGTTGCGCTCTCTTGATGTCAATGGGGTGTCACCCTTATCCCAAATGTCCCCTTTACCCGTTGTCGTGGGGGGCGCTTTGCCTGAGCACACCCCTTGGGCGATACAGAGCAACTCAATCGTGCTGGATCAGTCTGATCCTGAGGAGATCGAAGATTTGAGGCTCGTTCGCCTCGATTATCCAGATCAGAAAATGATTCGTTCTCAAGCCGGGACGGTTTGGAGCTTTGCCGACGGGGAGTGTGTCCACGGGGATCTGGTATCGGCTGGCAAAGGGGTAGCCCACCTGAGGGTGGCCTTTGCTGAAGCCCCTGTGGATCTGAGTCTTGAACAAATTAGCCAGGTTGATTGGCTTCATTCTCCTAACCTCTACAAAGAGCCAGATGATTATCGTGACCTCCTTGAGCATCCTCAGGCTCGTCTTCGGGGGCGACTCGTCTCCGGTGCCACTGGGTTTCTGCCCGGTTGGGTGGCTATGGGGGCCAGTCAGCCGATACCCCTGCGCCTCGACCAACCGATTCAGGTCCGTTTGCACCATGACAATGTCAGCCCCATTGAAAACTTGGATCATTCATCGTGGCCATCAAGAGTGACCACCGTCGATGGTGAGGTGTTTTTCTGCGAAATCCTCTCTATGTCTGGCAATCAGCTTTATTATCGCTCGCCATTTCATCGGTGCGGCAATTTGCCCGTCGACCGCATGCGCGCCTTGGAGTTTTTGCACGCACCAGAGCGCCTTGATTTGTCTCGCCCAGCGAATCGCCCGGATGCGCTCGCTCAACTCGTGTTGCGGCGAAAGGAGGTTCAAGGTAGTGGCCCGAGAAGAGGGGACCAAGACCTCTCCAGGATTCGGAATCAGAGCGATGTCCCATCCTGGCCACATCAATTAGTGGCACGCAACGGTGATCTGCTCAAAGGGCAGCTACTTGGCATGACTCAGCAGCATCTGCGTTTTCTTGCGAAGTCACGTGAGCAAATTTTCGACCGATCAATGGTGGCTGGTCTTGTCTCCATGAGTCCATCTCTGCCCTATTCCAAGTTACAGGCCTCCCAAGGCACAGAGATGAAGCTTTTGCTAGCTGATAGTACTGAATTTCACTGGAAACCCCTTCAGGCTGACTCGAAACTCTGGTGGGGTAAGACACATGCTTGCGATGAGGTGCGTGTGCCTTTTGATCAACTGATTCAGTTAAGCCTAGGTGGTGCCCCTTTTGCTTGGCTGCCTACCCATTACGATGACTGGCTCACTCCTGAGCCTTGAAAAGCTTACTCTTGCCAAACTTGTGACTTTAATGGGGCTCGGGCATCGGCTTGATTGTTTCGTAATGCTTGGCACTTTGGCCATTCCAGAAGGGAGAAGAACCCCAAAGTGGGGTGGTGGGTAAAAGAGATTCCCAACGCATTAAAGCTTCCATTAGCCCATCGGCTGTCTCCTTTTCATCCAGGATCAGATCCGAGGCCTCCGCCTGGTCAAGTCCAGGCTGGAAGAGCTGGGGTGAGCGATGAGATGGACGTATGAGCTTCCAAGTGCCTTGCAGGACGGATGCCTGGCCCTGACAGCGCCAGAAAAGGGTTCGCGACATCTCAGGAGCTTGCTGCTCGAGAAAAGGCAGTAGATTCATCCCATCGTATGATCCAAACTGCCGACTGATTTCTCTCCAGTTTTTAGCATCTTCGTGTGTCATGGGCTCACGTAGTGTCAGGGGCTTGCTTTGAGCTGCGGCAAGAAAAGTAGGCAAGAGGTCCAAACTGGAAACAGCCATGGTATCAAGCTTTCTGGCCGAGAGAATCCTTCCGGGCCAGGACCAAATCATCGGAACCCTAATGCCTCCCTCTCGCAAGCATCCTTTTGCGCCAGATAGTGGCCCATTCCAGCTCGCGTTATTGGTTGCTCCACCATTGTCTGAAAAGAAAACGATGAGTGTGTTTTGACGCATTTGATGATCCTCCAGATGCTGAATCAATCTGCCAACGGATCGATCCAGTGCATGCATCATGGCGGCATAGGTCTTTCTCCTACCTTGAATCCGGCCATCGAAGATCTTGAGGTCGGATTCAGTGGCCTGCAATGGACCATGAGGGGCGTTGTAACTCATGAACAGAAACCAAGGCTCATGCTGCTGCTCGGGCTCCTCCAACCACCGAATGGCTTCGTCGGTAAAAAAGTCGGTTAGATAGGGGGAAGAGAAGTGGGTGACTGGCTCCCTGATCTTTTCAATCCGATGCTCATCTGAAGTCGGGAAATAATTGTGACTACCTCCAAGCATGCCGCAGAAATAATCAAAGCCTCGCTCAAGGGGATGAAAGATTGGCCCTGTGCCGAGATGCCATTTGCCTATCAGGCCGGTTCGGTAACCAGCTGCCTGGAGGTGATTGCCAAGGGTGTGTTCACCAGGTGGCAGACCAAGTAACTCAGGGCGAGTGGCATAGGCGCTAGCCATTTGGTTTAAATTAGCCTGATAGCCAAAGCGTCGGGGGTCACGACCAGTGATAAGCCCAGCTCGCGAAGGTGAGCAGATTGGGCTGCATACGTAAGCCTGCGTGCAGTAAGTTCCCGACTGAGCTAACCGGTCAAGGTGTGGGGTGATCAGGTGTTGACTACCTGCGAAGCCAGCGTCGCCATAGCCCATGT
This sequence comes from Verrucomicrobiota bacterium, assembly GCA_023257935.1. Lineage (GTDB taxonomy): Bacteria > Verrucomicrobiota > Verrucomicrobiia > Limisphaerales > AAA164-E04 > UBA7971. Next base: position 3,541 of record JALRAZ010000532.1, read on the forward strand.
CATCGGCGAGGATGAGGAGGATGTTTGGCTGATGTGTGGCAACCGCCTGAGAGGAGCCAAGAGCCCATGAAATCAGGATAAGGAAATAGCAAGGCAGCAACATGAAGTAAGTTTCCTTCCAAATCAAAGGACGTTCAATGGTTATTGGTGTGAGTTGGCGCGGTTGCATGAAGCGATGGGAGCTATTTGAGCCATTTGAGCCATGCTAGCCGATTGTATCAGCTTCAACGTGCCCCATGATTCATGCCATGACTGCCAAAGTGTGGCCGTGACAATGTGCCACCCAAAGGCTTGTTCCGTGCCTTCAGATTGTGCCATGCTGGTCCCAAGAAAGTCCATTATTTAGGCTTGGATTCATGCACCCTCAGACCAAGATCTTTTTGGAAGCCCTCGCTCAAAGTCGAGCGGGCGGATGGGAATCGCTTCCTCT